>NZ_CP043633.1:1745000-2108750 GCF_012974865.1 Nonlabens sp. Ci31 | reverse complement strand
ATATGGGAAATTTGATACTGACGAAGTGGAAATAAGAGGAGGTTTGAAAATAAGCGATATCATCAATTTAACCCCTAGAGCTACAGCACCAATTACTCCGTCAGCAGGAGATATATATTACGACAGTGGCACTAATAAAGTGAGACTGTGGAACGGTAGTGTGTGGGAAAATTTAAATTAAAGATAACGTCAGAAAAAAACCTTTATCATCGTTTAAAAACCTAAACTGATTAGAATAATTGGATACCTATAGTTATAAAAAGAAGTATGCTTATTCCTTAAATACTGTTCTAGTATATATCCCGGATGAGCACCCCAACCAAGAATAGGACTGCTTTAAGACAAGCTATATTTATGAATATACGCTCCAAAAGATTTAGACTTTCTTAAGAACGATTGGAATCCAGTTTTCGCGCCACCCCTGCCGGCAGGCGGGAAAGCAAAATACCTTCCAATACCTACACTCCTATCCTATCTTTATAGCAATCACTAAATCTACCTTAGCTATTTAATTTTATCGGAGATGATGAAAAGCTTAATACCGCAGAAGAAGAAGTTCTAACTTTTTATCATTTGATAACGAATCCCTTAAAGGACAATTATAACCGTTTATCTACAATGTTTATTTCATTTTAGCATTAATTTTTACATATTATTTAGTTAAAAAACCAGTATTTTTGCTAACTTACTAGTTGTCAGATAACAAATAGTTAGACAACTCTAAATAATTTACAATAATGGAGGGGAATTATTTTAAATATTCGGTAGAAAGGGCACTATTGTCTTTAATTACAGTCCTCTTGTATACCATTAATTCAAGTGCTGTAACTACTTACCAGCATACCAATTCCATATTAAATAATTATATAGACCCTTCCCTATTAGATAGCGATCTGTTAAAAAATGCCCTGCCAAAAGATGAATTAGGCTTTTACTTATTCTCTCATGGCCGTCCAGGAGAACTTTTTATAAACCATAAGTGGCTAGATGCACCAGCAATTGAAAACTGGTTGCAAAAGAACGATCTGCTAAAAGACAAAGAATACCTTTATATATACGGTTGCCATTTTGCTCAAGGCGAAAAAGGAAAAAATGCAGTCACCTATCTAGAAACTCAGCTCGGTATTCCTATTGCAGCCTCTACCAATCTTACCGGTGCAGCTGGTGATTGGATTTTAGAAGTTGGAAACCAGTCAACTTCACCATTAGTTATTTCTAGTTACCTATACAACTTACAAGGACCTGTAGCTTCCGATAATTTTTCATCAAATAACTTTTCTGGTGGTACCGGTTGGGCAACTGCTTCTTGGACTACTACTGGGACCCCTTCAGTTATTGGGGGTAGAGCGTTTTCTAACGGTGGGGCAGACAGATCCTTTGCTCGAAGAATAGACTTAAGCGGCTATTCTTCTGTTATCTGGACAGCAGACTGGAATTGTGATGATTCAAGTAGTGGTTTTGAATCAGGAGATCAAACGTTTTTTCAAGTTTCTTACGATAATGGAGGATCTTATACAACTTTACAAACCTTAACCGCTCCTTGTGGCACGAATGAGAATAACACAGGTTCCGTTTCACTCAATATAATTGGCGGTAACACAAATACATGGATCAGAATACTCACTAGTAATGACTCTGGAAGTGAAGATATGTTTTTTGACAATATAGTTCTAACAGATCCTTGTACTAATGGAGCAATAGCAGGAACCGTAACCGCAAACGACCCAGATGGAGACGGTATTAATAGCAGCTGCGACATAGACGACGATAATGATGGGATCTTAGATTGTGAAGAAAAGAATTTGACAGGCAATGTTTCAGAATACTTTAATATTACAGGAAACGCCTCAGAAACTTCAGTCAACGAGTTTCAACTTACACCCAATCTAAACAATCAAAGCGGGCAGGCTTGGTCTTTTGGTAGAATAAATTTTAATGAAAGCTTTACTTTAAGCTTTGAAGCCAATTTTGGAACCAATAACGACGGAGCTGATGGTATAGCCGTTACCTTTCACAATGACCCTTTAGGGAATAATGTGGTTGGAAATACCGGTGTAGCTATTGGTTCTGGAGGTATTCAAAATGGTATTGCTATTGAATTCGATACATTTAACAATTCTCCTACTCATCCAGACATCGCAGCAGATCATGCAACCTTCTGGGATACAGATCAGGCTGCTCCAAATACAATATTAAGACCAAATGTAGCCTTAGGTGCTTCAGGTAATATAGAAGATGGACAATGGCATACCATAGATATTTCATGGAATGCCAGTACTCAGTCACTTTCTTACTTGTTTGACAATGTATATAGCGATTCTTATACTGCTGATTTGATAACCAATTTCTTTGCAGGGGAATCAAATGTGTATTTTGGTTTTACAGCATCTACTGGTGGTAGTATTAATAACCATAGTATTCGTATAGCCAACGCCTGCAGCTTGCCCATATCAGAAGACTCGGATAACGATGGCGTCAGAAACAGTTTAGACCTAGACTCCGACAATGATGGTATTCCAGATAACATAGAAGCCCAAACCACAGCAGGATACATTTCGCCTACAGGTCTTGATAATGATAATGATGGGCTAGATAATGCCTATGATGCCACACCAAACGGAAACCCAGACGGCACAGGTTCTACTGGTTTAACTCCTGTAAATACAGACGGTACTGATGATTTAGACTACATCGACACTGATTCTGACAATGATGGAATTAATGATATAGATGAAAGTTTTACAATCAGACCTATCCCTGCAAATGGAGTAGGCGCTAATGGCCTTTCTAACGATTCGGAATCCGTAGACGACTATACCGATGTAAATGGAAACGCTTATACTAGTGGCTTATTCACTTTATTAGATGGTGATAACGATGTAAATCCAGGCGGTGGTAATGCTATCGCACTCACTATTGATTACGATTACCGTGATGCTTCAAATGATGAATGTGACTCTGCTATTTCAAACAACCTAGACACCGATGGAGATGGTGTCTCCGATATTTGTGATTTAGACGACGATAATGATGGTATACTAGATACTAATGAAAATCAAGTGGTAGTGCTTTCCACATCTTCAAGCTTTAGTACTGCTACTGTAGCATGGCAATCCTCTGGTGTTTCTATTACCGCTGGTTCTACTATCGAGTTTTTAGCCCCTACCTCATCCATAGGCTCTGCAGTTGTAAACGGTGGACCACATAACGGTTCATCCCTTTTAAAGTATATTTTTGACAATAATGACAGATGGGTTGATTTAGATGGAAATTGGTATAGCTCTACCGATAACTATACAAGTGCACCCTCCAATTCAGTTAACCTTGCTTTTGCAAATTTGGTAGCTGCCGACTATACCAATCGTTTGCGATTTTTAGCCATGGTGGATACCAATGGGAATGGGCAATACAACCCCGGAGTGGATGAATTGTTAGGAGAAGTTTTTGCCGTTAGCAATGTTATTGCAGTTACCCCAACAGTATCAGGAGAAATATACGTGGTTTTTGCCGACAATAATTATAATGATAATGACGGAGATTTAACTTTTCAAATAGAACAAACGGTCGGAGATACAGACTTAGACGGTATTGTCGACTCCTTAGATCTTGACTCTGATAATGATGGCTGCTTCGATGTGGTAGAATCAGGAGGAGTAGACGCTAATAATGACGGTGTTTTAGACGGTACAGGTTTTGACACTGACGGTCTGGTAACAGGTGGAACAGGTGGCTATAATGGCATTAGCGGTAACGAATACACCGCTACCCAACTCAACATAACAGTTGCAGCAGCAAACCAAACCGTAAATAATGGAGCTACAGCAACCTTTAGCGTTACCGCTCTTGGAGACGAGACGACCACATTTGTAGGTACAGCACCTGCCACAACACCTAGTTATACCACACCAGGTAATGCAAATGCTGGAATCAGATATCAGTGGTATCTAGACGACCCAGATGCGGGAGGTACTCCTATAGCTCTAGAAACGAATGCCAGTTTAAATATTACAGCAACCGAAGCCTTAGATGGGCAACAATACTTCCTAGTCATTACACACGTGGATTATGTTTGTGCACGTGAGGTACAATCGGCAACACTTAGCGTACTACTGCCAAACTTGGCATTAGTCAGAACAGCGACTTTTAATGATACTAATGGCAACGGTTGTACAAATGTATTAGAGACGCTTACTTATACTTTTCAAGTGAACAACCTAGGGAACTCCAGTTTAACAGCTGTAAGTCTTACAGATGTAGAAGTGCCTGTTATTAATTTTGTCAATGGCGATACAGATGGCAATGGCGAGTTAGATACAACGGAAACTTGGGTGTATACTGGTACTTATAGCATTACTCAAACAGATATAGATGCTGGCTTTATAACCAATCAAGCAACTGCAGAAGGAACAAGCGGTACTCAAACAGTAAGTGATCTCTCCGGTTCTAATAACAATAACGATCTTCCTACGCTAATCAACTTAATCGCTTGTGGCGTTGGAGGAAATAGCTTCTTCGGAGAGCGCAGCGGAAACCAAAACACAAAAGGAATTTACAATAATTTCTATGGAAATGCGGCAGGATTATCTAATGTCACAGGGAATCACAACCTATTCATTGGTGAGAACAGTGGCTTTGCTTTAAATCAAGGTAACTACAATGTCTTTATTGGTAAAAGCGCTGGTGTGGTGAATACGTCATCTAACTACAATACCTTTTTAGGGAGTTACACAGGCGCTACAAACACAGGTCAGGGCAATATTTTTATTGGTCATTATGCAGATGGTTTGGTCTCTAACGCCAATGACCTTTTTGTACTTCAAAATGACAACCTAGATACGTCCCTTATATATGGAGATTTTCAAGCCAATACCCTTCAGATAAATGGACGATTGATCATTCAAAATAAATTAAACTTATCACCTAAAGCTCAAATTCCATCAGCGCCTAATACTGGAGATATGTATTACGATTCCAGAGATAATAAATTAAAAGTATGGACGGGTTCTGTTTGGGAATCACTTAATTAATACTACTAGATTATGAACTTAAATATATGTACTTACCAGCCAAAGCAGTTTCAAATCCAATGCATGCTATTGCTGTTGTTCTTATTAGGCTCTAGCAGCCTAATAGCACAAGTAGGTTTGAACACAGCAACTCCTAGCGAGTCTTCTTCACTAGACGTCGTATCTGGAAATACCGGGATACTCATACCTAGATTAGCGCTTACAGGAACCAATGACGCCCTTACCATTGCAAATGGAAACATTGAAAGCTTGTTGGTGTACAACACCGCGACAGTAAGCGATGTAACTGCAGGTTTTTATTATTGGGACAGTACCCAATGGGTTCGTTTGGTAACTAGTGGTACAGAAGCTAGAGACTGGAGTTTAAATGGTAATGCCGGTACGGTAAACGGTGTGAATTTTATAGGAACCACAGACACACAGGATCTGGATATCAAAACCAACAACACTTTGTTTTTCAGATTTACTCAAAGGGGACAGATCGATTTTTTAAATACAGGGGAATCCGTATTTATAGGAGAAAATGCTGGAGAAGCAAACGATAATACCATTACGACGAGATCCACCTTTATAGGAACTAATAGCGGTGTCTCCAATATCTCTGGTGAAGACAACAGTTTTTTTGGAGCTAATAGCGGGCAAAGCAATACCACAGGAGAAAAAAATAGCTTCTTCGGTTCTCAAAGTGGTGTAGCTAATGTAGATGGATCAAAAAATAGCTTTTTTGGAGAACGTACAGGGATCCAAAATACTTCAGGTTCTGATAATAGCTTTTTTGGTCAGACATCAGGTAGTTCCAACACCACAGGACTCAGCAATACTTTTTTAGGCAGCGCCAGTGGTCTTAATTCTAGTGTAGGAGATGAAAATGTGTTTGTAGGATCTACAGCAGGGCGCAATAATGCTGCTGGAAACTCCAATACCTACATAGGAGCTACTAGTGGCGCTTTGAATACTGGAAACAACAATGTCTTTATAGGTTTTGGTGCAGGTAACGGAGAAACTACCGCTAGCAATACCCTTATTATTCAAAACAACCCTAATGATGATCCTTTAATATATGGGAAATTTGATACTGACGAAGTGGAAATAAGAGGAGGTTTGAAAATAAGCGATATCATCAATTTAACCCCTAGAGCTACAGCACCAATTACTCCGTCAGCAGGAGATATATATTACGACAGTGGCACTAATAAAGTGAGACTGTGGAACGGTAGTGTGTGGGAAAATTTAAATTAAAGGTAACGTCAGAAAAAAACCTTTGTCATCGTTTAAAAACCTAAACTGATTAGAATACCCATAATCCAAAAAAAGAGACAACACCACCCCTCCCTAGTTATAAAAAATCACGTAATAAATTAAAGAGATGGTAAGGGTCTTGAAAGGAGTGATGATCAACAAAAAATAATATTTGTTACAAGAGCCAAAATGACTCTTTTATTTGAGACAACCAAACCTTATGACTCATTTGGGGAAGTATTTACTAGGATATACTATGAACAGACAAGGGATAAACTTAAAACTTCATCTAACACAAAAAATAGTTAGAAGACATTTTTTTATGTACTGCCCTATCTAATGATATCTGTATTTGTAATATGGGATAGAACCCTTTACTATTCTTGGTTCTGGTTTTGAGTTCCCCATTTATCCAATGCATTTAATATGCTTTTCAAAGTTTTACCTCGTTCTGTAAGTTGGTATTCTCCTTTAGGTGGAACTACTGGAAAGACTTCCCTGCTTATCAAGACATCTTTTTCCAATTCTCTAACCGTCTGGGTAAACATTTTATTAGAAATTCCTGGAACTTTTTTCTGTAGCATTCCAGAAGGTAAAGGAGCCTCCAAAAGGTGAAATAAAACTAAAGGCTTCCACTTGGTACCTATTAACTTCATGGTTTAATTTAAATGGCAGTACTTATTTTGATTCATTTTTATTCTATAATAATTTGATATTGTGTATTTTACTCTTTTAAGTACGTATATTACTTAAAAGTAAGTTATTGCACATAAGGCAAATATATACTTATTTTGCACTTCTAAAAACTCCATATGTCTTCTAATAAAAATTATCCAAAATCATTTTCTCATATAGGAATCACAGTACCTGATATTCACAAAGCCGTAAAGTTCTATTCTGAAATACTGGGGTGGTACGTGATCATGCAACCTTCTAAAGTGAAAAAAGAAACAGACACAGCCATAGGTCAAATGTGTATTGATGTCTTTGGTAACGATTGGGAAGAGTTTGAAATCGCACATCTCTCTACCTCTGATGGAATAGGAATAGAATTATTTTCCTTCCCTTTTGGTATTAAAAAAGCTCCTGATTTCAATCCTTTTAATACCGGACTCTTTCACTTTTGTATTCAAGATCCAGATATAGAAACATTAGTAACTAAAATTGTAGCTGCAGGTGGCAAGCAGCGAATGCCTATACGAGCCTACTATCCCGATAACAAGCCTTACAAAATGTGCTATGTAGAAGACCCTTTCGGGATTGTATTTGAAATTTACACACACAGTTATGAATTGACCTATTCTTCTGGTGCGTACCTCTAATAAAACGGTGTAAAATACCCCATATGGGGTATTTGCATTTAAATATAACATGCTTAGCTTTACCTGATAACAAACTTATTTAATTATGAAAAAATGGATTTTTACTGCATTGCTTCTGTGCGCAGGTATAGGCAGTGCGTTTGCTCAAGCAAAGGACTTTGATGGACTTTGGGAAGGAACTTTAAATAAAGCCGACGGTGGGACAGTCTTTGTAAGACTATTTGTAGAAGAAAATAACGTCTACATGACTAGAACAGATGACGATGGAGATCTTATAAAAGATTTTTCCAAAGAAGTCATGATGAGCAAAGGTTATGGTGGACAGCTCAACGCATTCTGGATGGATACTGGTGGTGTATGGACAGAGACTCAATTCTACTCCCTTTCTTGGACATCAGAAGACGAACTTTCTATATATCATACCAGACACGTGTCTAATGAAGATGGAAATGGATATTCGGACTGGGGCTACTCAGCAACTGGCACATTAAAAAAATAAAGCGGCTATTCCACTAGATAAATGCATTTTTAATTTATTGAAGCGATCGTTCACATGAAAGAAAACATGGGGTTTCTTTAACCTAATGTCGGTTACAGATTCTCAGATAACACAGATTTTGCTGACCTACTTGTCATTTATCTTGTATTGGATCATGACGAGCATTAATTTATAAAATAAACCCTAAAATACTCCAAGCCATAAAAGCAAATTTTAATACCAATGACCTTTGCTTTTTTGGTTTGGATTTTAATGTTTTGGAGCCTTTTGCGCAATATGAAAAGTCCTGCAACAGCATAACATATAGTTTAGGGGCTAAATGAACACCACTTGGATCCGTTACCTGACCAACTGGATAAGAGCACACGTATTATTAAAACAGATCTTCATTTTAATTTTGATAAAGAAGATATAGGCCTTCTGCCACTATCACCCTCTACAGGATTAATGCCCCACTCTAAGATCATATGGCACCCATTTTATGGCCTTTAAATATGTGTTTTGAAGTGATTCATCAGAGCATTCCTACAGACGACTGCCATTTTTGCGGTCGCTTCAGATGGGTTGTTACCGCCCTGAAAGCAAAAATTTGCTCCTTAGAATTGGAGATAAGCGAATTTAATAAATGTAAGAGCTCGACATTAGACTGGTTTGGTTGATTAAAAAAAAATGGGTCATCTGTTATATTTGAGTTTTTACCGGTGTAATCGTTAAGCCTTTCTTAATATAACAGCATTAAAGGGCTTTAAACTTTGATAAGTATTTACAAACCATACCTTTGTAGCCGATACAAAAAATAACAATTTTATGAGTCAAGTTAAAGCAAATGACACTGTAAAGGTGCATTACACAGGAAAATTAAAAGCAAACGGACAAGTATTTGATACTTCTGCCGAAAAAGAGCCCTTAGAAGCTCAATTAGGTCAGGGAGCGTTGATACCAGGTTTTGAAAAAGGCCTTGTTGATATGAAAGTAAACGAGAAGAAAACTATTGAAATCCCTAAAGAAGAAGCTTATGGAGAAATCATGGAAGAGCTTTTCCATAAAGTTGAAAGAACTCAATTACCACAAGAAATTAAACCGGAGGTAGGAATGGGACTTGTTTCAAAAAACCCTGATGGCACAGAACGTCAGTTACGTGTTGCGCAAGTAGAAGAAGATCATATTATAGTAGATGCAAACCATCCACTTGCAGGTCAAGACCTGGTATTTGAACTAGAAGTAGTGGAGATCCACTAATCCTCACTTCTATTATACAGTAAAGCCCATTGAGATTTTCTCAATGGGCTTTTTTTTAGACTTATTTGAAACACTTATCTCTTATGAAAGTTAAAACATCGAATAGCGTACCCTAAAATAAATAGAAAAGCTAAAGCTTGGATCGAATAACACCTATACTTCCCTGAAGCCATGGTCGTACAGCTCGAACACAATCCTTACTAACTGTAGCATACTTACTTCAAACATCCTGTACTACTAGAGGTCAACAGTGTTTGCTCAAATCTGAGCAATTTCCACCTGAGAGTCCATAAAAACCAATCACTTATCAGATAAGTTCTAGTTTTTGAATTAGAAGTTATATAAACTACCTATCCCATCCCAACGCCATAGTAAAGACTATCCAATAAAGTTCAATGGGCTTTGCTTTAGGTGCACATCCAAAGAAAGAAATAACTCCATTGGACGTCCGTATTTTTTCTGAGGATATCAAAACATGAATAAAAAGCATAAAAAAATGGCTCCTTTTACAAGGAGCCATTTATGACTATAATAAAGTCAATAGTTACTATGCTTCTGATTTCTTAGTAGATGCAACGGCTAGACCGAAGATCACAAGACCGAAACCTATTTTGTTAATAGCATCACCGATGTTGTAAACAACATCCATAGCCTCTTGAGCTACTTTTGGATCTTCTACTAATTGTAAACCAAATAGACCGCCCTCAGTACCTAAAATGTAACCAAGTGGGTAAATAGCCCATCCTACCAGTACAAACCAGCATAACACGTTGTGTGCTTTCAATACGGCACCGCCAGCTGCAACAGCAAGTTTCTTAGCCTCACCAAACCATATGATGTAAACTATAATAAAGTAAGCAATTCCTGAAGCAAGACCCCAAATCCACTGAGCAGTAGGGTTTCCTATCGCAACAACTTCACCGAAATATCCAGTTACAAGCATTACTACAGACAAGAAAATCAACTTCCACATAAGTCCGAGCTTTGCACCAGCAACTTTAAGGATTAAGTAAAACTCAACACACATAAGCGGCACTGTTAGTGTCCAGTCTACATATCTGAAGAATGTAGGAGACTCGCTGAAAGCAGCATAATAATCTCTCATGTAAAAGTAATGTACTGCTGCAATAAAGGTAATTAAACCTGAAACTAATACAGAAGTTCGCCACTTGCTGTCAAATTGACTCAAGGACAAAAAGAAAAAAGCACTTGCTGCCATCATGGCCATGCTTCCAATGAAAAACGTAAAGCCTACGTAGTCATTTGTGGCCATTTTGGCCACCTCAAGATTTAAAAGTAAATTAATCATATTTATTGGTTTTTATATTCCCGTAAAGATACACAATCAGAATTAATATTGTTTAACTTTACAATGTTAAAATTGAACAAAATAAATGTCTAAGAAATTTCACTTGTACGATATCATTATGGTACTAAGCTTTTTTGCCTTATGGGTATCCATACAAATACCTGATTATATGGAATTTGCGCTCAGTTATTTTTTAATTTTAACCATAGGAGTAGGACATGGAGCAAATGATCTGAAAATTTATTTTAACTCTAAAAGATTGAGTTTAAAAAAAATAATCCTCTTTATATCGTTGTATACACTGATAGTTCTTGCTGGATTTGCCTTATTTTTCTTTGTGCCAGAAATAGTTTTAACCCTATTCCTTTTGATAAGTGGTTACCATTTTGGACAGGAACATTTTGAAAAATACGATTTAGCTACATCTTGGTTATCTCGTATATTTCTATTTTCTTATGGCTTTAGTATTATACTTACCTTATTATTAATACACCATAAAGAGAGCGTACTCATCATAAATGACCTCATAAATGTACAAATTTCCTACACAACACTATTGTATCCTTTGATCGCCTCAGTAGCACTATTGGCGTTAACTTCTATAAAAGTGCTATCGCCCTTATCGTTGAAAACCATAGGACGAGAAATCTTTTATTTAGTCCTTATATATGCCATATTTCAAACCGCTAGTTTATTATGGGGATTTGCTATTTATTTTATCCTATGGCACAGCATTCCATCTATCCATAGTCAAATTGTATTTTTAGAAGGAACCGTCTCTAATTTTTCTATTAAAAAATACATGTTAAATTCTTTACTCTATTGGATAGCCGCTCTGGTATTTCTAAGCGTACTCTATTATTTCTTGAAGGATTACACTACACTTTTTCTCTCTACTATTATTGCTTTTTTAGGCGGTATCACTTTTCCTCATGTAGTAGTCATGAATCATTTACACAAAAAGTAAAATGTAAAATTTTTAATAGATTATTGTAATTCCGCTTTCGCGAAAGCGGAACAAAACAATAAGCTGATGCCCCACTCCTGCAAAACAAAAACGGTATTCAACAACTAGATCACAAACCAAATGAAAACCTTGAAGATAAACCTCTGAAATACTATCTTTGCAGTCTTCAAAAAATGAGTCAAAAATATGTTTGATAATTTAACTGACAAACTCGATAAAGCCATGCACGTCCTTAAGGGACACGGAAGCATTACCGAGGTAAACGTTGCAGATACTCTTAAAGAAATACGTCGCGCTCTCGTAGATGCCGATGTGAACTATAAAATCGCTAAGGATTTTACGGCTCGTGCAAAAGAGAAAGCATTAGGTCAAGGGGTACTTACCACACTGAAACCTGGCCAACTTCTTACCAAAATAGTAAAAGATGAGCTCACAGCCCTTATGGGAGGAGATGCCGCTGGGATTAATCTAAGTGGTAATCCTACCGTAATTCTTATGTCTGGTCTTCAAGGATCTGGTAAGACTACTTTTTCTGGTAAACTAGCTAATTACCTAAAAACTAAAAAGAGTAAAAAAACACTCCTAGTAGCTTGTGATATTTATCGCCCTGCGGCAATAGATCAATTGCATGTAGTAGGAGAAAGTGTAGGAGTTGAAGTGTTTTCTAATCGCGAAGAGAAGAATCCCGTAAAGATTTCTCAAGCGGCAATTGCCTATGCAAAAGAAAACGGTTTTAATGCTGTGATCATAGATACAGCAGGTCGTCTTGCGGTAGACGAGCTAATGATGAAGGAAATTGCAGATGTTCACGCAGCAATTCAACCTCAGGAAACCTTATTTGTGGTGGATTCCATGACCGGTCAAGATGCTGTAAATACGGCAAAGGCTTTTAATGATATTTTGAACTTTGACGGTGTTGTTCTTACAAAACTAGATGGTGATACCCGTGGTGGTGCTGCGTTATCGATCAAATCTGTAGTAGATAAGCCTATTAAATTTATAGGTACTGGAGAAAAAATGGAGGCGATCGACATTTTCTATCCAGAACGTATGGCTGACCGTATTCTAGGAATGGGAGATGTAGTCTCTCTGGTAGAACGCGCGCAAGAACAATTTGATGAAGAAGAGGCTAGAAAGCTGAGTAAGAAGATTGCAAAGAACCAATTCGGTTTTGACGATTTTCTTTCTCAGATCCAGCAAATCAAGAAAATGGGTAACATGAAAGATCTTATGGGTATGATTCCTGGTGCAGGAAAAATGCTCAAAGATGTGGACATTGATGATGATGCCTTTAAAGGTATTGAGGCAATTATACACTCCATGACTATAGAAGAACGAACAAAACCTATGGTAATTAACGGCTCTCGTAAAAAGCGTATTGCAAAAGGCAGCGGTACTTCAGTAACTGAAGTTAACCAATTACTGAAACAATTTAACCAAATGAGCAAAATGATGAAGATGATGCAAGGTGGTAAAGGGAAAGCGATGATGAGTGCTCTAGGTAACATGAATTAGTAAGTGAACGACTTGGAATATAGTTCAAAGAACAAATCCTGAGTTAACGCTTGGGTTTTGTTTTTAGATCTCATTTTAACGTCTCGCAAACCTTATCGTTAACAACTAGATAATAAATGTAGGTAGTTAAACTTCCTAGTTAACAAGTTATTTATGAATTTTACACAGGCACTAATATTTATATACAACTATGATTATTCTCGACGGAAAAAAAACCAGTAATGACATTAAGGACGAGATCACCGAGACCGTTCAAGGAATGAAAAATAACGGTGAGAAAGTACCTCACCTAGCTGCGGTAATTGTAGGAAATGATGGCGCCAGCCTTACTTATGTAGGTTCTAAAGTGCGTGCTTGTGAACGTGTAGGATTTGAAAGTACCATGGTACGCCTACCTAACACTACTAGCGAGACAGAACTTCTTCAAGAAATTAAAAAACTAAATGACAATCCTGAAATCGATGGATTTATTGTTCAGTTGCCACTGCCTAAACAAATTGACACCCAAAAGGTCCTAATGGCGGTAGATCCAGATAAAGATGTGGATGGCTTCCACCCTACTAACTTCGGTAGAATGGCCCTAGACATGAGTACATTTATTCCTGCTACTCCTTTTGGAATACTCGAATTACTAGATCGTTATGGTGTAGAAACCCAAGGGAAACATACGGTTGTTATTGGAAGATCACACATTGTTGGAAGACCTATGAGTATATTAATGGGAAGGAAAGGATTCCCTGGTAATTCTACCGTAACACTTACTCACAGTCATACCAAGAATATAACTCAAATCACCTCTCAAGCAGACATTATTATCACCGCTCTTGGCGTTCCAGGATTCCTAAAGGCAGAAATGGTGAAAGATGATGTAGTTATTATAGATGTAGGAATTACTCGTGTACCTGATGAATCTCGAGAACGCGGCTACTATATCACTGGTGATGTAGATTTTGAAAATGTTTCTAAAAAGGCAAGTTACATTACTCCTGTTCCAGGGGGTGTTGGACCCATGACCATTGCAATGCTGCTTAAGAATACCCTATTAGCTAGAGAACGTCATAGAGCGGCTGCTAAATAGTCCCATAGACAGGTATTGTTAGGAAGCTATTTTCGAGCTATCAGTGCCAGTACGATAGGCAGGAATAAAATAGTACAAAAGCACGAAACTATTTGTACTGAAAGGCATCTTAAACAAAACCAAGGCTATGAAAAAATGGAGCTTTTTATTTTAAACTATTGTTTTAACATATTCCTGTTCTAAGGATGAAGATTCCATTCGTATAGATTCTGAGCTTATTGGCGATTGGGAAGCTAAGATGACACTAGATGATGTGGAGATAAAATCTTTCTATAATTTCAAATCAGATGGGACTTATAGCTGCTCCTTCAGTGGAGAAAACATAATAACAAATCAATTTTTAGGTTTTAAGGGGTACGAAGAAGGAACTTATAGTGCTGAAAACGCAGTTATAAAAATTAAATTGACTAAATTTTTAATCGCTCCTAATGGAGAATACGTAGCATTGGATCAACTAGAGGAATCACAAAGCGGTAATGGGTCTTTTTCCTATGAGATAAACAAGGAGATACTATTAGAGCTTACTCCTATTTGCGGTCCTTATGAAGACTGCACTGGAGCACTTGTTTATCATAAAATCATTCTGTAATTTTAATTTTTATAGTTCAAGGAGCACTTTTCTTAGTGTAGAAGCTAACAGATTGGCAAATAGATAGTACCTTAGATTTTTACAAATCAACACACTTCTTTTTCCTATTTCAATAATTAACTGGCGCTCTAAAGAATTGCTCCACTCCAATACGAGTTCATAAAATAAAATGGGTATCCCTTATGGAAGAATTTCTCCAACAACTTCCTCAACTAGCACAACAGAAGAAAAAAGAAAACACAGACTTCTTTAAAAAATTGCGCAAGAAAAAACCAAAAGGACTAGACGGTGCCGTTCAAGAAATCCACAATGAAGTTTTTGAAGAAGTAGACTGTCTTACTTGTGCCAATTGTTGCAAGACTACAGGACCTCTATTTACCAATATTGATATCGATAGGATTGCTAAGCATTTTAGAATGAAGCCCAGTGACTTTATTGACCAATTTTTAAAAGTTGATGAAGATCAGGACTATGTATTACAGCAAACTCCATGTCATTTTCTAGGAGCAGATAATTATTGTTCTATCTATGAAGTAAGACCCAAAGCCTGTCGCGAATACCCACATACAGACCGAAGGAAAATTTATCAAATAGGAACACTTACCGTAAAAAATACGTCCATTTGTCCAGCTGCCTACAAGATAGTAGAACGCATGAAAGCTCGATTAACTACATAATTAGACTGACTTACTACATAGTTTTTGTTATAATTTCTTAAATTCTGAGCCAACTTTTGTTAAACTCTTTTTGAGTCAGCCCTTCCTCCATTACCTTTGTAATAATGAAACTGAAAATACTTTTTGGATTTTTATTATTAACAGTGCTCTCCTGTGATCAACGTCCTATTGCAAAAGTAGTCCCTATAGATCAGGAAGGATTAAAACAAGTTCTTGTTGCAGATAATGAAAAGATTAAAGTGATCAATTTTTGGGCAACTTGGTGTGCTCCTTGTATTGATGAATTGCCCTATTTTGAAAAAATAGGTGCTTCCTATAAAAATCAATTAGATGTTATTTTAATCTCTTTAGACGAAGCAAAAAGTATAACAACTGCTGTCCAACCCTTTTTAGAAAACCATCAAATAAGGTCTAAGGTATTACTCCTAGATGATCCTTATGCGGCAGAGTGGATCCCCCTAGTTGACCATCACTGGGATGGTGCTATACCGGTGACTTTAATTATCTCTAAAAACAAAAAACAATTTTACAACAAAGCATTGACCTATGATGAATTGGAAGATGCCATAAATAAATTTCTATGAAAACCTTGAAAATATTAGTGATCCTTTTAATCGGCGGACTTGCAATTTCATTTTTTCTTGGAATGCTAGATCATAGAGAGCATAAAAAGCTATTTGCAGAAAGGCCAGTGCCTAATAAAGAGAAAATTAATAAAAAAATAGAGCGAGAAATTAGCACTACAAAAGGCTACGATATAGGTGATGCAGCAACAGATTTTTCTTTAAAAAACACAGATGGCAGTACTACATCTCTTAAAGACTTTGAAGATGCAAAAGGGTTTATAATTATATTTACTTGCAATCATTGCCCTTATAGTGTGGCGTATGAAGACCGAATTATAGCCTTAGACCAGAAATATAAAAATGTAGGATACCCTGTTATAGCCATCAATCCTAATAATCCAAAAGAATACCCTGCCGACAGTTTTAAGGCTATGAAAGAACGAGCAAAAGAAAAAGGCTTTACTTTCCCCTATTTGTTCGATGCTGGGCAGCAAATTTACCCGCAGTATGGTGCGACTAAAACTCCTCATGTGTTCTTACTCCAAAAAGAAGGCAAAGACCCTATCGTAAAATACATAGGTGCCATTGATGATAATTATCAAGATGCAAACGCTGTAAAAAATGCCTATCTTGAAAACGCTTTACAAGCCTTGCTTAGCGGTGAACGTATCAAGGTTACTACATCTACGGCTATAGGATGCCGTATCAAATAAGCCTATACAGGAGTCCTTGAATTGAAAAGAGAATAGTAAAAGATTCTTTTATATCGATGCACTCCGATTGTTCCTGGTACAAGTTACCATCACTATTTTCTATACAAGCTAGTGATCTACTCATGAGCTTTTCTTATTTCTGAGATTTTTAAATTGTACTTTTGCATAAAATTTACTCTATGATCCTAGAACAATATTATACTAAATGTCTTGCTCAAGGAACCTACTACATTGCCTCAAACGGAGAAGCTGCTATCATTGACCCTCTTCGTGAGGTACAACCATACATAGACCGCGCTTTAGAAGATGGCGTGACCATTACCTATATTTTTCTCACCCATTTCCACGCAGATTTTGTTTCTGGGCATGTGGATCTAGCAGATAAAACTGGGGCTACTATTGTTATAGGTCCAAATGCTGTTACTAGTTACGCTTTCGCGAAAGCGGAACACCTACAAGTATTTAAAATAGGAAAAATTTCTTTACAATTATTACACACTCCTGGACATACCATGGAATCTTCTTGTTACCTTTTAAAAGACGAAGAAGGAAAAGAACAAGCTATATTTACTGGCGACACTCTTTTTATAGGAGACGTAGGAAGACCAGATCTGGCCGTGAAATCTGACTTAAGCAAAGAAGATCTTGCCGCTCATTTGTATGATTCTTTAAGAAATGAAATCATGCCTTTACCAGATCACATTACCATATATCCAGCTCACGGAGCAGGAAGCGCTTGTGGTAAAAATATGAGTAAAGAAACCAGCGACTCCTTAGGCAATCAGAAAAAAACCAATTACGCCTTGTCTACTTCCATAAGTAAAGAAGATTTTATAAAAGAAGTTACTACTGGTATAGCAGCGCCTCCAGCTTACTTTCCTAAAAATGTATGGATGAATAAAGGCGTTAACTCTAGCATAGACGAAGTTATTGCAAGAGGAATAACTCCTATAAAATTGGCCGCTTTTAAAGCACTCGCTGAAGATCCTGAATATTTAGTGTTAGATGCAAGATCACCACAAGAATACACGGCAGGTGCCATTCCGGAGTCTTGGTTTATAGGTTTGGATGGACAGTTTGCCCCTTGGGTAGGTGCTCTAATTGAAAATATAGATCAAAAAATAATTCTAGTTGTCCCAGAAGGGCGAGAAAAAGAAGCGGTAACCAGACTGGCTCGTGTAGGTTATGATAATGCCCAAGGATACTTATCAGGTGGTTTTGACACTTGGAAAAACAATGGGCTAGAAGTTTCCACTATTAAAAATTGTACTGCACAAGGTTTTATAGACGGGTTAGAAGATGGGTCTGTAAAAAACCCTATAGATACCCGCAAGCCAGGCGAATATGAAACTGGACACCTAAGTAGTGTGCCGCTGCATACTTTAAATGCGGTTCATAAAGAAGTAAAAAAATTAAATGCTGATACCACTTATCACATTCATTGTGCCGGTGGTTATAGATCTGTTATATTTTCTAGTATTGCAAAGGCTAACGGTATTAAAAATGTAATAAATGTAGAAGGTGGTTATGGAGCCATTAAGAATACGAATTTAAAAAATCAAAAAATAGTTGCTACAAGCAATTGTTCCTTATAAAAATATTATGATAACAGATCTCAACAACCTAGAATGGAAAGAGCAGACAGCTCAAGATACTAATGGATTCATTATCGATGTCCGCACCGATGAAGAAGTAAGTGAAGGGATTATTCCAGGCGCTTTACATTACGATATATTTAAACCTCAAGAATTCATGAACGCTATGAATAACATGGATGCTGACCAGAGTTATTATGTTTACTGCCGTGCTGGTAGTAGAAGTATGCAAGCTTGCCAGATCATGGAGCAATTGGGTTTAAAAAACACTTTTAACCTTACTGGCGGTTACAGCAATTGGGATGGAGATACAGCAATCCCGGAATAATGAAAAGCCTATTTAAAATACTACTCATATCCTTTCTTGTACTCCCGATACAGAGCTGTTTTAATGACCAACCAGGTGTCATCAAACAGGTGACTGTAGAAGAAGCAGCTAACTTGATGGAGTTGGATAAAGTGAAGGTAATTGATGTGCGCAGCAAACTACACTTTACTGACAAACACATTAAAGACGCTATTAATATTGAGGTAGAAAATGATGATCTCAATAGCTACCTCGATCAATTAAATAAAAACGAACCGCTTCTTATCTATTGTAATAAAGGTGGCCAGAGTTTGCGTTGTGCTCAGATTCTTCAAGATAGAGGCTTTACTCTTATTTATGATATGCAAGGTGGTATTTCCAAATGGGAAGAAAGCGGCAGACAAGTAATCGTCAGAAATTAATTAAAATAGCATTTTATGCAACTTGATAGTATACCTAAACTTAAACATTTAGATGCAAATAACTTCTTTCTACTCGCTGGACCATGTGCCATCGAAGGAGAAGATATGGCATTAAGAATAGCCGAAAAAGTGCTCAAAATCACTGATCATTTAAAAATACCTTATGTTTTTAAAGGAAGTTTTAAAAAAGCAAACCGCAGTCGTATTGATAGTTTTACAGGTATAGGAGACCTGAATGCATTAAAAATATTACGTAAAGTTTCTGAAACATTTGATATTCCTACGGTTACAGATATTCACGAGGTAAGCGATGCCGCAATGGCGGCAGAGTATGTGGATGTGTTGCAAATCCCTGCATTTCTCGTAAGACAAACTGATCTAGTTGTCGCAGCCGCAGAAACCGGCAAAGTAGTGAACCTTAAAAAAGGCCAGTTCATGTCTCCCGAAGCAATGAAACATGCAGTACAAAAAGTAAAAGATACAGGAAGCGATAAAGCATGGATCACAGATCGTGGAACGATGTTCGGCTATCAAGATATGATTGTGGATTTCAGAGGCATTCCTACCATGAGAGCCTTTGCTCCTACCGTTCTCGATGTCACACATAGTTTACAACAACCTAACCAGAGCAGTGGCGTTACTGGTGGAAGGCCTGACATGATAGAAACAATCGCTCGCGCTGGCATTGTCAACCACGTAGATGGTTTATTTATAGAAACACATTTTGACCCAGCAAATGCAAAAAGCGACGGAGCTAACATGCTGGATCTTCAACATTTAGAAGGACTTCTTACCAGGCTGGTTGCTATTAGAAAAACAATCAATTCGTTTTAAGACTTCAAAGCTCTTCAAATTCAACGCTGCTATTTTTAAAATAGCAGCGTTTTTTTTGGGGTCACGCCACTAGAACTTTATAAATAAAGTGCTACAAAGTTCTTTTAGAATACTATTCCAATAAAAGGCAATCAGGTAATCTTTAATTGCTTTTTAAACTCAAAATTAAAGAGAAGCTGTATTGATAGATGTTATCTAAGTATGTTTTACTCCTACTGAAACACCTCCTAAAGCAGCTACAACAGTGCTATATCATAACTTTTTGTTTATCATAAAATGATTTTAAAGACTTTAAAATAAAACAAAACGCGTTGATACTGTAACAAATAAGAAAATCTCAAGTCTACTTAGTAAGTAACTAACAATTAAAACTTTAAGACATGAAAAAAATAATAGTAGCAACGGCTCTCCTATTTGTAGGATTATGTACCGCACAAAGTATTCAGGAAGTAGAGGATTTCTCCAAAATCAAAATTGATACAGAGGCTCAAGTTGAAATAGTGCATTCTAGTAAAAGTCAACTTGTTTTTAATAAGAATTCTAAAGATCTAAAAAGCTTGAACATCACATCTGATCATAATTCTTTGGTCATTACACAAAATTCAAAAAACAGTATTCCTGGACTTAAAATTCGCATTTACACCAACGATATAGAAGCACTTTCTATCACTGGTAACAGCAAAGTAACTTTAACAAATTTTACGTATCAAGATAGGATGGTCATCCTTGCCAAAAAAGGTGCCGTTGTAAATACTGGTGACACAGAAATTAAAGAACTTCAAATACTGCGTTCTAATGACAGTAAAGTAATTAGTACCAATGCAAAAACAACTAATGAAACGGTTGACGGAGTGCTGGTAGCTACAGATTAAAACATCTATTTATAGATTTAAAATGGCTTTGTGATCCCTCATAAAGCCATTTTTAATGCCTGTTTATTGGACCAGCAATTTATTGAAATCCACTAGCGAGCCTTTGAATACATTAGCGTCTACTAATGTTTCAATACCGTCTACAGGCATGCGATCCGTATACTGCCAAAAGTTCCATGAAATGCGCGGAGAGGCCACTCCATTATAGTTGGCTATCCATACTCTAGGATAATCATTAAAATAAGCGTCGGCTTTCAAAACATCTCTATAAAAAGCTTCACCGCTATATATAATAGGCTTTACCCCATAATGAGTTTCGATAATATCAATCCAATTTTTAAGTCCTTTCCTCAACGACTTTTTATTTTGGATATTGGAGATATCTTCAATATCGAGCACTGGTGGAAGATCTCCTTTTGCTAAAGAGACTGTTTCCATAAAATGATGTGCTTGCTTCGTACTGTTGACATCACTCCAGTAATAATGGTAGGCTCCCCGAGAGAATCCATGATCTAAAGCCGCTTCCCAATTTTCTTCAAAACGTTTATCCTTATTCGTTCCTACGGTTGCTCTTATAAAAGTAAAATTCAACCTTTGATTGGTATCAGGATGTTTCACCTGTTGCCAATCAATGACTCCTTGATGATGACTAATATCTATTCCGTGAATTTGGAATTTCTTAATTCGCTTATGTAAATACGTATTCGTAGGTTGACGGGAATTGCTATAATAAGAATAACGCTCGGTCATTATTATAGTCACTGCGACTAGAAGGGTCACCGCTAGAAGGATCACTGCCGTCCACTTTTTAGGCTTTATTTCTTTTTTATGCATTAACGTATTTGATCATTGCCTTCTTCTGATTTTACAAATCGAAAAGAAAAAATTCGATGGTGATTTTCTTAAGCGATTAGAACTCCGTACCCGTTCCTTTATGGATCACTTTCTCAGGATATAAATGTACAAATGTCTCTCAGCATTTTAAAAATAAATCGGCCATTTATCATTGATATATTAAATACGTATACTATTTCGATGGGGTTCTAAGAAGTCTTTGCTCCAGGAGCATCGATAGACCGCTTTTTAATGGAAGCTGCTTCGTCTGTTGATATATGGAACAACACAGCTTAAAGTTGAGTTAGCGTTATAGAATTATTAGAAATTAGGCTATCTCATGTTATACCACTCGCCATCTGCTTTTATTTTCTAGAGAAAATAAAAAACCCAATACAACAAAGAACTGAGGTAAAAAACAACCTTTTTCTTCATTAATTTTGAGACACTATTATCCTAGACTCAGAGATTCAATTGATTGATTCTTTGAGTTTTTTATTGTAAATTTTTCTAATTATCTAGGCAAGACAGAAACGTAAGTTTCGTCATAAGGTCTTCCAGATTTTGCGATAGCGAAACACTGTTTAATTAGCTTATTTGCAACAGCAATTAGCGCTAGTTTTTTGCTTTTACCTTTGTTCACTATTCGCTCATAAAGTTCTCGACACGCTTTGTTGTACTTACAGGCATTAAAAGAACATAAAAACAATAGATTACGAAGCTTTCTATTACCAACCTTACTTATCCGTGCCCTGCCTCTAACACTGCTGCCAGAGACTCTTGTCGTTGGTGTAATGCCTACATAGCTGCATAACTGCGAGGCTGTTTCAAACTTAGAAAAACCATCTGTAACGATGATTAAAAATAAAGCAGTCTTCTGGCCTATTCCTGGTACAGAAGTTAGCAAGGTGAGCTGTTCTTGCTGCTCCTCTTTTACTAGGGAGAGAATCTTTGCTTCAATTTTTTTAATCTCGGTATCATAATACTTCTTAGTTCTTCTCAAAGATTGATATGTGAACTTTGACGGTATCCCTAAAACCTCTTCTCCGTGCATTTTATTCTTTGTAGCAGTGCGGTGTTTTATATAATTATCTAGGGTTCTAAATAATTGCAAACATTCACTCTGAACATCTGTTAAGGCATTATACAAAGGAACCTCGTTAATTATTCCATACTCACAGATCATCTTTGCATCGCTTTTATCTGTCTTAACTTTTGCTAATTTCATTTGTATAAAACGCTTTACAGACAAAGGATTAACAACAGAGACTACCACTTCATTTTTGTAAAGAAACTGAGCAAGTCGATAATGATAATAGCCCGTAGCTTCCATAACTACTAAGGATTCCTTAGGTAAGTCTTTAAGAAATTTCTTAAAGCCAGTCGCATCGTTTTTATACTGATTGTGCCCCGAACTACTGCCGTGCACATCAAAAACATCTTTACTGATGTCAACTCCATAAGTTTCTTTATATTTATTCATAAGAATTGATTTATGAAAGAACCAGCTACTGGTATTACATCGACTTGAAAACGAGATCTAAAGTCTCACAGAACTGATCGTAATTAAAGTAGTAAAAGAGAGAGGATTATCAATGTTGTCGAAGTCTGAAGCTTCACCGTATATAGTAACCTTAATTCTCTCCTTTGTTCTTTCTGATTAATAACTAAAACTAGGTGTTTTAATATAAATCAAACTTAAGACATATATAAATGTCCTATATTGTAATCACAATACGTCAATTATGAAAAATTTACTCTGCATTTTTCTTGCCTTTTCTGGAATTCTTGCCACAGGTCAAGGAACACAGCTTTTAAGACAACCCACTATCCATAAGGGTCAAGTTGTTTTTTCTTATGCAAATGATCTTTGGAAAGCCAGTACCTCTGGAGGTAGTGCCATACGGCTTACAAGCGATATAGGCTACGAGATGACACCTCAATTTTCTCCAGATGGAAGCTTGATCGCTTTTACCGCAGAGTACGATGGAAATATGGATGTTTATGTCATTCCATCTTCTGGCGGTGAACCTAAGCGAATTACGTTTCATCCGGGTGGAGATTTTGTCCAAGGATGGACTCCTGATAACAAAATCATTTTCAGATCTGATCGGGAATCAAAACCTACACAATCCAGTCATTTATTTACCATAGGTCTTGACGCGCATTTTCCTGTAAAAATAGATATAGGTAGGGCTGCTTTTGGGAATATATCAAATGATGGGAAATACCTGGCTTATACTCCTATCACCTCATGGGATTCCGAGTGGCGCAACTACCGCGGTGGGCAGGCGCTTCCGATTTGGATCGTAGATTTGAAAACTAAAGAATTACAAACCACCCCTCAATTAGATCAAGAACGTCACCTGACCCCGGTATGGCACAAGGAGCTGATTTATTACATTTCTGAGCGCGATTACACGAGCAATATCTGGTCTTACAACCCCAAGTCCAAAGAAGAAAAACAAGTTACTTTTCACAAAAGGTTTGACGTGAAAAACTTAGATACAGACCAGAATCAGATCGTATATGAACAAGCTGGTTATTTACATCTTTTGGATCCGAATTCAGGAAAGACAACTCCACTTGCCATTGATGTAAATGCCGATTACAACTATGCTAGAGAGCGATGGGAAGAAGTAAAAGCGTCCGATTTAAGCCATCCTAATATTTCGCCTAATGGAAAACGTGTTCTTTTTGAACACAGAGGAGAAATTTTTACGGTACCTAAAGAAAACGGTACCTGGCGTAATATCTCCAACTCTACAGCAGCCGCTGACCGCAGCCCCATCTGGTCGCCTAAAGGAGATCAAATAGCATGGTTCTCTGATCAAAGTGGGGAATACCAATTAATGGTTACCGATCAATATGGCGCTAATAAAAAAACAATCGCCATAGCAAACCCTACGTTTTACTTTAAACCAGACTGGTCACCAGACGGAAAGTATCTTACGTTTACAGATACTAACTTTAATGCCTATGTACTCGATATTGCTACTGGAACATCTGACATAGTAGCTACAGATAATTTTGCACATCCTAACAGAACTTTAAACCCGGTATGGTCACCAGACAGTAAATGGATCGCTTATAGCAAACAATTAAAAAGTCACTTCAAAGCCATTTTTGCCTACCACATAGACACCAAAGAAACCATTCAAATCACAGACCCACTGGCAGATTCTATCGACCCTGTATGGGATGAGTCTGGAGACTATCTATACACATTGACAAGCACCGATTACGGTCTTTCTTCTGGATGGTTAGACATGAGTTCTATGGATAAAACATTGAACAGATCGCTATATGCCGTAGTACTGTCTAAAAATGGTAAAGCACCTCACCTACCAGAAACAGATGAAGAAAAATTAGAGAAAGAAACGGACGAGAAAAAGGATAAAAAGAAAGCTGCTCAAAAAGAAGAAGATACGGTTGTAACTGTTAGGATCGATAAAGAAGGGATCTACCAACGCGTCATTCCAATGGACCTCCCTGCTAGAAATTATGTCAGCATGACTAAAGGTCCCGCTGGATTTGTTTTTATTGCAGAAAGTATTCCTAATGAAAGCGGATTCAAAGTTTATAAATACGATGTAAAAGAACAAAAAGCAAAAGAATTTGCCACTGCTGTTAACGGCATGATTTCCTCCTATAACGGTGACCATATTCTAATTTATAAATCTGGCAGCTGGAGTTTGAACGATACCAAAGCAGACGCCGCAGGAAAAGAAACCCTTAAAACTTCCATGCAAGTAAAGGTAAATCCGCAGGAAGAGTATGCCCAAATCTTTAAAGAAGGATGGCGTTATATGAGAGACTTTCTTTATGTAGATAATACTCATGGAGCTCCATGGGATCAAGTTTATGAATGGTATGCACCGTGGATCAAAGACGTGCGTCATCGTGTAGATCTCAATTATGTTGTAGACATTATGAGCGGTGAAATCGCCATAGGACATTCCTATGTTTCTGGTGGAGATCTACCAGATGCAAATGATGTTCCTGTAGGCTTATTAGGAGCAGATCTGGAACTGCATAAAGGAATGTATAGAATTAAGAAAATATATACAGGCGAGACCTGGAATCCTAATGTAACTGGTCCACTTTCTATGCCTGGACTTGATGTTCAAGAAGGAGATTATATACATGCTATTAATGGTGCCGCTTTAAGCGAAAACGTAAATCCGTTCCAACTTCTAGAACAAACAGCAAATCGCAGCATAAGTCTTCAAGTGAGTCCTAATGGTAAAGAAAAGGATGCCAAAACGGTGATCATAAAACCTACAAGAAGTGAACGAGGCTTAAGAACGGTAGAATGGATAGAAGCTAACAGACGTAAAGTGGATGAATTATCAAACGGTCAACTGGCTTATGTCTATGTACCCAACACAGGTGAAGGTGGGTTTACTTCCTTTAACAGGTATTATTTTTCTCAACAAGATAAGAAAGGAGTGATTATAGATGAGCGCAATAATGGTGGTGGCTCTGCAGCAGACTACATGATCGATATTATGAATCGCGAGCCCATGGGATATTTTAATAGCAAGGCAAATGACAACCAACCTTGGACCACTCCTATGGCAGGAATATTTGGCCCTAAAGTGATGCTTATTAATGAAAGAGCTGGATCTGGTGGTGATTTACTTCCTTATATGTTCAAGCAACAAAATATAGGACCCATCGTAGGAACTAGAACTTGGGGCGGACTTGTAGGAACTTGGGATACACCGGCATTTGTAGATGGCGGAAGAATGGTGGCACCCCGAGGTGGTTTCTTTGATCTAGACGGAAACTGGGCGGTAGAAGGAGAAGGTGTAGCACCTGATATTGAAGTAGTTCAAGATCCTAAAAATGTCTCTTCAGGAATAGATCCACAATTAGAAAAAGCAGTTCAAGAAGCCTTAAGACTATTACCTACACAAGAATTTAAAGAAAAGCCTGAACCTGCGCCGCCAGTGCGTTGGAAAAAAGCAACCGGTTGGGATAAGCAGTAAGGTTTATAATAAATCAATAATAAAATCGGCTTGTGCTTAATTGCGTCAGCCGATTTTTTTGTTTCCGATTTTTATGGTCATGCGGCTTCCTTTTGATTTCTCTAGTAACTTTTACGATTCATTTTTTAGTATGTGGTTCTGATAGCTATAGATTCCGCTTTCGCGAAAGCGATATCATACTCTTGCCTTCCATTATTGACCTGTTTACAATTAATTTCTCTGTAGGTAAACAAAATAAGTTCCAAAAAACATTGCAACCTATCTTAAAATAGTTTTACTTTGTATTTCAAAGTACTTTAATTATGACCACAGATAAATATCTAGAAGACATTAAAGAGATCAGGTCGCTTATGAATAAATCGACCAGATTTATTTCCCTATCAGGAATGAGCGGTGTTATGGCCGGGATTTATGCCTTAATAGGTAGTGTGATGGGATATTTTATCATTCAAAATGCCTATAGAAATGGCTATACCGAGACATTGAATCGCCTGAATAGTACTCCATGGGATCAAAATCCGTCATTACAGATACTTGTGGTTGCAACATCTGTACTATTTATGGCAGTATGCACCGCTTTTTTTCTCACCAAAGCAAAAGCAAAAAAGCACCAGCAAAAAATCTGGACCAAACAATCGATTCGATTGGTAATTAATTTTATGGTACCGTTAAACATAGGTGCATTATTCACTTTGGCCTTATTACAATACCAGTTCATAGGACTAATCGCTCCAGCCATGTTGGTTTTTTATGGACTAGCTTGCATGAATGCTGCTCCGTATACCTTGGGAACAGTAAAATATCTAGGCGTAAGCTGTGCCCTTTTAGGATTGATCAATACGCAGTTTATAGGTTACGGACTGTATTTTTGGGCGGCCGGATTTGGTTTGTGTCATATTATTTATGGAACGGTGATGTATTATAAGTATGATCGATAGTTTACTTCCGTCTACCCGTTGTGAGGATATGGAGAATGAAAAAGCCGAATTCGTTCGGCTAAATAAAAACAAGGCCGCAGGCGACAAAATAGATTCCTAGCGCAGAGTTCCGTCTGCCCGTTGTGAAGATATGGAGAATGAAAAAGCCGAATTCATTCGGCTAAATAAAAACAAGGCCGCAGGCGACAAAATAGATTCCTAGCGCAGAGTTCCGTCTGCCCGTTGTGAAGATATGGAGAATGAAAAAGCCGAATTCATTCGGCTAAATAAAAACAAGGCCGCAGGCGACAAAATAGATTCCTAGAGGCAGACTTCCGTCTGCCCGTTGTGAAGATATGGAGAATGAAAAAGCCGAATTCATTCGGCTAAATAAAAACAAGGCCGCAGGCGACAAAATAGATTCCTAGAGGCAGAATTCCGTCTGCCCGTTGTGAAGATATGGAGAATGAAAAAGCCGAATTCATTCGGCTAAATAAAAACAAGGCCGCAGGCGACAAAATAGATTCCTAGCGGCAGAGTTCCGTCTGCCCGTTGTGAAGATATGGAGAATGAAAAAGCCGAATTCATTCGGCTAAATAAAAACAAGGCCGCAGGCGACAAAATAAATTCCTAGCGGCAGACTTCCGTCTGCCACTAAAATTATAATAGAAAAGATAAAAGAATTTGAGTTTAATAAACAAATTAAATAAAGCATTTGATCACCGCATACGACTGGGCATTATGTCCGTGCTCGTAGTGAACGATCATGCCGACTTTAAAGAACTCAAAGAATTGCTG
The DNA here is from genome assembly GCF_012974865.1 of Nonlabens sp. Ci31. Taxonomy (NCBI): domain Bacteria; kingdom Pseudomonadati; phylum Bacteroidota; class Flavobacteriia; order Flavobacteriales; family Flavobacteriaceae; genus Nonlabens; species Nonlabens sp. Ci31. Next base: position 2,080,437 of record NZ_CP043633.1, on the reverse strand, counting down.
GATGTGACGGATGGAAATCTCGCCAGTCATGCAAAAGCACTGGAAAAAGAAGATTATATCAGAGTAGAAAAAAGCTTTATAGGTCGCAAACCAAATACAAAATACATAGCGACAGACATCGGTAAACTCGAATTCAAAAAACACATAGACGCACTGGAGAAATTGATAGGTGGAGGATTTTAGTATAAAGTATGAAGTGAAAAAAATGAAGACGATTTTTGGGAATGAGAAATGTGGTATGTGTTATGTGTTATGTGTTATGTGTTATGTGGAAAATACAAAATACAAAATGTCAGTTGCACAGAGCGCTGCCTTGAGAAATCCGATACTTTGACAAAAGCTCAGCACAAGTAAACTCAGCATAAACTTATCGAAGCGTAGAAAACAATTTGAAAATCGAGATTAAGAAGGAGGAATGAGAAAATATATCAAGCAAGTGTTTCCCCACCATTTATGCCCTGTACTAAGTTTGTCGAAGTGGTAAGCAACGGAAACTAACGAATAACTAAATCGAAAAAACAAAACCTAAACCAATCACTTTAAACAGTGAATTTAAAGAAACTAAAACAACTTAAAATGAACACCTTACTTCATCATATAAAATGCAGCCTATTATGAAAACCTTTTTTTTATCTATTTACTTTGAAATACAAAGTACTTTAAGACTACTACGAGAGCTATTTGTCTGTCACTCCTTTGAGATCGCAAGCCACCTGTATATGAAATTCAAAAAAGGCCCCTCATGGAAGGTACATACTAAGGAACTCCTGTCCTATCCAAAAGAAAGCTTGGGGTTCCATTTGGGTTGTTTTCTATTGCAGCATAAACTAGAACCACAACCGCGTTGCGAAGATCATGACATCTTCCATGTGCTTACTGACTTTAAAATAGACACCGCCCAAGAAATAGGCATGCAATACTGGTTGTGGGGAAATGGCAAACGCAGTCCTTTTGTCTTACTCGCCATGCTGGTAGGTGCCGTTTTATATATAGACCAGCACCTGTTATTTACTGATGCCTATTTAAACGGTAGCGCGTCTGATCCTATTCATCAATTGGATTTTAAACAATACCTCTCCTCTCCTATCGCATTTTTTAAATCAACTCTTGTCACTATAAATTCATAACAAAATGAAAAAAACAATCATCATCACCGTCGGCGGCCTCCTATTTGCCACCTTATTCTACACACAAAGTTTAGGAATCAATGCCTTGCTTTACAGTACCTTCTTAATGGTCGCACTAGCTATTACTCGCAAAGAAATCTTGTTAAAAAGCAGTATTATCTTCAGTGGCACAGCCATGCTTTCCAGTGCTGTAGCGATCAGCGTGCACGGTTCTGCCTGGAGTATTGCTGCTTATTTTTTAAGCACTTTAATGTATATAGGTTATGTCGCCAGCTGTCGAAGCAGTATCTATGTGAGTTGGCTCAACGGATTTTACAACGCTGTTTTTGGAATATTTCATTCCTTTTTTTATCAACTGGAGCCACCTAAAATAGGTGAACCTAAGAAAAAGATAGCTACAGGTCAAGTCATAAAGTTGATTGGTATACCTTCGGTTTTAGTAGTGGTATTTACTGTTTTATACCGTTCTTCTAATCCTGTTTTCCAAAAAGCATTAACAGCTATAGACTTCTCGTTTATAGATATGCTTTGGATCTTTACAGCTGTTCTAGGAGCGTTTATTATGGCAAATATTCATGATCCGCAACCTATTAAAGAGGTTACTGCTAGGGATCAAAATTACCCGAATCAACTGGTGCCCAATGCGCTTAATGACCTCCAATTAAAAAGTGTTGCTAATGAATCCCAAATAGGTTTTATCTCTATCCTGTGTTTGAATATCTTGCTGTGTCTCGTCTTGATTACAGAAATCCTATTCTTGACCAGTATCACCGATCTAGAAGCCCGTATATTATCTGATGCAGTGCATCAAGGAGTGTATGCATCCATAGTAAGTATCGTTCTTGCTTTGGGAGTTATCGCTTTCATATTTCGCGGAGACGTCAATTTTTTAAAGAACAATCAGAAGTTAAGAACGCTCACCTATATATGGATAGGACTCAATGCCCTGCTCGTTGTTAGTATCTGTATAAAAAACTATATCTATATACAAGATCATGGACTGACCCATAAACGCATAGGTGTGATGGTATATCTTTTTCTCACCATTATAGGACTCTTTACCACCTATCTTAAAGTCACTCACCGACTCAATTTTGTGTATTTATTAAGACGCAATATGGCGGTAGGCTACGTTATCATTGCCATTTATGCACTGATCAACTGGTCAGCAATTATTACCGATCACAATATCAAAGCAGATAAAATAGACCAGTCTTATCTAGAAAGTCTCCTTCCTCAAAATGCATTGGTTCTAAAAGAGCAGGGCTTATATGACCTGTACAGCCAGCAAAAAAGCGGTTATAGGTACTATAGTGACCCGTATAATGAAGCTATTTTTATAAATCGCAACTGGCAAGAATTTAATTGGATCGCTCATCAACTAGGACTGGATCATGAAGACCTTCCTCAATAGACTACAAAAGCAGAATAGGATATCGGTACAACTAGCTGGAATATCATTTGCTGCCGAGACATTAGATTTTTTACTTTATGTAGCAAGCGATTACGAGCCTTTTATAAGTGTAGGCTTAGGAATTTTGCTTCTGGCATTTTTGATAAATGCCGTGATGTTCCTTATAGTGATGGCAAACTTTTTCTTAGGCTTTGTCCCTTTTAAAGAAGCGCTATTCACCATATATATACTCCTACTTCATATCCCTATCGCTGTGTTGTATTCTTATATCGCTCTTCAATTTGTATAAATCAAACCTTATGAAATCAATAGTTATTCAAGGCTTTTCTGAATTTAAGCAAGTAACAGCGCTCACCTTGTTGAGTATAGTACTCCTGGGATTGCGTATGAAAATCACGCATCATTATTCCATGCTCTTCTTAGTTTGGAACTTGTTTCTGGCTTTTATTCCTTATGTGATGTTGGTACGGTTGCGCTTTCGCGAAAGCGTAACCACCACAAACCTCATCGCCACATTCCTTATCTGGCTGGCATTCCTACCTAATGCGCCTTACATACTGACCGATTTGATTCACATCAGACATGCTGCCAGTAATTGGCTGGTTTATGAATCTTTGCTCATCCTCAGTTTTAGTATTACAGGACTATTTCTAGGATTCCTAAGCTTGAGAGATATGAGTTTCCTTTTAAGTGAGAAAGGATGGCTGCCACATAAGAAATGGGAGCGTATTTTTGAATGTAGCATCTTGTTTCTTTGTGGTTACGGTATTTACCTGGGCCGTGCACTGCGATGGAATACTTGGGATGTGATACAACACCCACAGCAATTATTTTTAGACATGGCCGGCCTTTTTATACATGCCTTTTCTCATCAAGATGCGTGGTTGATGATAGGCAGTATGAGTCTATTTCTTATAGTGACCTACACACTTTTTAAAAATTACAATGCGCGCATTTCCCATAAATAAAAAGCAAAGAAGCCTATATATCTTAACTGCCCTACTCCTGTTTATTCTCGAAGTACTCATTGAACGCTATGTTCACGACGGCTTTATACGCCCCTATTTAGGAGATTTTTTTGTCGTGATACTCTTATATGCGCTATTGATGTCAGTAAGTGGTCTAAGAGTAGTTACCGCAGCTGCTGGTACGTTGCTTTTTGCTTACGCGATAGAAACCGCTCAGTATTTACAATTGATAAGCCTATTGGGTCTGGAAGAAAACAAATGGGCAAGAGTGGTTATAGGGACCAGCTTTTCTTGGTGGGATCTATTGATGTACACTTTGGGAATTTTGTTTGTTTTGGTGGTGGAGCAGCTGAACTCGAAAGAGAAAAATAGTTCATTTTAAAAAAGAAGCTGCAACCTCATAAAAAAGGAACCATAACTGTCACAATTTGACCAAATACGGTAAATTTAAGAACGTTTGAAAACTCGCTCGTTCTTTTAAATAAAAGGCCTACCGCACATTTCCATAACATCCCATAAGGAGCCTATTTAAAAGAACGATTTTATTGCTGTTGCGACAGCTTAAAAATAATAGATTTAAGGAAGAATAAATCAGAAATTACAGGATAAAAATTCTTGTGATTATTATGATTAGATTCACCTTATTCTACTTAAATATAAAAGGAAAGCCATTGCTAGCTTTCCTTTTTTTTATGATACCTCTTTACTGTTGCTATGTAGATCACGAGCGAGACGCTCGCGCCAGCTGTGCAGATCTATTAAAATACAAAAGCGAGTTATTTTTCAATAACTCGCTTTTATTATTTAGGAACCAGTTGGGATTATCGCTTTAAAGCAAAGTGGCCTTTAAAACTACGCCCGTCAGCTAATTCTACTAAGTACCAGTAATCACTGGATGGCATAGGAGCTCCATTATAAGTTCCGTCCCATCCTCGACCCGTAGCGCTTACTTGTTTTAATAATTTACCGTGACGGTCAAAAATATAGATGCTCGCGTCAGGAATGGTTTCTACCGCAATGACTTGCCAGGTATCGTGATACCCATCTTGATTAGGAGTAAAATAAGGAGGTCCGCCTATGATGACAGCACTCATAGATACGGTTCCACAACCGTTTTTATCTTTTACATAGATGGTATAGAATCCTGGATACAGATTATTAAATCGCTGGCTGTCTTGATACACGAAGTCATCTAATGAGAATTCGTAATCACCACTTCCAGTGACAATCGCAGTTAGTGTGTTGGTATTCACTTCAAACTGTCCTACATCGATTCGTTCAATTACCGCTACATCAGACTCCACAACCGTTACTGTTGCCGTACTGTCACAACCATCGCTGTTGGTTACCGTTACCGTATAATCGCCACCAGAAGCAACATCAATAGTTTGTGTTGTTTCCCCAGTAGACCACAGGTAGCTAGAGAATCCTGGGCCAGCGTCAATTGTTTCGGCAACACCTGCACAAATAGTATAAGGTCCTTGGTCAGCAATAACAGGTCGTGCAAATACTTCTATTCTAAAAGTAGATAGGTCATAACAATCTTGATGAGCAGCATTCTCTATTCTTGCATAAATAGTTTGTGTTCTAGAAGTATTGGTATAAGGAAAACTCAAAGCATTGACATCATTGTCAGCATCTGTTGCATTGCTGTGATACGTCACATTGAAGTCCGTTGTACTTTGACCGTTATAGATCGCAGCATCTTGTGTACTGAAGTCAAATTCTTCAAAACCATCGTTACTGATGTCATCACAACCTACCACGTCAGTTCCAGTTCCTGCCGTAGGCTGTTCACTTACGGTTAAGGTAAAACTGGTCGTATCAAAACAAACCGGATTTGAGATTGCTTCTATTCTTACAAAAATAGTTTCTGGAGTAATGCTGTCACTTGCATAAGAAGTAGCTAACGCAGCAGTATTCATGTTGGCATCATTTTGTGATGGGTGGAAGGTGATATTGAAATCACTGGAGTTTTGTCCATTTAATACTTGGCTATTTGCCATGCTTAAATCAAATACCTCAGAGCCATCATTTCCAGGATCATCACAAGTAATCATATCCAATACTGAATTTGCCGTAGGAGTAGGACTGATCACAAATCTAAAAGTAGTTGTCGTGTAACAGCTATCATTATCAGCATTATCTATTCTAGCAAATAGATTAGGTGTGGTGCTGGTCACTGCATAAGGACTGGACAATGGACTTGCATTAGCATTAGCATCTGCTTGAGAGGCGTGATAGGTCACATTAAAACTAGGGTTGGTCTGTCCATCGAGGATCGCACTATCAAACTGAGATAAGTCCACATCTTCTGTTCCATCATTAGACGGATCATCACACACAATAATATCTGCTGGAGTTCCTGCAAGTGGTAATGGGTCTACAAATAGATCAATTACAGCAGTGTCGTAACAGCTGTTATTGGCATTGGTCTGTATTCTTACAAAAAGCGTCGCAGAACCACTATTGTAAATAGTAGGTAACGGAGTTGCTCCACCAGTACTTCCCAAATCAGCATCTGCTTGTGAAGTAAAGTATGCTATGGTAAAGTTAGCGGCGTTTTGAGTTCCTAAAACTTGACTGTCTTGAGTACTAAGGTCAAAATCTTCTACACCGTCGTTACTAGCATCATCACAAATACGGTATTCGGCAACGTTGTTGGCCACTGCTTGCTCATTAAGGATGATCGTGATAGGAGTGGTATTGTAACAGGTTTGATTATCTGTATTGTCTATTCTTGCAACTATGGTCGTTGTACCTGTCGTAATATTGAAAGGACTCGTAAGTCCCGGAGCGTCAGCATCAGCATCTGCTTGATTCAAGTGGTAAGACACTACAAAAGTAGAAGTAGTTTGTCCATTTAATACAGCAGCGTCAAATTGTGAAAGCGCAATATCTTCGGTCCCGTCATTACTAGCATCATCACAAATAATCAAATCTGCTGGAGTTGTTGCTAGGGGTAAATCATCGACTACAAGATTAAAACTTGTGGTATTATAACAAGTGGCATTGGCTGCAGTTTCGATACGCACAAATACAGTTTCGCCACTACTGTTATAAGAAGTTGGCAGCGGACTTGCTCCTCCGGCACTTCCCAAATCGGCATCAGCTTGAGAAGTAAAATATTCGATATTGAAGTTTGCTGGGTTTTGAGTGAGCAGGACTTCTGTATCTCTGCTACTCAGATCAAAGTCTTCTACACCGTCATTACCTGTATCACAAAGACGGTATTCACTAACTGGATTAGCTAATGCTTGCTCGTTGAGAATGATATTGATAGCAGTGGTATCAAAACAAGTTTGATTATCGCTATTGTCTATTCTTGCAACTATGGTCGTTGTACCTGTCGTAATATTGAAAGGACTCGTAAGTCCCGGAGCGTCAGCATCAGCATCTGCTTGATTCAAGTGGTAAGACACTACAAAAGTAGGAGTAGTCTGTCCGTTTAAAATAGTGGTATCAAATTGTGAAAGCGCAATATCTTCAGTCCCATCATTACTAGCATCATCACAAATAATCAAATCTGCTGGGGCTGTTGCTAGGGGTAAATCATCGACTACAAGATTAAAACTTGTGGTATTATAACAAGTGGCATTGGCTGCAGTTTCGATACGCACAAATACAGTTTCGCCACTACTGTTATAAGAAGTTGGCAGCGGACTTGCTCCTCCAGCACTTCCCAAATCAGCATCAGCTTGTGAAGTAAAATATTCGATATTGAAGTTTGCTGGGTTTTGAGTGAGTAAGACTTCTGTATCTCGGCTACTCAGATCAAAGTCTTCTACACCGTCATTACCTGTATCACATAGACGGTATTCGGCAACGGTATGAGCTACTGGTTGCTCGTTGAGAATGATATTGATGGGAGTGGTATCAAAACAAGTTTGATTATCACTATTGTCTATTCTTGCAACTATGGTCGTTGTACCTGTCGTAATAGTGAAAGGACTCGTAAGTCCCGGAGCGTCAGCATCAGCATCTGCTTGATTCAAATGGTAAGACACTACAAAAGTAGGAGTAGTCTGTCCGTTTAAAATGGTCGTATCAAATTGTGAAAGCGCAATATCTTCGGTCCCATCATTACTAGCATCATCACAAATAATCAAATCTGCAGGAGCTGTTGCTAGTGGGAGATCATCTACAATGATATCAAATGATGTGGTATCAAAACAGTCGGTATTGGCATTATTTTCTATACGTGCATACATGATTTGTCCAGCACTACTATAAAGGTTGCTTACAGGAGTCGCCCCACCTACAGATCCTAAATCAGCATCTGCTGGAGAGGTGAAGTATTCTATATTGAAATCGGCTGGGTTTTGAGTGAGGAGAATTTCAGGATTTCTAGAAACCAGATCAAAGACTTCAGAATTATTGTTAGAGGGATCATCACATAACCTATAAGTCGCTACTGGATGAGCTACTGGTTGTGGACTTACGCATAATTCAAAATCTGTTGTATCATAACAAGAAGCACTGGTTACCGATTCAATACGGGCATAAATACGTGTACAAGCAGCCGTATTCGTGAAGTTTAATGGCAACGGATTCATTTGCGTATCAGCATCTGCTTGAGAGGTATAATAAATCACATCAAAAAGTGTAGGGTCTTGAGTTCCTAAAACACTCGCATCTAATGTAGATAAGTCATAATTGATGATTCCATCGTTAGAGGCATCATCACAAACAGCAAGGTCTGCCACTGGGTTTGCGGTAGGTGGTGTACTGACTACGGTAATGGTAAAATCTTCCTGAATATTATTACCACATCCATTTGTAATATCTACTGTGTAGGTAGTCGTAGAGGAAGGAGAAAAAACAGGATTTGCAATGGCTGGATTACTGACACCCGTAACCGGTGTCCAAAGATATCCAACGGCTCCATTTATAGTCGCGTCCACATCAGTAACGTTACCTCCTATACAGATGGCTCTGTCATCAAGAGTACCGACATCAGTTGCAAAAGAAATGTAATCAAAACAAAGTGATTGAAGGTTTGCTAATCCACCGGTAGAACCCGTAAATCCAAAATAAGTAATATTGCTTCCTGCAAACACCTGATTGATTAAATCTCCCGTATAAGACAGTCGTAAATTACAATCAAAGAAAATACTCATGGTTGTCGTAGCAGCATTCCATTCTATACGTACATCATGCTCTTGTCCATCTTCTATATTATTAGATGTAGCAGAAGCAACTATAGGTCCTGCCAAGTTTTGTGCTGAAGTATGAAAATTATTACCTCCAGAAACAATAGCAATATGATCAAAAAATGGATCTGATAAAACGTTGTTTTGATAGGTATCAAATTCTACCGCAATAGAATTGGCAATCCCTTCATACCCCATTCCACCTCCTACATTACCTATTAAAGGCGTTGGGTTGTTTTTAATAACAAAGGTGAGTCCGTCGGCACCGTTTGCATCGTTAGTTCCTAAAAAAATTCGGAACTCAATAACAAAATCAGCATTCATATCGATTTGATCAGGTGACCAAATCGCACCAGATTGGTTGAGTGTGTTAGGGGTAACCGTAAAGCAGTTGTTTCCTTGAGCAAAGGCATTACCCAATAAGCTAGGGTTAAATTGGGCAGTAACTGTTAAGCTAAGCAACATTGCAAAAAGAGTTACTGCAAGCAGTATATTTATTTTACCTTTTATTCTCATAGTAAGGAGTATTTTAATTTTGTATTAGTTGTTGTCATCTAAAAGGCGGTTTGCTCACCGTACACATAATCATGAAGGTAGGCAAATCGTTCTGTTAGCTTTCCATCGCTAGTGGTCATTTGAGCGCGTTCTAAAACTCCATTTTTATCTCCGTTAAAAAAAGCAGGTATCACATGCTTTTCAAACATTTCGCCGAATCCTTCACTGGCATCTTTAGGCAATTCACAGGGTAAATTATCTACCGCCATTACGGTAATGGATCCAGGAGTTTTGAAAGCGACCTCCTTTTCGCCTTGAGCGTCATAGCCATAAATAGGGTCTGCTATGGTACTAGGTCTTATGGTTGACGCAATAGGACCATCGATATCACAACTCACGTCTGCCACTAAGCTGATTTTAAAATCGGGTTGTTTGGCATCTTCTCGGGTAAAAAGATAAGGAGCTGCATTGCCATAAAAATGACCTGTAATTAACATGTCCGTTATTTTGGCGTATTTTGAAAAATCGCTTACCAGTAATTCTGGATTGTTGTAGCACTCTGTTTTAGTAGGTCGGTAACCATCTTTACGGGTGTAATAGTGATGTACATCTAGTACGGTAAAAGTGGTCTGTATATTTTTAAAATGACCTAACTGCAGGTATTCCTTAGGTTTCAGTTCTTTTATTTTCAGCTTTTCCAGCACCTCTCTTATACCGCCAGCAACTTTACCATTTCCTGTCATTAGGATATGAATAGCTGGTAATTTATTGTTAATGTGTTTCAATTCTGCTTTTAGAGCTGCGTAATCGGGCAAGTCTTCTACTTTAGGTAATTCAAATAAACCGTCTCGCAAACCCAATGCTCGGAAACCGTTATAAGCACCTACTATACCGGCATATCTTCCAAAACCAATCAGTCGCGCACCGTTCTTTTTTACGATGGTTTCATGATCATAAAGCTCAATTTTTTTATCCAAAACTGCTCTAAGCAGCTGGCTATTATAGGGTTGTTTTTTAATGGTATGGGAAAAGAAAAAGTATTTTTTATTGGGAATCAATGCTTTTATAGGCACTTCTTTTACGCCTATCATGACATCAGCATCGCTTACGTCATCCTTTACCACTATCGCATGAGATTGGTACTGGCCGTCTGGAAAGATTCTGATGGGTGAGGATTCTACTATGAATTCCGCTTTCGCGAAAGCGAGACCTAAACGGCTCAACTGCTCTGGAGTAAACACCACTCTCCTATCTGGCGGATTCTTCCTTTCTCTTATAATGGCAAACTTCATAGTTACTTTTTAAAGCAGCAATATAAGGAAATAGACCTTTAAAATAAATTCGTAGTTAATCAATAGTTAATCTAAGGTTTTATAATAGTAATACTATTACATTTGATGATAAATAATTCAGATGCGCACTTATTTCAAAGAATATAGTCAAATAGCCGTGGGTATTCTATTAGCAAGTGTAGGCTTAAAAGCCTTCTTGTTGCCTAATAATTTTCTAGATGGTGGTGTAACTGGAATTGCGATTTTGTTGAGTCAGCAAACCGGCTGGAATATTTCGATCTTACTGGTTCTTATAAGCATCCCATTTATTATAGTGGGAGTTTTTACAGTTTCCAAAAGAATAGTGATCAAATCAATTATTGCGATTACTTTGCTCGCACTCTCTATAAGTCTGGAAACCTTCAGCACGATTACCGAGGATAAATTATTGATCGCAATTTTTGGTGGTATATTTTTGGGTGCTGGGATAGGAATAACGATAAGAAACGGTGCTGTACTAGACGGCTCTGAATTATTAGGCCTTTTTGTTTTTAATAAATATGGTATTAGTATTGGTAAAACGATACTGATTTTTAACGTAATACTATTTGCTATTACGGCTTATGTCGTGTCTGTGGAAGTAGCGATGTATTCTATTCTTGCTTATCTAGTAACTGCCAAGGTGATTGATTTATTTATTCAAGGACTGGAAAACTTTATAGGTCTTACTATAGTTTCTCATAAATCTGAAGTTATTGAAGAGGCAATTGTGGAGCAGTTAGGTGTGGGAATGACTATTTATAAAGGCGCAAATGGTTATGGACGTAGTGGTAAAAGCAAAAAGGTACATATTATTCAAACGGTTATCAATCGCATCGATATCAATAAGACCTTAAAACTGGTGGAGGAATTGGATCCAAAAGCTTTCATTATTGAATTTGATGTCAATAAGGTACGTGGAGGCGTGTTAAAAAGATACCTCACTAGAGGCTCCAATACTTCTCTAACAAAAGCTATGGTTAAAAAAGCCCGTTCCTTATAACAATCAAGGGAGCTATTAATATCAATAAGGAGTAGCGAAATCTGTTTTAAAACTTTGTGCAAACAGCTTCACTTATTTCTGCTATTTTTAGAGTGAAGTCTCTCGATAATGCTCCTGCGTATGCAAATATAGAGGTTGTCGTTATACTACCTTAAAAACAAGATATTAGAGGCGCAGTAAGCTTGCAAAAATAATTTCTAGCTGATGCAACTATATAGGCAGTTATTTTATTAAGATCAAATTGTAAATGAAGTTCGTGTAAAATTTTAAAAAATTAAGATTTTATTTGCTACAACTTCATCACGCAGTAATTATATTGGCCGATTAGTTCATTTTGTTTCTTTAAATCTCCAACCTGTTGGTTCGAAAGTTAAAATATACCATCCTACTTTTATCCATTTGGAGTTTGATTCCTATCAAATCCTTAGGCCAAGCAGAGCGCAATAATTGGTATTTTGGAGCATTAGCTGGAGTTAGTTTTAATGGGGGTAGTTTAACTTCCTTAAACGATAACGGGATCCTACGCCCTATCGCTTTTGGACAAATTCAAGGTCCTGATAATATTGCGGTGGTCAATGATCCCGCTGGAAATTTATTATTCTACACCGAAGGAAGAGTCTTTAAAAATAGACTCCAACAAAATATGCCTAGTACTCCTACAGACGAGTATGCCTTTAGAGAATCACAACAAGTGGTCACCCGTAATCCTGGTAATCCCGATCAATATTACCTGTTTGTAATTATCCAAGATGGTTTAATGATGAGATTGAGCTACACCATAGTAGATATGTCTCTAGACAATGGATTAGGTGATATTTTATTAGAAAGCGCTCATACCATCGTGTTGAATAACGTGGGTCAACAAATGACTACCGCTCAACATGCTAATGGTAGAGATATATGGGTAATTTGTCAAGGCAATGGCACTTTTAATTCGTTTTTAGTTTCTCCTGGAGGAGTTTCCACTGTCGCCATTAGATCTCAAACAGGATTGAGCCCAGTAGATGGTAATTTTAACAATTTTGGCGCCATAGAAACTTCGCCTAACAATCAATTAATCGCTGGTATTTTTTCAGACCTAGGAAAGGTTTTGCTTTTTGAGTTCGATAATCTAACTGGACAGCTTAACTCCATTTACGAAGACGAGCCTGCTATTGCGTCACCCTTGCCATTTACAGGGGTTGAGTTTTCTATAAATAGTGAGGTGCTATATGTAACTCATAATACAGCAGGTATACGACAGTATGATTTGAGCGACTTAAGCCAAATACCCTCTTTTGTAAGTATAACTCCCCAAACCGGTGGTTTAGCATTTTCACATTTAAAACGAGGTCCTGACGGAAAAATATATGTAAGCAACAGAGGAACTTCCTTTTTAGGGGCTATAAATGACCCCAATACGTTAGGTATAGGGTGTGATTATCAAACCAATGTATTTAACTTCTCTTCAGGAGCTCACCTATTAGATTTACCTACCTTTTTATTACCAGACCGACCAGAAGGAATTTCTTTCCTTAATATCTGTTTGGGAGAAAGCACCCAATTGCGATTTGGTACCGATTTTTTTTCTACCAATTATGAATGGGATTTAGGTAATGGGACAACCATCATGGGCAGTGACACCATCAATTACACCTATCCTGTGCCAGGAAGGTATACGGTTACGGTACAAGGTAGGGATCAATTTGGTTCTCCTACTTTTTCTGATAGTAAAGAAGTGATCATATACGACTCACCTGTTATCGCTCCTATAGACGACATTTACAATTGTCTTGAAGACACCGCCTTCTTTTTTATTTTTATGGAAGATGAGATTTTAGGTGTTTTAGATCCTAACGTATTTCAGGTCAGTTATTATTTAAATGAGGAGGATGCATTAGTAAGAGACAACAACGTTATTGAATATACCCCTGGAATAGGCTCCCAAACGGTATGGGTACGCATTGATAACAAATTAAATTTTCAATGCTTTGACATCACTAGTTTTGATATCATAACGCCTGAATTTTTTACTATAGATATAGATACAGAGCAATTTCTTTGCGATAATTCTGACCTTAGCTTAAGGGCCCCTGACGGTTTTTTGAGTTATGAATGGAATACCGGCAGCACAGATCAAGAAATAATTATCAATGCCACTGGTGATTATAGGCTTACTGTAGTTAAGGATTTGGGTAATTTCACCTGTGAAGCTTTTATTGTGATTGATGTTTCATTAGCTTCTCTTCCAGTAATAGAAATGATAAACATCACAGACTGGTCAGCAAATTCCAACTCCATTGAAGTGATTATGGAAGAAGCTGGTGTGTATGAATACTCCCTAGACAACCGTATTTTTCAAAGTTCTAATATATTTTCGGACCTGCCTATAGACGATTATCAAGTTTTTGTAAAAGATGTAGAATGTGGAGAATTAGTCTTTAGTGAAGAATTATTTTTGCTCTATTACGACAAATTCTTCACCCCTAATAGCGATGGCTTTAACGATTACTGGCAAATTTTCAACTCCAAAAGAGAAACGGGTCTCCGTATACGTATATATGACCGCTATGGAAAGCTGATTGCCATCATTGATCCTCAGGGAATAGGATGGGACGGCACTTACAATGGTGTTGATGTACCTTCTTCTGATTATTGGTTTCGTGTGGAACGACCCAGTGGCAAAACATATAATGGTCATTTTACTTTAAAGAGATAAAATTCTTTTGGCATATTTTTTAGGTTGATTTCTATGGTAGATTGTTATATTTGCCGTCCATATTTTCCATATTTTCTATTTGGAATTTAGTTTTTTTTGACATGGTCAAGAATTACAACTGGGGTCGACTGGTTTTGACAGCGAGATCGAGTTAATTGTAAGCATGTAGAGCGCTGGGAAACAGCTCTTAAATCTCATTTTTCAACTTTTTTAAACGGCGAGAATAACTACGCCCTAGCTGCATAATCCGAATTACAGTAGGATAGTGCCTCGGTCTACTAGGTAGACAAGCAGGAAATCTCTCAGAAGCCTTGATTTACGGCGGCTGATTTTGAGATTTCGTAAATGTAAATCTATTCTCAACAGGGCTTTGATGTTGAGGAGAAACTCAATTGGAGACAAGCGTTGCTTTGGTAGTTTCTAACCGGTGTAACGACTGAAATCAAATGGAAACTAAACATGTAGAAGGCCGTTAAACCGCTCGTTTGGACGAGAGTTCGATTCTCTCCGACTCCACGATTAAATTAAACCTCTTTAAATCAATGATTTAAAGAGGTTTTCACTTTTCTATAAAATAATTAAAGAGTTGTCATTCATAGCGTTATATGTTCGAACTTTTACAATTACTCAATCAAAAGCTTTAGCCTTACTAATATTTTAAATAATGATGCTTATTAAATACATTAACGCTATATTTGTTGTAAGTAAGCAACAAAATGAACTCCAGAAAAACTATTCTTCTCCCTAAATATCAAAAGATGTTTGAACAAATAGGTGAGAATATTAAATTAGCAAGAAAACGTAGAAAGTTAACTACTGAGCAAGTTTCAGAGCGAGCTGGTATTCATAGAGCTACACTTTATCGTATAGAAAAAGGCGATCATGCCGTTTCAATAGGTTTATATTTTAACGTATTTAGAGTCCTTAACCTTCAAGATGACTTTCTAAAGCTTGCCAGCGAGGATGAATTTGGTAGAAAGCTACAAGACCTTGATTTATTATAGAAACTATGGGGAAAGGGAAATTTGATATTTACGTTTATGCAGATTGGATAGGTCTAGAATCTGTTGCATTGATAGGTATTCTGTCTGCTCATTTTGCCAAAGCTAAAAAGGCATTTAGTTTTGAGTATGACCGAGCGTGGCTTAAAAGTGAATCCCTACATCTACTTGATCCAGATATTGACTTTTTCTCTGGTGCGCAGTATCCATCAAACAAAGAGAATTTTGGGATCTTTCTAGACAGTATGCCCGACACTTGGGGAAAAACCTTAATGAAACGCAGAGCCGCTCAAGATGCAAGAACTAAAAACGAAAAAGCTCAAACACTCTATGAAATAGATTATTTATTAGGCGTTTATGATCAAAGCAGAATGGGAGCACTTCGTTTTAAAACTGATAGGAACGGACCTTTTCTCGATAATGATGAGCAATGTCCTACTCCACCATGGTCTTCTTTAGGTGATTTACAAGAGGCTGTTAATCAATTAGAGAATGATGAACATAACGAAACCATCAGAAAATGGATCGCAGTACTTATCGCTCCAGGTTCTTCATTAGGTGGAGCAAGGCCAAAAGCTAATATTCTAGATAGCAAAAAAAATCTATGGATTGCAAAATTTCCCTCCAAAACAGATACCATTGACAAAGCTGCGTGGGAATATCTAACATATCAACTAGCAACAAATGCTGGTATAAAGATGGCAGAATCTAAAATTGAAAGGGTCAGTGGCAATTATCATACATTTCTAACTCGTAGGTTTGATAGAGAAAATGGCAACAGGATTCATTTTGCATCTGCCATGACCATGACTGGTAATACAGAGGATAATACTAAAGGAACAACTCCTAGTTATTTAGAAATAGTTGAGTTTATTGAAAACTTCGGTATAAATATCGATATAAACCTACACCAGTTATGGCGTCGTATTATTTTTAATATCGCTATATCAAACACAGATGATCATTTACGCAATCATGGTTTCATTTTAACGGATAAAGGCTGGATCCTATCGCCAGCTTACGACTTAAATCCTTCCATTGAGAAGGATGGCTTATCCCTAAATATTGACATGAATGATAACGCGTTGGACTTTGAACTAGCAAAAAGTGTTGGTCCTTATTTCCGCTTACGCGAAAGCGAAATGGATACGATCATTAATGAAGTTTTACAAGCAGTTAAGAATTGGAAAATAATTGCTAAAAAAATAGGAATTAAAAATGCTGAGATAGAACTTATGTCTGGAGCATTTAGATTTTGAAAATCTTAAAATTTGATTTAGAGATAATTATCTCAATATCTTCACTCAAAAAGTTCGAACTCTTTCGCTCCGACTCCACTTTTAACCTCTTAATCATTTAATTAAGAGGTTTTTGTATTTTTAGTTGACAATCCCACTATCTAAAAATATGATGTTGAAGTTTTTTATTCCCTTTCTCTAGATGTGTCAAGATAAGTAATAAATCTGACCGTCATAAATGTTTTAACTCCCGATTCATTATGCTAACTGCCGAATCTTTTTACCTCTTTGCTAAAGAACTTTCTAAAAAGACCTGCGCTTGCTGCAGAATAAAATTGATAAGAATTTAAAGGAACATACATCTACTCGAATAAGAACTAAAAAGATTCAAAATAGAATTACAAAAACAGAGGTAGACGATATGTTGTGGAAACGAGTTTTTAATGTTGATACTAGTAGCACGAAATAAGGCAGCGTGAACGATTTAAATAACTGATTAACATATATACCCACTTCTACGTTATACTTCCACAGGCTTTTCTGTTTTTATTCAAACACAGCTATTTTACACCTATTCTTTCCTTTATGTAATACTTTAAAACCTGATTTTAAAATAACAGCTCCAATTGCGGAAACCCGTACACTTATAAGAATAGTTTGATGTTTATTTACACATTGATACAAACTAAATCAAGTAAGAACGTTAGGATAGGTGTGTGCAAGCAAGCAAAATGACCAACTAAATATGAGTGTTTATACTCATATAAAATAAAACCTTATCAATTAACTTTACCTTGATGCTAATTTGAGTAAATCCCTACAGATGAAAAAACTGCTTTGTTAGATTTTGATAAAAAAGATGAGTAGGTTTCCCATCAATATGGTGCTGATTAACCATAATTTAAAAAGAATGCACCCGGATAAAGAACATATAAACATAGGTTTATCCGGAGATTCTTAGTGGATATGTGTTAATTTAGTGCAGATATAAGAAGTTGTAGCTCATTAAAAAACTAATAGAAATATGATTAAACAATTACTGATAATTGGATTTATTTCAATCCTCACCTCTTGTTTCGCAGGAACAGAAAAAACAAAGGACATTGATCTAATTAATGAATACTACAAAGCTTATAATTCCAAAGATTACAACACAATAGAAAAATTGGTGACAGAGAACATAATAGTGATTGAAATGAATTATCAAGTTTTGGAGACAAAGACGGCATTTATTGATCTTGTTCAATGGGGAGAAGTCTTTAATTCAAATAATAAAATGGGTTCAATTAAAGAAGAAAATGGGGTTTATATAGTTGATGAAATCCAAGATAGTGAACGAATACAGTTTCTTTACGGACAATTACTTAAGGCGAAAACAACATTTACCGTTGACAATGGAAAGATTTCAAAGGTCAACACAGATTTAATAGATTTTGATCCTGATAAAATGAGCAAAGGCAGAAATGAACTCTTGACTTGGTTGAAAGCAAATCATCCAGATAAAGTATCTAACATAAACCAATTAAATAAACTTGGTGGTCAAACCTTTAAAGAAGCAATGACCTTGTTTGAAAATAAATAATAAAAACGAGCAACAACAATAGCTATAAGTAATGCGGGTTTTCTGCTAAACGAAAGGTCCGTACATATAATTAAGTCCGCCAATACTTTAATTTGGTATTTAAAGTGAATAAATTAAAAACAAAATATAAACTCTTGGCTAGGTGCAAATTTGAAAACTCCGCTTTTCAAATCCCAAACTACGCATAGCCTAGCGTTGTAAAACATTTGACGAAAATTGCAAGAAACTATCAAAAATAGAATTCCAATCCACATTGATTTAGCACCAAATCGAGATAAACTATATTCTGGAATTGGTTTAAAATCTAATGATGAAATTTTCATTTTTGTTTGCTTTAATGACGAAACCAACGAATTTGAGGGTTATGCAATAGTTAGGAATTACGAAATTGATAAATATCGTGAATGGGATGAAGAAGAATTGGGCGAAATAGAGAATGACAATTCTGACGATTTAATAAATGAATTGAGATTAGAAAAAATGAACAATATGCTTGAGTGTTTGTCAGAATTAAAAAGCGATAAGTTGATAGCGATATATACGGAATCCGACGACAAGTCCTATTATGTTGGTAAGATTGAGAATCTGACAGAAAAAAAAGTTGAACTAAAATTGCTTGATGAAGATGCTGAATGGATTGAAAATAAAATAATCAATATCAAAGAAATAACTTATATCGGATTTAGAAGTAATTACGAAAGAGAGTTAGCGGATAAAAACGTTTTACAATCGAGTAGACGGCTCTGACTAAAATAGCCAGAGTGCGCCTCTCACACCAACGTACATACGGGTCTCGTACCTGCCTGCCGGCAGGCAGGTACGGCGGTTCGTAATTCATCAAACCAAAGCTCTTTTCACCCTTGATACTATCCCCTAATTTAAGCATAGGCTACAACTTGTGCTCCTATGCGAATTTTGAAGAGAATTACGTTCCGTCCTTCCTCAATTGTGAGACCTGTAGGTTTTTCCTACCTCGTTTCCCTTAAGTAATATGACTTCTGCTGACTTCTCCATTATACCAACTCGTGGTTATCCCCTGCGCCTGCTGGCCCGTTCGCTAAAATGATTTACCAAATCATTTTTTGACGCTCCGTCCTCCAGGTAATGGCATCTTCTTTCACTCAATTCCTGCCGTATCTACACATACTCAATGGATGTAGCTTTTCGGGAATTTTTAGGAATTTATTTTTTCCTTTATCAAGGCAAAATTTTCAATCGTAGTGTAGCTACGGTTTAACATTTTAACGAAGAGAAAGGGGAAAAGAAAGATTAAAAAAACCTTAAAGCTATGTGCTTTGTGTATTGTTACCCTTTTGGTACTCTTAGGGCGTTACAATGATGTGCTTGCTTACCCAAGTAAATATGCCTCTGTATACGGTTTCTGCTTGGTTTATCCTGAGCGTAGCTGAAGGGTCAGTACCGAGTTTTGTAGTCTCGCTTTCTTCAGATGTAACCTCACGATTACCACCCTTGCGACTTACTAATGCTTCCAGACGTTACTCCAGCGCATCCACGAAGAAAGGGATAAAGGGTTCCCTTTCTGATGTCTTGCACCCTATAGATTAATAACTTACTTTACAGTAAGGTAAAGATGCCCATACTGGGCACACACATTCTGTATAGTGCATACCCTGCGGGATACGCACCATACAGTTGCCGTTGTGGCACATTAAAACAAAATCCGTAAATGACAGGAAAATTTAGGAAAGAAAAAATATCAATTCAAAACATTGGGAAACAAAGATTTTGTATTGGAATAATTTCAGGTCTGTTTTCTGCGATTATAATTTCGCTAACTTTCAATTACTTTAGGGAATTATTTCGATTTTTAACAACTTTATCTGCTGATTTACTCATTTTAGAGAAATCCGAATTACAGTTTTATAATTACTTCTTTTCATCACTTGCAACAGTTTTAGGTCTTTCAATTACTGTTTCAATTTGGATGACAAATAATAATCATAAAAGGAAAAAAGACAAAATTTACAAACAATTATCACGGACGAATATTCTCTTTACTTTTTGGCTTATTTTAATGATGATTGCTCGATTTGGTTCAGTTGTTCCTTTTGTTTTATATGGAATGCCTGGTTATGATAATCAATTAAATTTATTCGAAGATTATTGGCTTTTATTTGTTCTAATTCCAATAGTAGTTTTTGCTCAAAATTGGTTTATAGTTAGACTAATTTATCGTTCTACAAAATGGATATTCTTTTCATTCTTAATTTGTATTGCAATAACCTTTACATTAAAAACTACAACATCAATTAATCAAGAAATTTTAAATACAGCTTACTACAAAAAATTTGAATCGGATTATAATTATATTGACCAACAAGTAAATAAAGCCAAATCTGAATACGGAATTAAATATCAAGAAAACACAATAGCCACACTAAAAAAATGGAGTACTGAAAGCTCAACCGAACAAGTGATTAATTTAAAATCAACGTTTTCAAAAGACAATAAAGTATCTTTAGATACAATCATTCTTCAAAAAATTGTGATTAAGAACTTTAAAGAAAATGGCCGATATTTTAGAAGAAATTCTATTGATAATTGGCGATATGCTTTTCCAAAAGATATTTTAAGACAACTTGAACTTTATGATATTAACTCAAATGAATCAAAGGAACTTATAGAAATACTAAAGGAACAAATAGACCTAATTAACACACCAGAAATTGATTGGGAAGAATATGACAAACATACAGATACCGAAATAAGAAAAAGTTTTGGAATAAAATATAACGTTCCAAGACAAATAATTGAACAGTTACAAAAAGTACGAGATAGTATAATGAATGATACTAAATATAACGAAATTTCAAAAGATTTACCTGAATTAAAATATAGAGATGAATAACAATAACGTGCTACAATCGAGTAGACGGCTGACAGTGAAATAACTGCCAGTGCGCCTCTCACACCACCGTACATACGGGTCTCGTACCTGCCTGCCGGCAGGCAGGTACGGCGGTTCGTAATTCATCAAACCAAAGCTCTTTTCACCCTTGATACTATCCCCTAATTTAAGCATAGGCTACAACTTGTGCTCCTATGCGAATTTTGAAGAGAATTACGTTCCGTCCTTCCTCAATTGTGAGACCTGTAGGTTTTTCCTACCTCGTTTCCCTTAAGTAATATGACTTCTGCTGACTTCTCCATTATACCAACTCGTGGTTATCCCCTGCGCCTGCTGGCCCGTTCGCTAAAATGATTTACCAAATCATTTTTTGACGCTCCGTCCTCCAGGTAATGGCATCTTCTTTCACTCAATTCCTGCCGTATCTACACATACTCAATGGATGTAGCTTTTCGGGAATTTTTAGGAATTTATTTTTTCCTTTATCAAGGCAAAATTTTCAATCGTAGTGTAGCTACGGTTTAACATTTTAACGAAGAGAAAGGGGAAAAGAAAGATTAAAAAAACCTTAAAGCTATGTGCTTTGTGTATCGTTACCCTTTTGGTACTCTTAGGGCGTTACAATGATGTGCTTGCTTACCCAAGTAAATATGCCTCTGTATACGGTTTCTGCTTGGTTTATCCTGAGCGTAGCTGAAGGGTCAGTACCGAGTTTTGTAGTCTCGCTTTCTTCAGATGTAACCTCACGATTACCACCCTTGCGACTTACTAATGCTTCCAGATGTTACTCCAGCGCATCCACGAAGAAAGGGATAAAGGGTTCCCTTTCTGATGTCTTGCACCCTATAAATTAATAACTTACTTTACAGTAAGGTAAAGATGCCCATACTGGGCACACACACGGTGTATAATTAATTGCTTGGGTAAGTGCTTATCTGAAATATTCCTTCGGAATATCCTACAGTCCGTATTTGTTTACTAAATTAGTTGCTTATTCGCGCAACTAACCATACACATCACGTTAGCGGTAATTTTAAAAACAACAATAATCTTGATTAATGAAAGTATTTATATCACATAGTAGTACCGACAAGAAATTTGTGAGAATGTTAAAAGATGCTTTAGTAGAAAATAGTATTGAGATTTGGTTTGACGAAGACCAACTTGATTTAGGTGACAATTTAGTATCAAGATTAGATTACGCTCTGGATACGTCTTCACACCTTGTAATCATTTTATCACCGAGTTCAATAAAGTCCGATTGGGTCAAATTTGAACTTAAAAAGGCTCTTGGTAATACTCGTACAGGATTGATGCAAAAAATAATTCCAATCAAGTATCGAAACTGTGAAATTCCAGAAGAATTAAAGGATATTCTTTACGCTGATTTATCGAAAGAAGTTGTTTTACCAACAGATGACGGTAGAAAAATAAAATTTATCTCGGACGGTTTTGATGCAGTATTTCTAAAACTAGTTAGGGCAATTCAAAATAACGCTAAAGCTTTTAATGAAGTTGAAAAAGAAGAGATTATAAAATCAATTAAGTCATCACAACCAATCATTAAAGAGAATTCAGCTACCATTCATCGTGGAAATTATGAACTAATTGGGTTTAATTCAGCGGAATCAAAATTCAAATACCAAAAAATTATATTTGAACAAGATGACTCTATATCAAATATTGAAGAATTGCGACCATTTTTATTGCCTGCGAGTTTAAAACCGCTAATAAATTGCAAAAAAGGAAAAAGATTTGAAATTCGAACAGATTTGCCATTTTCAAGTTACGGTCATTTTGCTGGATTCAGAATTGACGACTTGAAAATTGCAATCGATAAGAAATCCCGCGATGAGATATTTTTAAATGCCGGAATTTTATACCAAGTTGAAATTGATTTGAAAGAAAATATAATCAGATTTGTAAATAATTTTGACTTTGACCCTAAAGACAAAATCCTAAAAGCTGGCGAAAATAATTATGCTCTAGCTGCATAAAAACTACCGCTAATCGAGTAGACGGCTCTGACTAAAATAGCCAGAGTGCGCCTCTCACACCACCGTACATACGGGTCTCGTACCTGCCTGCCGGCAGGCAGGTACGGCGGTTCGTAATTCATCACACCAAAGCTCTTTTCAGCCTTGATACTATCCCCTAATTTAAGCATAGGCTACAACTTGTGCTCCTATGCGAATTTTGAAGAGAATTACGTTCCGTCCTTCCTCAATTGTGAGACCTGTAGGTTTTTCCTACCTCGTTTCCCTTAAGTACTATGACTTCTGCTGACTTCTCCATTATACCAACTCGTGGTTATCCCCTGCGCCTGCTGGCCCGTTGGCTAAAATGATTTACCAAATCATTTTTTAACGCTCCGTCCTCCAGGTAATGGCATCTTCTTTCACTCAATTCCTGCCGTATCTACACATACTCAATGGATGTAGCTTTTCGGGAATTTTTAGGAATTTATTTTTTCCTTTATCAAGGCAAAATTTTCAATCGTAGTGTAGCTACGGTTTAACATTTTAACGAAGAGAAAGGGGAAAAGAAAGATTAAAAAAACCTTAAAGCTATGTGCTTTGTGTATTGTTACCCTTTTGGTACTCTTAGGGCGTTACAATGATGTGCTTGCTTACCCAAGTAAATATGCCTCTGTATACGGTTTCTGCTTGGTTTATCCTGAGCGTAGCCGAAGGGTCAGTACCGAGTTTTGTAGTCTCGCTTTCTTCAGATGTAACCTCACGATTACCACCCTTGCGACTTACTAATGCTTCCAAATGTTACTCCAGCGCATCCACGAAGAAAGGGATAAAGGGTTCCCTTTCTGATGTCTTGCACCCTATAAATTAATAACTTACTTTACTGTAAGGTAAAGATGCCCATACTGGGCACACACACCGTGTATAATTTATTGCTTTGGCAAGTGCTTATCTGGAAAATTCCGCTGGAATTTTCTCTAGTCCGTATTTGTTTACTAAATTAGTTGCTTAACCACGCAACTAACCATACACATCACGTTGTGGTGCATTTACCACTCACACTTTTGAATTGAATAAATGAAAAAATTAATATTGCGATTGACTCTACCTTTGACTTTAATTTCTTTCGGAATTATAACAAAATGGTCGTACGGAATAGCAATTGACGCAAAGGATGTTTTCTTTTATGGATTTCCGATGATTTATAAATGCGAAGGATTCCACACATCTTTGTCAACTCAATATTTTCTGACTGAAATGATAATTAATTTGTTGACTTATTTTGTGTTTTGGTTAATTATAACATTGTTTATAAACCGAATTTGGAAAATCAATATTCCGAAACGAATAGCCAAAATATTTTGGATAGGATTCGGAGTTTTATTTTTTGGATTTGTTTATCTGTCAAATGATTTGGATGACCGATATTTAATAAAACGTGAATTTGACGTTAAAATATTTGACAGCGGAATTACAATATTCGGAATCCACTCGACCGATAGAGAAAAATATCAAACTGAAATGAAAAACTGGGATGGAAAATAAAAACAACACCACAACACCATGTATAATTAATTGCTTTGGCAAGTGCTTATTTGGAAAATTCCTTCGGAATTTTCTCTGGCAAGTATTTGTTTACTAAATTAGTTGCTTAACCACGCAACTAACCATACACAACAACGTTAGCAACAAGCTGAAAACAAAAAAAGGAACTCAATTAAGAATTCCTTTTTAAATCTTCTACTTGATTACGTTCCAATAAAGGAAGAGGCTTTAACAAGTCTGTATGAAACAAATATACAAATAAATTTCCGATATTACACAATATATGAGAAATGAATTAAGAAATAAATATTTATCGAGACCACGACATAATAGATATCTGAATGCGACTGGCAATGACAAGAATCGAGCCAAAAGATTATATAATGCTAATATAAGATTAGCACAAGCCACACATCCTATCTTAACTCAATTTGAAGTTGTTTTGAGAAATAGTTTAAATATTCAACTTTCTAGCCATTATGTTGATACCGATTGGATTATTAATCAAAAACATGGTTTTATGAGAAACAACTCATTACGTCATTCAAACTTTTTCTTAAAACGTTCTGTTCAAAAGACAGAAGATAAATTGACAAGAAGAGGAATTCCTATTACAAGTGGAAAAATAATATCTGACCAAACTTTTGGTTTCTGGATAGCATTATTTCTTGGACACCACTATTCTCTTATTGCAGGTCAACCAATTCATATATTTGTGAATAAACCAACTACAGAAGATAGGGCAAGTATTTATTCTAAATTAGACGACATACGAAATTTTAGAAATAGAGTTAACCACTGCGAACCTCTATGTTTCAATGGAAATAATATTGATTGCAATGAAGTTCTAAACATAAGAACAAAACTATATCAGCTTATAGAATGGATAGAACCTGAAATAATTCCATTTTTTGAGAGTATTGATAATATTCAAAGTAAGGTAGATAACATAATGAGAATATAAAAAAGCCAATAACTTCTCAATTTGACTTACTAATTGAACAAGGAATAATTACGCTTGACCATTTAATTAAGCGAAACTCAAAAGGAAAGGTTGTTGAAAAAGGTCCATTATTTAAAATTAAGCCGAAAGGGATTGAATTACTGTTTCCGCCAAGTGAAAGTTACAATTTAATGACATAGTGGAATTGCCAACGCTTAAAGCCATACACATTTCCAGTCACGCCATCCACGCTTCACCAAAACTGTAAAAGAGTATGTCTTTGCCAACGCTAGCAAGTTTGTGGAACAAAGCCTGCCAGGTAATCGAGTAGACGGCTGACAGTGAAATAACTGCCAGTGCGCCTCTCACACCACCGTACATACGGGTCTCGTACCTGCCTGCCGGCAGGCAGGTACGGCGGTTCGTAATTCATCACACCAAAGCTCTTTTCACCCTTGATACTATCCCCTAATTTAAGCATAGGCTACAACTTGTGCTCCTATGCGAATTTTGAAGAGAATTACGTTCCGTCCTTCCCTACTGGTGAGACCTATGCCTATCTGATGGCAACTCGTTTCCTGTAGGTACTATGACTTCTGCTGACTTCTCCATTATACCAACTCGTGGTTATCCCCTGCGCCTGCTGGCCCGTTCGCTAAAATGATTTACCAAATCATTTTTTGACGCTCCGTCCTCCAGGTAATGGCATCTTCTTTCACTCAATTCCTGCCGTATCTACACATACTCAATGGATGTAGCTTTTCGGGAATTTTTAGGAATTTATTTTTTCCTTTATCAAGGCAAAATTTTCAATCGTAGTGTAGCTACGGTTTAACATTTTAACGAAGAGAAAGGGGAAAAGAAAGATTAAAAAAACCTTAAAGCTATGTGCTTTGTGTATTGTTACCCTTTTGGTACTCTTAGGGCGTTACAATGATGTGCTTGCTTACCCAAGTAAATATGCCTCTGTATACGGTTTCTGCTTGGTTTATCCTGAGCGTAGCCGAAGGGTCAGTACCGAGTTTTGTAGTCTCGCTTTCTTCAGATGTAACCTCACGATTACCACCCTTGCGACTTACTAATGCTTCCAGATGTTACTCCAGCGCATCCACGAAGAAAGGGATAAAGGGTTCCCCTTCTGATGTCTTGCACCCTATAAATTAATAACTTACTTTACAGTAAGGTAAAGATGCCCATACTGGGCACACACACCGTGTATAAGCCATTGCTGGGTCTGTGCCTATCTGGAAAATTCTTGGGAATTTTCCAGCGGAGTTTTGTACTTTTAATGTCTTGTGCTTTAACACGCAACGGCTCATACACATCAACGTTATGTGCAAGCTGAATAAAAATCCTGCTTATCCAAAAACAGAATTCAAATGAAGAAAATACTTTTAATAATTCCTTTACTTATCGGTTGTTCGTCAACGAAAGAGAAATCTGAATACGAAAGTCTTTTCGACTACGAAGGAAAATACGAATATGTTGATAATACGACATTAGAACTTAAAGCATCAGCGATGGACACAACGCTTTATGCAGTAATAGATAATGCGAAATATCCTTTGAAATTTATTGCTATAGACAGTTTTACAGATATGCAAGGAAGTTCTGTGATTTTTGAGAGGGACAACTCAAAGAAAGTAATTAGCTATAAATCTGACGGTCAAGAATTCAAGTTACTAACAAAAGACATTGATAAATCGAATATGTTTCCGAGAAAAGAACTTTTCGATAAACCAGAAAATTACGAGTATAAGAAACCTACAGAAACTGATGACGGACTTGCAACAGGCAATTTGGATGAAGAATTCAAAAACCCCAAACTTATAGTCGATATGGTCAAAGAAACCATTGAGGGTAATTTTCCCGATGTACATAGCATCTTGATTTATAAAAACAATAAATTAGTACTTGAGGAATATTTTTACGGTTATGATGAAAATACACCACATCAATTAAGGTCTGCCACAAAACCTTTCATTGGCGGAATTCTTGGAATAGCGGTTGACCAAGGATTTATAAAAAGTGAAAAAGATGGACTACTACCCTATTTTAATTCTATATATCCAGATATCGCCAATTTAGACAAAAGAAAAAAAGAAATTACAATAGAAAATTTCTTAATGTATCGACACGGAATGGATTGTGAAAACAATAATCCTGAAAGTAAAGGAAATGAATCAAAAATGATGCAAAGTAAAGATTGGGTAAAATACACGCTCGATTTACCAATTTTTGGAGAACCGGGTATATCATCATCTTATTGTACAGGTTGCGCTTTGACTTTAGGCAGTTTAGTTGAAATAGCAACAGACAAGAAAATTGAGGATTTTGCAAAAGAAAATCTTTTTGAACCTTTAAACATTTCAAACTACAAATGGACTTTTGAACCAAATCAAACGAGTAGTGACGATTTTAGTCAAACGTATTTTACACCAAGAGACTTGATTAAATTAGCAAAATTATTTAAAGATGGTGGTAAGTGGAATGGAAATCAAATAATATCAAAAAGTTGGATTGATAAAACATTTAATATGGACAAAGGAGATTACGGCTATCTTTGGGAACATAAATATTTTATAGTTGACGGACGAACTTATAACTCATATTTAGCTTCGGGAAACGGCGGACAAAAAATTAATATTTGGCCTGAACTCGATATGATTACAGTATTTACTGGTGGAAACTATAATTCTTATCAATTGTATGGTAAAAGTACACCGCCAAACGAAATGATACCGAACTATATATTAAAGTCCGTGAAGTAAATCCTGCACATAATCGAGTAGACGGCTGACAGTGAAATAACTGCCAGTGCGCCTCTCACACCACCGTACATACGGGTCTCGTATACGGCGGTTCAAAAAATCGAAGTTTGCGTTCTATTCAGATAACCTATCATAGGTTTGTAGCCTTTTCGTTTTAATCTAGATAGGGTGATTGTAGTACCTAGTATAGGGCTTTGAGCTACTGCCCAGCCTCCCATTCGGGTTCTACTCCAAGCATACGCCTGACCTTTTTCTATTCCTAAACATATTAAATTCTTGCGTTTCCTGTCTGCTTTCTTCCAATGATGCCAGATGCAGTATCGCAGACGGTTGCGCAGCCATTCATCTAGCTTTTTAAGCTTTGTATAACTGTTTGTTAACCGATAATTGGGGTCACCTGTATTTCTGCTGGCCAGTTCGCCGCATGGTATCACGGTAGTGAGTGTTTAGGATCGGGTGTAATTGCTTAAATTAGTAACATGAAGCAAGGTGTCTTTATTCTATTATTTCTCTGTTCTGCCACATCTTTAGTATTGCAGGAATTACATGCTCTGGTCTATTTTAAGGATAAAGCAGACGTAGTAAGTTATCTAGCTAATCCTTCCACCATGCTATCGCAGCGCTCGATGGACAGAAAATCCCGACATAATATTTTTGTATTCCGTTCAGAAACCTTCATTCAACCTAGATTTGTCACGTTTAGGTTTGTGTATACCTTGTAATGGTTAAATGATTTGGTTATCTCATTTTTTTGCTCGTTTTGCGTTTTGTAACTGTAAATCTATGGTCCATTCAAAGTCTTTTTCCAGTGCTGAAAAATATAATAAATCCTTAGTTTGTAAACTATTCTTTATAATTATTGGTGACCGTTTAATGTTTTTGATAAATAAATTGCGGTTTTACTGAGTTCGTTTTTGGCAACTTCGTTTGGAGTGCCTTCTGCTACCACTTTTCCGCCTTCTTTTCCTGCTCCAGGACCTATGTCGATAACCCAATCACTACCAGCCACTACCTGCATATCGTGCTCAACTACAATTACAGTATTGCCAGCATCCACCAATCTTGCCAATTGGAGTTGTAATTTTTCTACATCTGTTGGGTGTAAGCCCGTAGTGGGTTCGTCTAAAATATAAAGTGTATTCCCGCGGCTGAGTCGCTGTAGTTCCTTAGCAAGTTTAATACGCTGTGCTTCCCCGCCGGAAAGCTCAGTTGCTGGCTGGCCCAAACGTAAATAACCCAAACCTACTTCCTGCAACACCTTAAGGGGGCGACTTACTCGGTCTTCTTTTTCAAAAAATACGGCTGCTTTATCTACGGTCATGTCCAGAACTTGGTTGATATTCTTTTCGTGATATGTAACTTCTAAGGTTTCGGGATTATACCGCGCTCCTTCACAAACAGGGCAGGGCGCATACACACTTGGTAAGAATAGCAGTTCAACCATCACAAAACCCTCACCATCACAATTGGGACATCGACCCTTACCTACATTAAATGAAAAGCGACCGGCATTATAATGGCGTGCTTTTGCTAATTTTGTTGAAGCAAATAATTTCCGTACAACATCAAACAAGCCAGTATAGGTGGCCAGATTAGAGCGCGGTGTCCTCCCAATGGGTTTCTGATTGACCACCACCATACGTTTGATACCTTCTGAACCCGAGGTGATTTCTCCCCCTAGCGTCTCAATGGTGTCTTTTTGTAAATCCTCTTCGTCTTCTTCCTTAAAAAGGCCCTTTCCTAATTTTGTTGAGATTAATTCAACTAATACTTGACTAACTAAGCTGCTTTTACCTGAGCCTGAAACTCCAGTGACACTCATTAGCACTCCTAAAGGAAACGACACTTCAAGATCTGTTAAATTATTTCTGGTTACTCCACTTAATTTCAACCAGCCACTAGGTTTTCGGGGTGTGGTTTTTTTAAAAGGCAGATCATTAAAAAGATGTTCTCTGGTTTTGGACCGTTTACTGTTTTTTAAACCAGACGGTGGCCCGCTGTATAAAATTTCACCACCACCTTCGCCAGCATCTGGACCTACATCAACAATCCAGTCGGCATGGCGAATCACATCTAACTCATGTTCAACGACAAACAGTGAATTACCAGAAGCTTTTAATCTATCTAAAGTTTTTAGTAAAGCTTCGGTGTCAGCGGGGTGCAATCCTGCAGAAGGTTCGTCTAATACATACACCACCCCAAACAAATTACTACGCACTTGTGTCGCTAGTCTTAACCGCTGATGTTCCCCAGGAGAAAGAGAAGGTGTGCTGCGCTCCAAGGATAAATAACCCAAGCCCAATTCCAATAGAACTTCTACTCTCGCCACTAGATCTTCGGCGATTCTTTGAGCTACCATTGCTTTTTCCTGATGCTGTTTGGTTAATTTAAGCAAAGCCGGCGCCGTGCCATCGCCATAAGGAGCGAAAATAGAAAGCAATTTCTCTAGAGGTAATCTCGAAATATCGGCAATATCATAACCAGCAAAAGTCACAGAAAGCGATTCGCTACGTAAACGTTTACCTTTACAGGAGGGGCATTCGCTGCTTATCATGTATTGCGACACCCGTTTTTTCATCAAAGTACTTTGCGTATTTGCAAAAGTGTGCAGAACATGTCTTTTCGCACCCTTATACGTGCCTTTGTAACTAGGTTCAATTTTATTTTTGATGGCAAGTTTTACGTCGCCTAGGCTTAAGTCACGATATACGGGTACCTGTGGACGTTCGTTTGTAAATAAGATCCAGTCGCGGTCTTTTTTGGGAAGATCTTTCCAAGGGATATCTACATCGTAGCCGAGAGTGGTCAAAATGTCGCGAAGGTTTTTACCTTGCCAAGCTGGGGGCCATGCCGCTATGGCTTTTTCTCTTATCGTTAAGGAATCATCGGGGACCATGCTTTTTTCAGTGACTTGGTGAATTTTACCCAATCCATGACATTTAGGGCAAACTCCTTCTGGTGTATTGGTTGAAAATGAATCGGCATATAAAAGAGACTGTCCTTCAGGATAATCACCAGCACGGGAATATAACATGCGTAACAAGTTAGATAATGTAGTCACAGAGCCAACCGAGGATCGCGTAGTGCCAGAGCCTCGTTGCTGCTGTAGAGCAACGGCTGGAGGTAGACCTTCGATCTTGTCGACTTCTGGGATAGGCATTTGATGGAAAAGTCGGCGGGCGTAGGGCGATACAGATTCAAGATACCTCCGCTCAGCTTCGGCATACAGAGTACCAAATGCAAGCGAGGACTTACCTGATCCTGAAACCCCAGTAAATACTACCAATGCATCGCGGGGGATTTCTAAAGTTACATTTTTAAGATTATGTTGCCGTGCTCCGTGTATAGCTACGAAGCCCTGTTTTTGTTTCTTATTTTCATTAGATTGTCCCATGCTCACATTTGTTGAAAAAATATACCAAGACCTTGTTGTTAGATCTTAAGTCCAAAGTTATTATATTCTAATTATTAATTGTCCGTTTTAGAGAAGTGTATATGATGACTGATGGTTTTTCAAAATTTGAAACTGCATCTTAGCTATCCAGTTATGCTAGTCTTGCTACATTGGTTAGAAAAAGCGGAAGCAATCTAAATTGACCTAACTTCTTCAGTTAAATTGGAAATCAAACCCTACTTAACTTATTATTGGAGTTTAGATTTAAGGCGTATAAACCTAGGTGGGATCAAGTGAAATATAACTTTTTAAGGACGAATTATTAAATTATTTTAAGATTAGCATGAGCTATTTTAAAGCCTCAGAATCAAATTACTAGTAGTTAAGAACTATAGACTTTTGCAAAACACCGACATCATATAAAAATACAAAGACCATTGCAAAATTCAATAATTTAATTACACCATTATTCAGATGGATTTTCGCTTAGTTTTTTGTCGAAAACCTTATTTTTTTCTCTATTTATTGTCTTTGTTAGTCATTTTCTTGATGTTTATCCCTTAATTTTTACGATTGGACGCAATTATCCCTGGACTACGGTATAAATTATAGGATATGGCCTCCATCAGGTTTTGGGTATGCATTTTTGCCATCCCTCGGTATCTTGCCAATCCTCCATTGAACCATCTTTTTATTCCCCCAAAAGTACGCTTTACCTTGAACCTAGTTTTTCTTATGAGTTTATTGAATTTCCTTTCCCAACGGGTCAAGGGTTTATTTTTGTAAGCTTTTTTTAGGATATGGTGCAGTTATGACTTGAATGCAGGACTGCATAAATGAAGCAAAAATGTATTCTTTAATTTCCTTTTGAATGGAAGAAGTTACAAGCAAAAGGAATATCTAATTGGTTTACCATTTCTAACCGTGGCTGAATAAGCAGGTGTCTATAGGTTAGAACATCGATTAAAATATGGTATGCTTTTGTCGAATACTATTCCTCTTTTCCCATCCACTAATTTGAAAGGTGATCTAAATACCTCAATGATATAGTATAACAAGACCATAGAATGACTAAATGGCAAATAATACAAGGTAAGGGATTTAAAAATTTAGATTGAGCCAAAAGAACCACTGCCGGAGTAGAAATGATAAGAATAATAGAGGAGAACCAACTATGGAATACCAAGAGCTCCACTTATAAATCATCTAATTCTATAGCTTATTAATCCTTGAATGCGTTCCACCCATTTTATCTTTAACAAATACAGCAGATTCAAAATTACGTTCATAAACGATGGCTCCATGAATACAGAATGATGTCTGTATCCATTAGGTACTAAAATTCCCGTTGAATCCACAAAAAAGTTTGTTCAACAACATTGCATTTTCAAATAGTACGCACCGCTCAAAAGAACGCTACTACCAACTCCTCCTCAGAAATATTATTGAAATACTCGCTACTTTTGATTTCCTTTAATTTATCTAATACGGTTTCCTGGCGGTGCTCCAATCCTATCAAAGCTTGTTTTACTTCGTCTATGTCACGGTTGACGAAGAAATCACCAAAAATTTCGAGTTCAGTAATTACCCCTTTATACACATTAAGGTGCACCTCCACGTGCCCTCCGTTTGTTTTTACTCCTTTCTTTAAACCATACTTGGGAGAGTAGCCATAGTTCCATGCCCAGGTGCTGTACTTTTCATCTGCTAATTTTTGAATAGCGGCTTTATCATTTACAGTTAATTGGTAAAGGATAGCATCAGGGTACATTTCCGTAATGTGGTTCATCACCTTTTGGCGAAACTGGTCTACGCCCATATCATCTTTTAGATGGCTAGAAATATTTGTCACCCTACTACTTACCGACTTTCGAGCTTTCCCTTCAAACTTTAAGGGGTTTACATTCAGGGCATCCGATATATCCTGAATCTCTGAGGCGTAAAGCAACGTACCATGATGTAAAACTCTTTGCTTTTGATGATAGATGTGTTCTGCATTGCCCGAAAACTTTTGGTCATCAATTAGGATGTCGTTTCTTCCAGAAAAATGAGCCTTTACTCCCAATCCCGCTAAAACATCAATAATAGGCTGATTGTATTTTTTAAAATCTACTTTTGCTCCTTTCTCGCCATAGCCCATTATAAAGGTATAGTTGATGTTTCCCAAATCATGAAAAACAGCTCCACCACCTGTAAGGCGTCTTACTACTTTTATCCCTCGATCTTTTACATGTTTTACGTTGATCTCGGCAAGAGTATTTTGATGTTTACCTACGATAATAGCATTGTTATTCCGCCACAGCATGAAAATATTATCATCAAAATTCTTAAGGAAGTACTCCTCTACCGCTTGGTTAAAATAAGGATCAAGACTCTCACTATCTATACAAAACATGGCCATGAAAATAAGATTTAAAAGGAATCAAAAAAATTAGAGGTATAGGTTACAGTAAAAAATTTAGGAGTTTGATAGGCCTTTTTTGAACACTTACAGCTCTATCAGCCTCTTGCCGTATAATTTATGCTAGATACTCTTTGCTATTTTTATTTGTTTTAAACTGCTCTACAAATTCTAACAAACCATACGCATTAAATATGTCCATTATACGCCCTATTTATGGACTCTAAAATACGTAATTATATATTGACCACCATGGTTCGAAAACCAACTTTAGTGAAGTTTCAAAATTTAGTTGCAGATTTTCAGCCTTAGCTTTCGCCAAAAGTACATCGCAAAAATTGTGGTGATAATTGGAAGCATCATTCCGTATTCATCTATCCAAAAAGTAGTGCTCTCGTTTGTCGAAGTTAGCGTAGTGAATATCTTTTGTATGAATATATTATGAACCGAATGAAAAAGTGCCAAAGGCCATAAACTATTTGACTTAAAATTATAATAATCCAAAATAACAGACATTCCTAATACCATTACAGTAAACGAAGAAATATGGAATATAACATGGCCACTTCCTTTGTAGGTTAGTAAAATAATCGGCCAATACCAAATTGACCAAATCAAACCACTAATTATTGATACCCCACCAAAAGAACATATTTTTCTAAGTTCGTAAATGAAAAATCCACGCCAACCAATTTCTTCGCCCAAAGTGGAGCCGAAATTTTTTACGACACCTACAATTGACAAAAGTACGACCATCGACAATATAATAATTGGAACACTGAATTCTTCCATTCCCAATTCTTAAGACCATTCTGAAGTAGTATCTTGATTAAGAATATTCCCAAAACCAAAAGCCCAAATTAAAACATAAGCTATCTATATATAATACAGGAAATACATATAATAATCTGAGATATTTGGACTTTTTTAAATTCCAAGGTAGGCTTGAAATAGGCCTTTTCATAATTTTTAAAGTAGTAAAAGCAGACAATGCAGGACACATCATTAAAGCACCGACATAAATGCTTGTCGGATTTAATTTTAATATCGCATAGTAGCAGATTTAGTACTAAAATCTAAGTGAGTATCTTTGTACAAAGCCAGTGCTAAATTGAAAGGCTCTAGCCTTGAAATTCGCTACTATTCTTATACTAAACGTTTTAACTAGTATGCCTTAACGGACATTTGAGATAAAACAAAAGAATGCCTTTACTAGTTGGAAGACAGGTTCTGGAAAACAACATATTCATCAGAATTGAAAGGATAAACGAAAGGAATTTTTTTTTCAATTGACAAGTGGAATAAAACACTCTTCTAGACGACAAAAAATTGACTGATAGATTAAAATGGTTTCTCAAAAGAATAGAACGAGCCGAAAAATGATTATGGCTTTAATTAGTCAGTTGGAAAACTCAGTAACTAATTCTATTCTGGATTATAGGACTATCAAAATTTGAGCATCTTACAAAATTTAGGGGGTTTTCGGAGTTGAATGGTTACGAATTGAAAACTCATCTTTTAGACATTTCAAAAGAAACGCAGAAAGAGGAGCCATTTTTGAATTTGTAGTAAGTAAGGCTGGTTTTTATTTTATGGAAAACTAGTTCGAGAAACCAAATGAAAAAAGAAATGATTGACGGAATAATCATAGCGATTAAAAACGTGAGCCAACATCTCTTGAAAAAAAACACCGCATTTATGCTTACTCAAAGAAAATTGTAAACAAGCTTGAAACGATACTTTAAACAGAATTATTCGGTAAAAATATATAAATAAAATAGTATGAAAAAAGCAGTATTCTTCGACATGAACGAAACCTTATTAAACTTGAGTTTACTTAAGGAACAGTTTGATAAGCACTTTGATGATCAATATATTCTAAAATATTGGTTTACAAAATTATTACACAGTTCAACTATCATGGGGATTATGGACGAATACAGAAATTTCGGAGAATTAGCAGCTGTAGCTTTAGAAAATCTGTTTTTCGAGAACAATAAATCTTTGAGTAGCGAGGTAAAAGCTGAAATACTTGGAGCATTTAGAAAGTTACCTGCTTATGAAGATGTACGACCTGCTCTTCGTGTTTTAAGAAACAATGATATTCGTGTTATTGCTGTTTCTAATTCGTCTTTAGAAATGATAAAAGAACAGCTATCTAATGCAGGAATTATGGACCTTTTTGATTCTTATTACTCCGCAGACAAGGTCGAGAATTACAAACCTTTCAAGGATATTTATCTTTCAGCAGCTAAACAGGAAGGATTACAAACTGAAAATATTGTAATGGTTGCAACACACGATTGGGATTTGTTTGGAGCAAAAAAAGCAGGACTCACCACAGCTTACATAAAACGAAAGCAAGAAATTTATCATCCCTATTATTTACAGCCAGACTTTAAGGCATTAAACTTACTCGATTTGATACGACAGATAATTAAGGCTGAGAATTAATAGGTGAAAATTTGATTCTAATTTAGTGATTACAAAATCTTGTCTATACCCAGAAAGTATAGAAGTCAGACCTACTACAATGTATAAAATTACACCTGAGATAGATGTAAATTTAAGGTTAGTATCCCTTTAATTTTCTTGTAACTTGATCAAAAATAGAACGCTATCAGCTACCTATTGTTAAACGAACCAATATCTAAAAGAAGAAAAAAAACAAATGCCAATAGAAAACATACCTGAAATTTATTTTCAGAATAAAAAGACTACTCAAGACATCTTTGTCTACGATTTTAAGATGTCGAGCGATGTCGTAAAAAGTAAA
This sequence comes from Nonlabens sp. Ci31, assembly GCF_012974865.1. NCBI lineage: Bacteria > Pseudomonadati > Bacteroidota > Flavobacteriia > Flavobacteriales > Flavobacteriaceae > Nonlabens > Nonlabens sp. Ci31. The sequence goes on along the minus strand of NZ_CP043633.1, from coordinate 2,043,773 downwards.
GTCAATTTAAGCATGAATATGTTTAGCTTTCTACAAGTTGGTAAAAAGCAGGTACATTTTGCTGGCACATCGGTTGCCGTAAATAAAGCCCAATCTTTGTTGCTTAAAAAAGGAAATTGGCTTTGGACGGAGTTATTAGACACTGAAGCCGCTTACTACTGCAAACTTTTCTTCTTTTCTGAAAAAAAACTAACCGATTTCTTAAGTAAGTACACTAACGATGTTAAGCCATATAAAGAAGATGTGCCCTATTTTGTGATTGAAAATGATGATTATATTGCTGCTTTCATTAATTCTTTATCGTCTTACACCTTTACAGATCATAGTTATAGTGATGCTTTATTGGTTTTAAAATTTGAAGAAATTATGTTGTATTTGCTCAACAAGTACGGTTCTACTTTTGAATACTACTTGCACTCATTAATCTCTAAAGAAGTTTCACCGTTTATAAATGTCGTAGAAAGCAATGTAAATTCCAACTTAAAACTGGAAGAAATTGCTTTTCTCTGCAATATGAGTCTATCAACTTTTAAACGTCATTTTACTTCCGAATATAAAGAACCTCCCGGGAAATGGCTTCAAAACAGGCGCCTACAAAAAGCAAAAGAACTACTGCAAGGAGGTGATTTAAAAGCGTCTGATATTTATTTAGATATGGGCTATAATAACCTGTCTAACTTTAGTATAGCTTTCAAAAAAAAGTTCGGAATTAGTCCAACAGATCTTTAAAATTAATATTTTTTATTTTAAATAGCTATATTTCAGTGTTTTAAAAATAATAATCATATCTTTTTATTTAAAAAAACCTTATACTGAACTTTTTTCATAAGCTACTGACCCTTATGAATAACTTCACAAGTAAGCGCTAGCCATACATTTGCATCAGAATTAAAAATGCTTGTATTTAGATAAGCATTCCTTAATAATAAAATTTAAAACATACAATTATGGCAAATGTAACTAAACCTGTATTTAAAGAAAGATATGGGAATTTTATTGGTGGTAACTTCGTTGCTCCTGTAAAAGGTCAGTATTTCGATAACGTATCTCCTGTAGACGGCAAGGTATTTACACAGGCGGCTCGTTCCACTCAAGAAGATGTCGATCTGGCTTTAGACGCTGCACATGAAGCGTTTCCCTCGTGGAGTAGCTCTTCAGCTGCAGAACGAAGCAATATGCTATTAAAGATTGCGCAGGTAATGGAAGATAACCTTGAGTATCTGGCAACTTTAGAGACCATTGATAATGGAAAACCAATTCGTGAAGCTCGTGCAGCAGATATCCCTTACTGCATTGATCATTTTCGCTATTTTGCAGGAGTTATTCGTGCAGACGAAGGAAGTATTTCAGAACACGACAAAAATACATTAAGCATCGTATTAAACGAGCCTATTGGTGTTGTTGGAGAAATCATTCCATGGAACTTCCCAATGCTCATGTTAGCTTGGAAAATCGCGCCAGCTCTAGCAGCAGGTTGCACAGCAGTTGTAAAACCAGCAGAACAAACGCCTACCAGCGTTATTGTTTTAATGGAACTCATTGGTGATATATTACCTGCAGGCGTATTAAACATTGTAACTGGTTTTGGTGACGAAGCTGGTCAAGCTTTAGCGACATCTAAACGCATAGCTAAACTTTCCTTCACTGGCTCTACAGAAACAGGTCGTAAAGTATACCACAATGCAGCAGAAAATATCATTCCTGTAACTATGGAATTAGGTGGGAAATCTCCTAATGTGTTCTTTCCATCAGTAGCAGAGCAAGATGACGAATTCTTTAGTAAATCTATTGAAGGTGCTTTGATGTTTGCTCTTAACCAAGGAGAGATCTGTACGACACCTTCTCGTATTCTAGTTCACGAAGACATTGCTGATCTTTTCATAGACAAGATGCAAGAACGCTTAAAGCTAGTTAAAGCAGGTAACCCTCTAGATCCAGAAACAATGATCGGTTCTCAAGTTTCTAAAGCACAATGTGAAAAGATTCTTGACTATATTAATATCGGTAAAGAAGAAGGTGCCGTTGTTTTAGCCGGTGGAGAAGCTGGTAACCATGAAGGTGATCTTTCTGGAGGATACTATGTACAACCAACAGTGTTGAGAGGAACAAACGACATGCGTGTATTTCAAGAAGAAATTTTCGGCCCAGTTGTAGCATTGACTACATTTAGCTCTACAGAAGAAGCAATAGCTATCGCTAATGATACCCCTTACGGCTTAGGAGCAGGTGTTTGGTCTCGCGATGCTCATGAATTATTCCAAGTTCCACGTGCTATTCAAGCTGGTAGAGTTTGGGTAAATCAATACAATACTTATCCCGCCCACGCTCCTTTTGGCGGTGTAAAAGATTCAGGATTCGGTCGTGAAAACCATAAAATGGCATTAGATCATTACCGTGTTGTAAAAAACATGCTGGTCTCTTATGACAAGAAACCTATGGGACTCTTTTAATTATAAGTGCCATTTAACTTCAATGACAACCCCAGAAAAATCTGGGGTTTTTTGGTTTATAACTTAAGCTGCAAATAACCTATTTTAAAACTTCTACTTAAATGAAAAAAAAATATCTTATTTGAATACAGCAGCTTGTGATTTTTGTAAAATCATTAAGTTAATGTATTTTTATCGCTGACTAAAAAAACTAAAATAGTCTAACATTGACTCTAAATAATTACGTATTGCTTTAAGAGAGCTGCAAAAGATTAAAGCCGTAATGATAAAGAAGCGTGCTTTATGTCAATTTTGATGATCATTATTTTATTGAAGTCAACAAAATCAGATAGCTGTAATCACTTGAAATTAGGTAAAGTAAGAATACCCTAGTAAAATTTAAAAAGAAAACTACTGCTAATGCCCAACCTTGAAGTAATACAAGAAAACAACGATTATATAGTCGTGAACAAAATGGCTGGACTTATTAGTGAAAAAAGTCCTTATGAGAATCACACTGTAGAGGATCAAGTTGTGAATCACCTTTTAAAAAATAAACAAAAGCCTTATATTGGGGTTATACATAGATTAGATCGCGTGACAAGTGGGGTGTTGGTTTTTGCAAAAAAGAAAAGTATTCTTGTGGAATTCAATGATCTGTTTAGTACCCGAAAAGTTCAAAAAACGTATTTGGCAATTGTCGGAAAAAAGCCGTTAAAGAACAAAAAAACCTTGACTAATTTTCTTGTAAAAAACAACCTAGAAAAAAGAGCCGATATAGTGCCTTTAAAATCTAAAGAATCTCTAAAATGCATTCTTTCCTATCAAGTTATAGATGAAAACAGTTTTGGCTATCTTTTAGAAATAAAACCTAAAACTGGTCGGTTCCATCAAATAAGAGCCCAGTTAGCACATATGGAATTCCCTATTATAGGTGATGAAAAGTATGGTTCAAATCAAGAATACCTCCCTTTATCAATTTGCCTACATGCTTGGAAATTAACCTATCAAGTCACTGATTCCAATGACTTTAGAACCTACGAAGCTCCTGTTCCAAAAAACGATTTTTGGAAGTTTACAAAAATCTAAATTTTACGGCTACAATCAGGTAAATTCCATAATTTAAAAAACACTTCATAAAAAACTACGCTGTATAAACTGTCAAAATCCTATGGCATACTTGAAGGTTAAAACCCTGTCTATTTGTTCTAATAGCACCTAAAGATGGCTGGATGACTAAAGGGCATTCTTCAACATCATCTAAACCATGTTCTGAAAGATAAACACTAAGATTTGTAGATAAATGGTCTGTATTCTCAAAACATCAAAAAATAGACCTGATCCTCTAGGTAAGCTTTTGTACAAAAAAAAGTGGCTTGTAACCTTTAGGGGTATTTGAAACACAGGGTGTACCGATCAATTATGAATATGTGCATCGATGGTTACTTTTGATACATCGATACCAATAACATCTGAACAATTTTTCGCGTTTGTAAGTATTATTTCTTGTAAATAAGAATTGATTAACAAGTGTTGCAATGACTATCAGCTTTAATAGAAAGTAGTTCCTTGTGTTTCAAATGCTACTAAAGCAACCTAAGAAAGACAAGAGGACTGATACGCGCAAAGGAACTGGTATTCAAAACAAGGTTTTAGTTTTCCTATTGTTACTTAGTAAGTATAATTAACTCCTTTCTTAAGGGTGAAAATAAAAAACAAGCTTGCCAAACATTTAAGAAAAACCTTGTAAAGGTTTTTATAGTAACAATTCTAATAATAATTTCGAGCTGTAAACAAAATGCCGAAAATAAAGAAACTACGCAGTCCGAAACGAAAGGAACGGTTGAAAAGTAATTGCATCTCACTTTAGGATACTCCCATTTGATCACAGTTGGTATCGAATTTTTAAAGAGGCTGAACCGACTGAACTCACTGATACGAAAATCAACGAAATACAACCGGTTTTAGAAAAAGTTATTGTAAAAAATAATAACAATAGAAAGGAAAATTTAAAAAGACACAACGAAAAGTATCCTAAATATCAATGGAAAGAAACAGGTTTTGAATTGGATGTAAACAAAGGGTATCGTAGGCAAAATGTTCCCGTAATCATTGAAAATGAAGGACAATAAATTTGGATTAATTTCTTCTGTTCATATAGGATAGACCATTGGAAAACTGATTTAGTCGTAAAAGCAGAGAGTCTTATCAATGTTGTCAAAGTCTAGGCTTCACCGTTTATAACATCCTTAATTCCCTCTTTTTTTCTTTCTGATTTATAACCAAATTTAAAAGGAATTAAACTTAAGAAGAACTGAGGTAATTATAAAAACTATTTTCTGTAATTTGATGCATCACTCTGATTAATGGTCCTATGCTCAAGAATTAGACCCTAATAAAAGACAAGTTGATTTCATTTTTAAAAACCTTTTAACCCCTTGACCATCCACTTTTCTCGAACCACTAACCGCTAGATTTATATCCGTTATAGAATCCTATCACAAAATCTACAACCCATTTTATGGTTAAGAATACCAACCATAATGCAGCAACTCCTATATGCCATAAAAGTTTAAAAACAGTTGCGACAAGACTCCATACGATACCTATTAATTGAAGGGCAGCTGCATTTTTACCTCTTACTTGGACACCAGCCAATTTAAAACTAGAGTAATTTGGTTTAAAGAGGTTATAAGAGCCTCTTTTATTTTTTATGGAAGTGCTAACTCCACCTTTTGAAATATTAAAGTTAAATGGACCACTTTTATACCTTCCTATAAATTGGAAGTTTCCACGCTGAAAGCCCATTCTCGCGCCTTTAAACAGCTTTTTATGTAATCTTAGTCCGTGATTGGTGTTTATGGTAGCCCCATAACCGTCTTCTGAAATTGTTTCTGTAACAGAAATGCCTCCTGTTCTAGAGGCTCGGATATTTTTACCGCGATATTCTATTCTTTTTTTAGGAGCTTTATTATTACTAGACATTGCTAATTATTTTTTGGTGTTTCTCCAGACAAGACTTTTACCACTACTATCTCTTTAATAGCAAAATAATCCTAAGTCAAAATATAGACAGCTATTTAAAATCAACTGTTCACGACCGAATCTGTATTTACCTAAAATACATAGCCAAAGAACTTTCTCCAAAAGAACTGCGCTTTTTTTTATGGTAAGATCGATCAAAGCTTTTTCTATTCCAGCTGTAATATTTATCGTGCTGTTGAACTCATAGGCTAGAAACAACCCGGACTATGGAGTGTAAAAATCAGCTTTGATTTGATTCATCACTGCCTTGGATATAATTGTCCTTCAGGCAAAAGAAATAAATCAAAGTTGTAAAAACAAGTGTTTATTCATTAAATAATTGTGGTTATGTGGTATTTTAGTACGTATGTAACTAATTTAATTACAAGTATTTGCAGCAAATATTTTAGTCCCAACACAATCACCTAGACAAGGAGTAACCAAAATGAAAAATAAAAACAGCTTCTATCCAATTGAATTTCCTCATTCGGAGGATATAGAAAAAATTGCTCAACTTCTTCAGGCAAATCAACAAAGTGGATTAACAGAGCAACAGGTACAAAAAGGAATTAAAGACTATGGTTTAAATAGCTACAAAGCACAAAAACAAAAAAGCATCTTTTTAATCCTTCTTGCTCAATTCAAAAGTCCTATTATTTTATTGTTGGTTGTGGCTGCAACACTTTCCTTTTTTTTCCAACATTGGTTGGAAGGATTTTCCGTTATTGCAGTACTATTTATTACCGCAGCCTTAGGCTTTTTTATGGAATTACAGGCACGCAGATCCATGAGTGCTTTAAAACAGATGGATGTTAGTGTTTCAAAAGTTATAAGAGATAACTCGATAGTTGAAATCCCCTCCGAAAGGATTGTACCCGGCGATATTGTGCTGTTAGAAGCAGGGGATATGGTACCTGCTGATGGTCGCTTATTTGAACTTCATCAACTCGAAGCAGACGAATCAGCGCTGACAGGTGAATCTTTACCAGTAACCAAAAAGCTGGAATCACTTAAAAAAAACACTCCTACAGCAGCACAGACCAATATGATTTTTAAAGGCACAGCTGTTGTAAATGGCAATGCTAAGGCCATTATAACGGGTACAGGCATGTACACTGAATTGGGTAAAATTACATCTCTGGTAGAATCTGCAGAGCAAAGTAGTACACCACTTGAACAAAAACTACAGGGTCTTACAAAAAAACTAATTTGGATTACAAGTGTGTTTGCGTTAATTTTTATTGTTACAGGGGCTATTCAAGGTAAGGATATCTACCTCATTGTTGAAACGTCACTAGCACTAGCTGTGGCGGCCATTCCCGAAGGACTGCCCATCGTAGCCACCATTGCATTAACATATGGAATGCTGCGTATGGCCAAAAAAAATGTATTAATAAAAAGATTAGCAGCAGTGGAAACCCTCGGAGGTATCAATACCATTTTTACTGATAAAACTGGAACACTTACTGAAAATAATATTGAAGTCAGCGATATTTGCATTTTTGATGAGTCCATAGCTGTTGAGAAAAATAAAATAGGCGCTAATAATAATAGAGCGATTATGGACCAACTGCTTCTGATCTCTACCCTATGCAACAATGCGGTGATCTATGAAAAAGAAAATGATAAAAAACAATTAGGTGACCCGATAGAAATTGCATTGTTGCAATTTGTAGCTGATAACAACATCGATTCCGACAAAATCAACAAACAGTATCCCCGTGTGGCAGAGGAAGCGTTTAGCTCTGAGACTAAACTAATGGGAACCTTGCATAAAAATGGCAGCACTAACTTTGTAGCTGCTAAGGGAGCTGTAGAAGTGCTCATAGAAAAATGTACTAGGTACAGTAAGGGAGATACCCTAGAAAAATTAACTGAAAAGGAGAAAAAAATATTTTTACAAAAAGCAGAAAAAATACAGGCACAAGGCACACGCGTACTTGCTTTTGCGTTCAAGAAAGGTGCTAGTATCCCAATCGATAATTTCTTGCAAGATTTAACTTTTGCCGGTTTTATCGGGTTTTTAGATCCTCCAAGAATGGATGTAGTCGGTGCATTGCAATCTTGTAGAGATGCCGGTATAAAAGTGATAATGATTACGGGGGACCATCCCGCCACTGCTCTTCATATCGCTGAAAAAATAAAATTATCCGACAAAGAAAACCTCGTTATCAATGGCAAGGAATTGGAAAGTAATCAGCCCGAAAAGAATTTATTTGCCGCCACCATATTTGCAAGAGTAAATCCCAAACAGAAGTTAGATATGGTTAGCCTTTACCAAAAAAGAGGGGATATTGTCGCCATGACTGGTGACGGTATAAACGATGCCCCGGCATTAAAAAAAGCAGACATCGGAATTGCGATGGGGCTGAAAGGTACTCAGGTAGCAAAAGAAACTGCTGAAATGGTACTGAAAGACGATTCTTTTAGTTCTATTGTCTCAGCCATCGAACAAGGCAGGGCAATCTTTGAAAACATTAAACGCTTTTTAGTGTATTTGCTCTCTTGCAATTTGAGTGAAATTTTTATCATTTTTGGTTATGGCTTGTTGAACTTCTCCTTCTCAATTCTTCCTTTGCAGATTCTGTTTCTCAACTTAGTTACCGATATTTTCCCAGCATTGGCACTGGGAGTGAGTAAAGGCAATGTACTGATCATGAAAAATCGTCCACGAAATCCCGCAGAAGCCATTGTTGTCAAAAAGGATTGGGTACGTATAATCGTATATGCCTTCTTAATGGCATTGCCTATTATGTTGGTAAGCTGGTATTGTAGTTATTACCTTAAATACGAGCATGAAATTTGTAACAACATTACTTTCTTTAGTCTTGCATTAGCTCAATTGTGGCATGTTTTCAATTTATCTTCTTATAAAACATCTTTTATAAGAAATGAGATTACCCGTAATGCATTCGTGTGGTACGCTTTGCTATTGTGTATAATCATTATGGCAGTTTTTTATATAGTAGCTCCGCTTAATGAAATACTCGACCTTCAGACGCTTGATACAACTATTTGGTTAATAATAGTGGGTACAAGTTTTGCGCCTGTTCTATTAATACAATTGTTAAAAAGAGCCATTAGAGTCATTGATTAAATTAAAAAAGAGATAGAAAGTAAGTCTTTAAAGGTAAACTTTAGAAATGCTATTTTACGACAGTACGTCAACGGCCAGCAAAGAACTGAGGTAAAAACTACACTTTTCTTCTTTAATTTTAAGACACTATAATATTAGCCTCCTAGATTCGAGCACTTGATTCTAGGAGCTTTTCTATGCTGATTTCTTTTACTTATTTCACCCATACTAGAAAGATAGGTTTCATCAAACAGCCTGTCTAATTTTACCATTTCTAATATCACTATAATGGAAGGCTATTTGAGTGGACGGGTAATGGTCAAATAACCACCACTGCGCCCCCAACCCTCCAACGCTACAAAGACAACTAACTCCTACGAGCAGGTGTTTCTTTTATACAGCCACAGGAATTCTTCCGGCGCACTTTCTAAAGATCGCAATCAAAGAAAGGTGTATACCAGACCTTTGAGGAACGCTTCCTTGATTTCTAACTCCACCAAAGGCCAAAATATCTTTTATTTTATAGAAGCTTTTCATCAGTTACTAAATAGATCTTCAACTGTACGCTACAGCTCTACGTGCTTTTAATCTTGATGGAAAGATTCCTATAATGTTCAAAAGTACCAGTAGCCTATGATAAATATCAATGCTGTTTAGAAGAAATTGGTTGTAGAATGAAGTAAATTTAGGCCAAACTATACCTCATGAACAACATTATTATACCAGTAGACTTTTCAAAATATTCTGAATACGCTTTAGAGATAGGTGCTATGCTTGCTAAAAAACACAATGCTACCTTACATGTGCTGCACATGCTCGAATTATCAGACTCATTGATCTCTCACTCTGATAGTGACAATAAAAATGAAATGATGTTTCTACTGGCACTTTCTAAAAAGAAATTTGAACCTTTTCTTGATAAAGACTACCTAGAAGGAGTTCAAGTAGAAGCAATGATTAAACACCATAAGGTTTACAAAGAAGTAGATGAATTGGCCCGAAACGTAAATGCAGATCTTATTATAATGGGATCACACGGATTGATGGCACACGAAGGTGTTTTTGCAGGATCAAATGCTGAAAAAATGGTGAGAAACAGTAATACTCCTGTACTAACAGTAAAATCAAAACCACAAAGTTTTAACCTAAATACGGTGATTTTTGCAACAGACCTGACAGAAGCAAGCGTGGCAGCTTATAAGAAAGCTGTAAATATATTTTCTACTTTAGAGAGCAAATTGCATGCTGTGTATGTCAATAGACCTCACACCGACTTTATCAGCTCCAAAGAATTTAAAGAAATGACACAACAATTTGCCGCTTTTGGGGGTACTGATCAAGTGGACTTTATTTCTGGATATACGGTTGAAGACGGCTTGCTACAATATGCAGAGGAAACTCAAGCAGATTGTATAGCGATAAGCACACATGCTAGAAAAGGACTTTCACATTTCTTTAGAGGAAGTATCTCAGAAGACCTCGCTAACAGCTCCCCACTTCCCGTGATGAGTTTTAAGATCTAAAAAGAATCCTAGCGCTAAGTCACTAGAATATCTGAAAACTGGCTAAAACAAATAATTGAAGGCAATTCTTCTTTATGCTATTAATGATAGCAGGTAAAACACCCCCTTAAGAAGGAACCCAAACACTTTTTATTCCACAACAAAACCCTTTTAATCTAATGATTTTAAGGGTTTTTATCCTTGTACAGCTATAAAAATAATCCCAATCTATTTGTTTAACGTTTACTACACTAGTTTTAATAACCATCACTACTTTTGTGACATGAGAATTTACAACTAGAAAAGGCTTGGACCTTTTTAGAAAGTGCTCCACATATCTATGTTGCTATCTGGATTTTTATAACTAATCATGATGTACAGCTTACTGATTTTGAGAACGAGCTTATTCTATTAGTTGAAATGCCATAGCAACTAAAACAAACCTTAAAAGCAGCAATTGCAATACGTACTGATACCTTTGTACAATCTCAAACAATTTCTGTGACGAATTAGCGCCCTACTGCATTAGTCCAATACCTTAAAATTAAAAAATGAATAAACTAAAACTTTTACTATTGCTAATTATCGCCACGAGTGTGGTAAGTTGTGCTGATCAACCAACCGCAGACAGCACCGTAAAACATCAGGGCGCCTTAAGAAATATGATGTCTGGAAATTTAGAAGCAACAATGTCTCTAGATTCTTTAAAGCAATTACCTCATCTGTATGCTCTAGGTGCATTAGAACATCTCAAAGGAGAAATTCAAGTGTTTGATGGAGTTTCTTATGTGAGTAAATCAGGCCCAAATAACAACGTGGAGATAGCGTCCAGTTTTAATCACAAAGCATCATTGCTAGTCTATGCTCAAGTTCCTGAATGGAACTATGGAGTTGAACTGGATCCGTTCTCTAATAACGCAGAACTAGAAAGGCAAATCAAAGAGGCCGCACTCAAAAATGGGTTAGATGTCGACCTACCATTTCCGTTTTTATTAAAGGGGAAAGCAATATCTTTAGACTGGCATGTGATCAACTGGCCAAAAGGTGACAACGTGCACAATCATAAAAAGCACCAAGAAACTGGATCAAATGGCATTTTAAAGGAGGAAGATGTAGAGATTATAGGCTTCTATTCTGAAAAGCACCAAGCGATTTATACACACCACACCACATTCTTACACATGCATTTTAAGACAGATAAAGAACATCCCATCGCAGGGCATATAGATCAACTTATAGGTGTAGATTTACAACTTTATCTACCAAAGATCTAATGAAACATACCTATCAAATATCTGGAATGACCTGTAATGGTTGCCGCAGCGATGTGGAAAAAAGGCTCAATGCTATTCCTGGTGTTAAAGAAGCCATGGTTACTTTAGAAAATGAGCAGGCTGTTATTCTTATGGCATATCACATAGGCATTAAAACCATTCAAGAAGCACTCCCTAAAAAATACGTAATTACAGCAATGACAAAGCCTGAGGTTATTGATTCTAGTTCGAGTTCCAGCTCGATTATAAAATCGGGAAAGTCTAAGTGGGAACAACTACTGCCCTTGTTTCTTATATTAGGTTACTTGACGGTTGCAACAGTGCTGCTCAACTATCAAAGAGAAAACTGGGACGAAGCCATGCTGGATTTTATGGGTTTATTCTTTATCGTTTTTAGCTTTTTTAAAATGCTAGATGTAAAAGGCTTTTCAAAAAGTTTTTCCATGTATGATCCGTTAGCTAAGATTATTCCGATTTATGGATGGGCCTATCCTTTTCTAGAAACGGCACTCGGATTTATGTTTTTAATACGATTTGAAATAGATATAGCCCTTATAGCTACATTGATCATTTTAGGAATCACTACTATTGGTGTGACAAAAACACTACTAGATAAAAAATCTATTCCATGCGCCTGTTTGGGAACAGCGCTTAAATTACCCATGACTGAGGCTACTTTTATGGAAAATGCAATCATGATCGTTATGGCCGTCTTTATGTTGTTGCAGGGATTCTAAAGGTGTATCTTATTGTTCATTGTACCGCTTTCTATTTTCTTTCTAAACAGAAAATTGTGGACTGTCTCGCTTTCGCGAAAGCGAGATCATCACAAGATATTTATTCCTTATTTCCTTCTCTAAGCCTTTTGTAAAGCTTAAAAAGGAGCATCAAAATTACAGCAAAAACTAAAAGTCCTATCAAACCGTAAATCCAGTTGATCGCACTCTTAACAATGACTAAAAACACTACTGCAAACAAAATAAGCGTAGCACCTTCATTGTAGATGCGCATGCCATTAGAAGTCCATTTGACCACATCATTTTGTAATTCCTTTTGGATAAAATGAGTTTTTATATGATAAATAAAGAGTAAAACCACAAAACCTAATTTTACCTGCATCCAAGCAGCTTGCAACCAATAAGGGTTTAAAATAAGTAACCATATCGCAAAAACTGTCGTAAGAACAGCGCTAGGCCACGTAATGATATACCACAACCTGCTCGTCATGATCTTCAGTTGTTGAAGTAAAATACCTTTTTCAGGCTCTGGCTTTGCATGGGCTTCTATTTGATAGACAAATAATCTAGGGATGTAAAACAGTCCTGCAAACCAAGTAACAACAAAAATGAGGTGCAAGGATTTTATATAAGGATAAAAATCAATTTCCATAAACGCGGTAACATAAAGCATAAGCATGGTGTGAATCCACAAATTTAGTCATTAAATAACAAGATTATACGCCTGATTTTCTTTATTAAAAAAGCAGGAATACAAGAATTAAATAGGTCTATAAATACAGTAGAAGCTTTCTTTATTTGTAATCATTTTAAAAAGAAGGCTGTTTTAATAAACAAGATTACAAATAGCTCTTTACTGACTATATGACTTTTAAGCGGTACTATTGCATACTCAAGTATAAGTTATGGAATTAGGTACAGAAACATTAGATCTAGTAGGTTATGCAGCAAGTGCAGTCGTGCTATTTTCTTTCTTTATGAAAAACATCATCACTCTACGCACTGTGAATTCCATAGGTTGCGTATTATTTCTACTGTACGGATTTCTATTTGACTCGCCTAACCTGCCTATCATTGTAACTAATGCAGGCATTTTAATAGTAAATGGGTATTACCTATTTTTAAAAAAAGAAGAGAAGCACAACCAAGTAAAAGAGGGAAAATGAAAATAGGTTTAGCACTTTCTGGTGGTGGCGTTAGAGGTGTCGCACATGCTGGAGTCATTAAAGCTCTTCAGGAGCACAGTATCAATGTAAATCAAATATCTGGCACAAGTGCTGGAGCATTAGTAGGTGCCCTCTATGCAAAGGGAATAGGAATGGAAGAAATCTTTCATTTCTTTGAAAAATCCAACCTCTTCGATCCTAAAATATTTGCTTTTGGACAAGCTGGATTTATCAATTCTTCTGTTTTTATAGATCATTTAGCTTCCTATATCCCTGAAAATAGTTTTGATTCCTTAGAGATCCCGCTAACGGTGACAGCTACTGATCTTAATGCTGGAAAACTCAGAATATTTAAAGAGGGCGAGTTGTACTTACCCATACTGGCAAGTGCTGCTTTTCCAGGAATATTCACACCAGTAGAAATTGAAGGAAACACCTATGTAGACGGTGGTGTTTTAAATAATTTTCCTATTGACTTATTAGATGATTGTGACCTTAAAATAGGCAGCTACGTGAATAAAGTAGATCTTACAAAGCAAAAGCTCAAGCACTCTTACGATGTGGCGGGTAGGGCTTACACCATCAATCAGTATCAGCAAGACAAAATAAAATTTAGTCAGTGTGATTTATTGATAGAGCCTGATTTATTTAACTATGGCTTGTTCAGCTTTAAAGCGATGAAAGATATATTTGAAATAGGTTATAAGTCAGCATTACAAGATTTAAAAAACACAACTATTTTTGATTGAAAATAAACAACAAAGCCCGCCATGATAATAGGAGGGCTCTATGATTACAACTCAAAAATACAACTGCTATTAACTATAAAACTCTACAGCCCCAGTAGCGATATCGTACATTGCCCCTACTATTTTAATGTCCCCATCTTCTTCTAGTTCTTTTAAAACGGGACTTTCTTTGCGTATTCTCTCAATAGTAAGCTCTACGTTTTTTACAGAAACAGCGTCTACAAACTCTAAATTTTTAGAATTGCGTAAAGCTTCTTCTTGAGGTTCGTTTACTGCGTATACTGCCGGTTCTATTTTCTCTATAAGCTTGGTAAGATTGCCTAGTCTTGCATGATCACAGGCTCCTTTTATAGCACCACAACTGGTATGTCCTAAAACCACTACAAGCTTCGTCCCAGCAAGCTTACAAGCAAACTCCATACTTCCTAAAATGTCTTCGTTTACAAAATTACCAGCAATACGAACACTAAATATATCGCCTAAACCTTGATCAAAAACCAACTCTGCCGACACACGTGAGTCTATGCAACTAAGAATGGTCGCAAAAGGAAACTGACCATCGCGAGTATCGTTTATTTGTTGTAATAAATTTCGGTTTGCTTTTAAGTTGTTTTGAAATCGCTCGTTACCTTCAGTTAAAAACTGCAACGCTTTCTCCGGCGTCATGGTAGCTTGCGATTCTTTAGTATGTACTTTCATTATTTATATCTTTTGAATTTAAATTTGTCTTGCTTAGGTCTCAATTTAAAGAATTCTATAAAACTATCTGGGTTTTCTACTATTCCTCTTTCTGAAATCAATTTGATATCAATCTCCTTATAAATTGCTTTTTCTCTGAAATCATCTAGAATCTCTACAACATCATAATCCAGATAACTGGTATTACTTACATCCAATTCCAGATAAGTGTTTCTAGGTAGGTTATCTAGCTCTCTTAATATCGTCGCTTTATTAAAGAAAGTAACCTCTTCTGCAAGAACCATTTTAACTATATGTCTTCCTGATACATCGCTTTCTACAGCATGAAGAAAATGAGAGTTTTGATAACTTTGGAAAAGTGTGATGATAATTCCTAATGCCAGACCTACTCCTACACCTAGTAAGAAATTAAATTGCAACAATAGTACCGTCACAATAAAGGGAATAAACTGACGCCATCCAGAACTCCACATTTGTTTAAATATACTGGGCTTTGCTAGCTTATATCCTACAATAAGCAATATAGCCGCAAGAACTGATAAGGGAATTTTATTCATAAGAGTCGGTATTAAAATGACCGACGCTAATAAAAGGAAACCGTGCAAAATGGCACTCATTTTAGTTTTTCCACCAGATTGAATATTTGCACTACTCCTAACGATTACTTGTGTAATAGGAAGTCCTCCTATGAATCCAGATGCTACATTTCCCACTCCTTGAGCAATCAATTCTTTATTAGTAGGTGTAACTCTTTTAAGAGGATCTATCTTATCCGTAGCCTCTACACATAATAATGTTTCTAATGAAGCAACTATGGCTATCGTAAATCCTGTAATAATCACATCTACATTAGTTATCTGACTGAAGTCTGGAAATTTAAATTGCCCTATAAAGGAATCAAAACCATCAGGGACAGGTACATTTACTAAATGCGCTTCTGATATATTCCAGTACACTGCATCGCTAGTGATGATATAATAAATAATACCCACAGCTACAGCAACTAAAGGACCTTGTATAATTTCAAAAAATTTTGATTTTTCTTGGAGCACATTACTCCACAACAATAAAATGGCAAGTGCTATGCACCCAACTAGTGTAGCTCCTGGACTGATATATTCTCCTATACTTAAAATCTCACTAAAGGTATTTTCTCCATCTATCTGGAAGAAATTCCAGTCGCCTTCTGGATCTTTATCTAGTCCGAAAAAATGTGGGATCTGCTTTAAAAATATGATGATCCCTATACCAGTAAGCATCCCTTTTATGACAGAGGAAGGAAAATAATACCCTATAATACCTAATTTCAAAAGGCCAAAAACGATTTGAATCAAACCACCTATAACAACGGCTACTAAAAAGATCTCAAAACCACCCAAATCAGTAATTGCGACAGCCACTATAGCTGCAAGCCCTGCGGCCGGACCACTTACACCCAATTGAGAACCACTCAAAGAACCTACAAGAATCCCTCCTATAATACCAGAGATGAGTCCAGCAAATGGCGGTGCGCCACTAGCTAGTGCTATACCTAAGCAAAGTGGTAATGCCACAAAAAACACGACAATACTTGCTGGAATATCTTTTTTTAAATTTTTAAACGGATTTGATGAATTCATAAAATGGGATATGGTTCCTTAAACAACAGGAACATGAAGCATGATTTGACTTGCAAATCAATGCTTTGATAAATAAAGTTTTAAAATGATCTCGAGTTGCTTCTAGACAAATAATTCCGGGGGCGGAATCAATATCTCCTGAGAGCAATCACACCAAAGAGGAGGTGTATAATCAACTGTATAAACTGGAATAAATGAGCCGTTTTTGGATTCAAATAATAACAAATCAGTAATGGTCTTCTCGTTTTCTAAATCGGTGTCCGTGTACTCTTCCACATCAGATACTCCATCTACCTCGACGTCTAAAATAGACACGTCATAGTTCCTATTTAAACACACCTCAACAACAGGTTGTCCTAAAAACAAAGCGCAAATAAGCAAAACAAATATGTTTCCTATAAAATTATGATTTGCAAATAAGTTTTTCAATTGAATTACTGCTTATGATATATATAAACAAATATAATGATTACCATAAATAAGTCTTATGGATGACCCGCTTTTTAACATAAACTTTTATTTCACTAAGCAACATAAAAAAAGATCACTCCGTTAGAAGTGATCTTTTTAAATAAATAAAACTGGAAATCTTATTCTGTTGGAACAGGAATACCCAATTCTAAAGCTACAGCCTTGCTGATATTAGCTTCTTCTGTCGCGTAAGCTACGGCGCTAAGATCTACTATAATATTGTAACCCCTAGCAAGAGCCACTTTTTTAATAGCCTCGTTGAGCTTCTTAGAAAGTGGAGTCAATAATTTATTTTGCTTTTCCCCTAACTTTAACTCAGCTAGTTTTTTACTATTCAGCAATTCATTCTCTAATGCGGAAGCCTGAGACTTATAGATTTCTAATTCTTGATTAAAAGCCACTTCATCTGTCGCAGTCTGACGTAATTCTTGAACCTTAGCTTGAAGAAGTGCCATTTTTTCTTTTACATTGTTTTCTGCCTTCGTATCATCTGCTTTTAATGATGCTGCTAGTTTGCTGATTTCCTGCTGAGCTGTTTGAAACTCTGGCATAGATTGTAAAAGAGCTTCAGAAGCTACATAACCTGTTTGTGCCATCGCCGTTCCTGCTGCTAGGAATAATACTAAAAGTAATTTTTTCATTTTCTCTTTAAATTAAGGTGCGCAATATAGTTAAGTCTTTTTAGATTTTCGGACATATCACACCACCACTTTTCAACTATTGGACCACTTTTGTACCGTTTAACGTTAATTAGTGTTATGCTTGCTTTTTATCTCGCTTTCGCGAAAGCGGAATCCCTAACAATATCGGAAACTCTTGAGACACTATATACAAAGAACAGGTTGCCTTAGGCTCTCCATCTCTTAAAAACATATTCAGAACGGCACAGGTAACCAAAAACAAGAAAGAGCTATTAAGGCATTCCTATATATGGATGATACATTGCAAAAAAAGAACCTGTGTTTAGGAACCTTTACCTATCGTTAGAAAATCGTTAAAATCACTTCTAAATCATTTTCTGATCTTATATTAGCCCGCCAAACTAAAAAACATGAAAAAGACATTATTATTTATCGCTTTATGTTGTTGCATGATCACAACAGCTCAATACGATATTGTTTACAATCTTGAAAAAGATGGAGTATACCCACAAAACTTAGTGGTTACTAGTGAGCAAAAGCAAGTTATTAACGGCATGCCTCAAGATATCACGACTATCATTTCTACGGAGTCCGATTATATAGTAACAGGCATTAAGGATGGTATTTATTCTATAGATATTATTGTTAAAAGTATGTCCAACACTACTAAATCTGCTATGGGAAGTGAGACAATGTCTTCTGATGGAGCTTCTTCTAACCCAATGAATCAGATGTTTAAAAACATGATTAAAGACCCTATAAAAATCACCATGAATAATAAGGGAGAAATATTAAGCTTTGATAATAGCGCACAGCTTGTAGGATTAATAGAGGGTATGGAATTGCCAGAAATGCAATTATTACAGATTGAAGGGGCTATGAAAAAAGAAATGAGTGCTGAAAAGCAAATAGATAGCTACAATAAAATCACTCAAATATTGCCGACAAAAGAGGTCAATATCGGTGATTCTTGGGACCAAGTGATTATGATTAGTTCTATAGCTACTTTTGAATCTACAACCACTTATACTTTGGAAAGCGTCACAGATGAGTCGTATATCATCAACTCTTCTGCTATGATTGCAACGCCTAAAGACGCCACTACCGATTTAATGGGCATGAAGGCAAAGTACGATTTGGCGGGTCCATTAAAAGCAAGCTATACCATTGATAAAAAAACAGGCTGGATCAAAAAAGCTAATTTTGAGCAGAGTCTTGATGGAACAGTATTGATTGAAAAATCTGAGACCATGCCTCAAGAATTGAAAATGACTATGACCTCTACCACTACAACGGTTATCGAGTAATCCATGTAAAAAAACAGAAAAGCCGTTTAAGAAAAGTTTCTTAAACGGCTTTTTTTATGCTTATTTCTTATGGCGCCTGTTAGCTCCTTTATCACCTCGGGTTTTAGGTTTTTTATACTTTGCTGCTATAATGCGACGGTAACTACCGCCTTCATTGGTCTTGGAGTTTTTCTCACTCCTATCGTGAAAAGCAGCACCTCGCTCATCTTCAATTGCTTTATGCGGATTGAAAATCTCCCGTATTATAGGTTTTTCTTCCGGAGTTTTTTGCTCTGAAATCTCTACTTCTTCAGGAAAAGCGAGCGCAGGAATCTTATAATTCATGAGCTCCTCAATCCTTTCTTTATCTTCCTTTTCTTTCTCTGTATAAAACAGAATAGACCGCCCTATTTCTTCGGCACGACCAGTTCTTCCTATACGGTGCATGTAGTTTTCTGGAAATGCCGGCACATCCATATTGATAACATGAGAGATTTTATCCAGATCCAGACCACGAGCCATAACATCTGTAGAAACTAGAATACGGCTTTCACCAGTATCAAAAAGCTCAATGGACCTCAATCTGTAATTTTGAGTCTTGTTAGAGTGAATAACAGAAATCTCCCCGCCGTAATGTGGACTCATGACTTCTTGAAGTCTATCGGCACTTTTTTTGTTTCCTACAAAGACCAGTACTTTATGAAACTTCTCTTGATCACTTACTAAGTGCATAAGCAAATTTGCTTTGGTGTAGAAGTTCTCTACTGCATAACAAGACTGTTCGATATTTTCTAATCGCGTACCTGAAACAGCTATGGAAATCTTATCTGGATTATAGAAGTAAGCTTTTATAAAATCTTCTATTTGATCTGTCATCGTTGCTGAGAACATGATGTTCTGACGTCGCTTAGGCAAATGATCAAAAATATTAGTCAGCTGAAATCTAAAACCTAGATCCAGCATCACGTCTACCTCATCAATCACCACCTTTTTACAGTTCTTAAAGTTGACCGTTTGACTCACGATAAGATCGTATAATCGTCCTGGAGTCGCCACCAGAACATCAACGCCTTCTGCATAGGCCTTCTTTTGAGTATTGATATTGGTGCCTCCGTAGATCCCCAATACCCTTAATTTCATATACTTAGAATACTCTTTAATATTTTCTGTGACTTGCACTACCAGCTCTCTAGTAGGAACAAGAACTAAGACTCTAGGGTCATCTATCTGAGCATATTTTAACTCATGTAGCAATGGCAACATGTAACCCAAAGTTTTACCAGTTCCTGTTTGCGCGATTCCTATCATATCACGTCCAGAAAGAATGACGGGAAAAGCCTCTTCTTGAATTGGTGTCATGGTCTCAAAACCCAATTCCTCTAACCCGTTCTGTAAGGGTGTTTTGAGGTTCAGATCAACAAAGGTTTTCATAATTGAACATTTTTGCAAATGTACGTTTTTATGATGATGATTTTATAGCAACAGACTTTTTGACGACAGAAGTCAGACAAAAGACTTCAGATCGCTTTTGCTGCGCAAAATATAAAGACGAAATAACGGCGGCCTACTAGTTGACGACTCACTTAAAGCTTAAATTGGAATCTAAAAAAAATAAACTTGCCTTTAAACAGAAAGCTACTTTATTTTTGATAGGTTGGAATGGATAAATTTCAAGTAAATGTATTCCTTCCCTCAAAAAAAACATCGGCCGTTTATTGTCAAAAGGCTCTGCCAAGTAAGAACCGGAGATCGTCGGTCTTCAAAAAACATAAAAACTGGAAGCCCTTTGTTCGTAAGTTATACATTCACAGTAACTTAAATTCAAAACCTAAGTCAGCAAGTCTTTGCAGTCGTTACTGATGTTAAGGTGGTCTCCCTACAAAAACTCTTAGCCTGGAGGGCTAGGTAAAGGAACTTTTAAAGCTATAAAACCGCTGAAAACAGCTCACTAAAAAGTATCTTTGCATCATGCATTTAAGAAACATACATAGGTACGGTTACGACTTTCAAAAACTAATCGTTACGCATCCAGAATTAGAAAATCACCTTGTTGAAAGCCCCACTGGCACAGCAACTATTGATTTTAGTGATGCGGCTTCTATTTTGGAGTTCAACACCGCCTTATTAAAACACCATTATAAAATCAAATACTGGAAACTTCCAGAAGGCTCCCTTTATCCGCCTATCCCTGGTCGCGCAGACTATATACATCATTTGGCAGATCTGGTTGGAAAAGGAAGCAAAAATGGTCTGGACATAGGTTGTGGTGCGAGTGCGATCTATCCTATTCTGGGAAATTCGATTTACGATTGGAAGATGGTAGGTTGTGATGTAGATGATGAAAGTGTCGCTTTCGCTAAAAAAAACACCTCCAAAATTGACGCTATAGAAATACGCCAGCAGATTGATAAAGGCAATATCTTTAAAGGAGTGATTCTGGAAGGCGAAAGTTATGATTTCACCATATGCAACCCGCCATTTTATGGGAGTGAGGAAGAAGCGGTAAAGGCAAATATGTCCAAACAGAGAAAGCTAGGTACTTATGAAGAGCGACGCAACTTTGCTGGTCATGCACACGAGCTTTGGTGCAATGGTGGAGAAGCCCTTTTTATCAAGCGCATGATTAAAGAGTCCGTTGCTTATAAAGGCCAAGTAGAATGGTTTACTTGTTTGCTTTCGCGTAAGCAAAACTTAAAAAAACCATTAAAGCAACTGGAAAAACTTCAAGCAGAAGTAAAAGTTATAGAAATGGCCACTGGTAATAAAGAGTCCAGATTTGTAGCATGGAGGTTTAAAAGTTAGAAAAGATTGAAGAAGAGAAATGGACGATAAGACAATTCAAAATTTACGAGAAGCACTGGAGTTTTCTCCAGACAATATCCCTTTGAGATTGCATCTTGCAGAATCCCTACGACTGGCAAATATGCTGGAGGAAGCAGAGGAAGAATACGAGATTATTTTACAATACAAAGCAGAGCCTAAGGCGAGAATAGGACTGGCGCTTATTTCTTATAAACAGAAAAACTATTCTAAGGCAATTGTGATCTTAGAAAGCCTGATCCAAGAAGGAAATAAAGATCTGGACACCCATTTATTTTACACCAGGTCTTTAGTGCGATCTAACGACACGGCACAAGCTATTGATGCTTATCAAGATTTACTAAAATACCATCCTGAATTTAGTGATGATGAGCTAGATAAGGTACTGAGAATGCCTTCTAATGGCACTGGAGATTACGAGGACGACGAGGACGATTACGAGGATGATTATGACGACGGCTTTAATGAATCAAGCGTTTTTATAGAAAAACCAGAAATCAGTTTTAAGGATGTAGGCGGCATGGAAAATGTCAAGCGAGAGATAGACCTTAAAATTGTACAACCCCTACTCCATCCAGAAATATATAAAGCATACGGTAAGAAAATAGGTGGTGGAATTCTACTTTACGGACCCCCAGGCTGCGGTAAAACCTATATTGCAAAAGCTACTGCTGGGCAAATCAATGCCAAGTTCATATCGTTAAACCTCAACGATATTCTGGATATGTGGATCGGTAATTCAGAGAAAAACCTACACCGTATTTTTGAAGTCGCAAGAAATAACACCCCTTGTGTTCTTTTTATTGACGAGATCGATGCACTAGGCGCCAGCCGTAGTGATATGAAACAAAGCGCTGGAAAAAACCTGATCAATCAGTTTTTACAAGAGCTAGACGGTATTTCTAACGATAACGAGGGCTTATTAGTACTAGGAGCGACTAACATGCCATGGCATCTGGATACGGCATTCCGTCGTCCTGGAAGATTTGATCGCATACTTTTTGTACCGCCACCAGATGCTCCAGCAAGAGAAGCCATTTTTGATCTAAAGCTAGAAGAAAAACCCACTACAGAAATAGATACGCAAGCGCTGGCAAAAAAAGCATTGGAATACTCTGGTGCTGATATAGAAGCAGTCATCGATATCGCTATAGAGAATAAACTAGAAGATGCGATCAAGTCTGGCGTACCTCAACCACTCACTACCAAAGACCTTCTAAGATCCTTAAAACAACACAAGCCCAGCACCAAAGAATGGTTTGTCACCGCAAAAAACTTTGCGGTATACGCTAATGAATCTGGGCTTTATGATGATATACTTCATTACTTAAAAATTAAAAAGTAATGACCGAAGCCTTATATGAAAGAGCCTATTTGCTCTACCAGCAAAGAAGATTTTCCCAGTCGGAAGAAATCCTCAACCAAGCGCTCACTCAAGATCCCAACAGCATCTCTTGTTTGCACCTTCTCGCAGAGGTCAATCTTGCCCAAGACGATCCTAAAAAAGCAAAGCATTTTATAGATATTGCTTTAGGGCTCTCGCCTTCCATGGCACTATTATTTGCCACTAAAGCAAGAATCATGCTGAACGTGGAGCGTTATGATGAAGGGGAGGAATTACTTAAAGAAGCCATTAGACTAGATGCTCAAGAGCCCCAAAATTATGCGATGCTGGCTCATATTTCGCTTTCGCGAAAGCGGTATAAAGAAGCAGAGCAACTCGCTGAAAAAGCATTATCACTAGATCCAGCTAACCTGCTTGCCCTAAATGTGAAAAGCACGTCACAACTCAAACAGAATAAAAGAGCAGCGTCAGAAGAAACTTTAAAGGGTGCTTTGGGAGAAAATCCAGAAGATTCTTATACGCATACCAACTACGGTTGGAACAAACTGGAAATGGGCGATCACAAAGCAGCTCTAGATCATTTTAAAGAAGCCTTGCGTTACGACCCTAATAACTCTTATGCTCAAGCCGGAATGATGCAAGCCTTGCAAGCCAGGTATTTTGTCTACAGATGGTTCTTGAAATATCAGTTTTGGCTAGGAAATATGGGCGCCAAATACCAGTGGCTTTTTATCATAGGATTTTATTTGGGAACCAGAGCCATTAGCTATGCAGCAGAAACAGTTCCCGCATTAGAACCTTTTCTAACTCCTATAGTAGTTCTTCTAGCTTTAATTGCATTGAGCACATGGATTATCGGTCCTTTATCTAAATTGCTTTTCAGCTTTAATAAATATGCCAAGTTCCTTTTAAATAAAAAAGAAAAACAAGCGGTTATTTTTACGGCTGTTTGTATCCTTATCTCCCTATCAGGAGTGGCAAGTTATCTTCTCTTAGACGATTTCAGATTCTTAATGGTTGCTATAGCTGGACTTATTTTAATGATCCCGTGGAGCATGTTTTATAGGGAAACCAAACCCGCATTAATGATGCCGCTCGCCGCTGGAATCATGACACTGATCGCAGGAATCGCTCTTTACATTAGTTTTACTACAGAAGACGTTATGAATATTTTTGTGACTGCCTTTTTGATCAGCTTTTTTGCTTTTCAATGGTTTGCAAATGCCGTGAGCATTAAAAGAAGTAATATATAGTACGTTGATGTTGGAGTATGGATTCCAGACAAATTTTAGAATCAGATCATAATTCTATTATGGACTGAAAAAGCAGGAACAGATATAAAACCATTTGGGACAACTCTTACTCTTATCTAAAAGTATGGTAAAGTCACTGTTAATGGGATAGCAATTGTGGAAAGTTGTTTGTATATTCTCGACTACCTAAAAAAAAAACGATGTTCGGATTATTTAAAAAGAAAAGTGAGATGGAAAAATTGCAAGAGCAATATGAAAAACTCATGAAAGAATTCCATACCCTCTCTACTTCAGACCGCACTGCAAGTGATAAAGCATATGCCGCAGCTGATGTGATTGCTAAGAAAATGGATGCACTGAAGTAAGTTTTCAGTCGCGATTTTCAGTTTTTAGTTTCAATTAGATGCTCCTGCTGGAAAATCAGTGTGAAGAAAGTCTAACCTGTAGCAATAGAGTAAAGCTGATTTGCTTAGCATCCATTATACCTTCTTGATGATTTCCTATACCTAGATCCAAAATGGATTCCAGACTAATTTCAGTTCTGGTACGTTGCTATAATTCAAAAATGCGCTCTGAAATTTTCTGGAATGACAAAGGTTCGAGCCCTGTTTTCTGGAGTAGCTTACACTTGGGACCTGTTTTGTGGAAAGTCCAAAGGTGATGGAAACCTAGTTTGTTCATCAGATGCTCCTGCTGGAAAATCAGTGTGAAGAAAGTCTAACCTGTAGCAATAGAGTAAAGCTGATTTGCTTAGCATCCATTATACCTTCTTAATGATTTCCTATACCTAGATCCAAAATGGATTCCAGACTAATTTCAGTTCTGGTACGTTGCTATAATTCAAAAATGCGCTCTGAAATTTTCTGGAATGACAAAGGTTCGAGCCCTGTTTTCTGGAGTAGCTTACACTTGGCATTCCATAAGTTTGTCATAAAAAAACTCACCACTCAAAGCTCACATAATCAAAAATTCGCCACTCACGAGCTCACCACTCACAGACTCCATGACTACCTTACATTTGCTCAGGAACTTCGATCCCCAATAAGGCACAAGCACTTTTTACAACGGCTGCCGTCTTGTAACACAACAACAAACGGAATTGCTTTAAGTCGGCATTTTCTTCTTCTACGATTTTGGGCACATTTTGATAAAAGGAATTGAATTCTTTTACCAATTCATACACATAGTTTGCTATTAGCGCTGGACTGTATTTATCTGCAGCGCTCTGAATCACTTCTGGAAACTGTTGCAAGGACATAATTACTGCCTTGTCCTTATCCATCAGTTCTAAATTTATCGCGCTGTTTAATTTACTTGAATCAAATCCTGTTTTCTGTAAAATAGATTTGATACGCGCATGTGTATATTGAATAAATGGGCCTGTATTCCCTTGAAAATCTACTGATTCTACTGGATCAAACAACATGCTTCTCTTAGGATCCACTTTCAGCATAAAATACTTTAAAGCTCCTAATCCGATCATGTCGTACAGTCGTTCTTTCTCCTGTTCAGAAAGCCCTTCTAATTTCCCTTGTTCTTGTGCGATGGCTTTAGCAGTAGAAGTCATTTCTTCCATCAATTCGTCGGCATCAACAACAGTTCCTTCACGGGATTTCATTTTCCCAGATGGAAGCTCTACCATTCCATAACTGAGGTGGTACAGGTTCTCTGCCCAATCAAAACCAAGTTTCTGTAGGATTAAAAACAGTACTTTAAAATGGTAGTCTTGCTCATTACCTACGGTATACACCATAGAATTGATGTCGTGATCTTTTACACGCTGTATAGCAGTTCCTATATCTTGTGTCATGTAAACTGCGGTACCATCGCTGCGCAATACGATTTTTCTATCCAGTCCATCTTCGGTGAGATCGATCCATACAGATCCATCAGGGTCTTTTTCAAACACCCCTTTATCCAGCCCTTGTTGTACGACATCTTTACCTAATAAGTAGGTATTGCTCTCGTAATACAAGCTGTCAAAATCGACTCCTAAATTGTTGTAAGTGGTTTTAAAACCATCATATACCCATGCGTTCATTTTTTCCCAAAGCGCTACAACCTCAGCATCACCTTTTTCCCATTTTTGAAGCATTTGTTGAGCAGCCATTAAAGATGGAGCTTCTTTCTTTGCTTCTTCTTCGGTCTTGCCTTTTGAAATAAGTACTGCTATTTCCTTTTTATATTCTTGATCAAACTTTACATAGTAGTTTCCTACTAATTTATCGCCTTTTAAACCAGTAGATTCTGGTGTCTCTCCGTTACCGTATTGCTCCCAAGCCAGCATGGATTTACAAATATGAATCCCGCGATCGTTGATGATCTGAGTTTTATTCACTTTACGACCAGTGGCCTTAATGATATTTGCTACAGAAAAACCTAGCAAGTTATTTCTAACGTGTCCTAAATGAAGTGGTTTGTTGGTATTAGGCGAACTGTATTCCACCATCACCCCAGGTTGGGTCGTATCTACTTCAGTGGTGCCGTACTTCTCCTCATTTAGTATGCGATTAAAATCGGTCAAGAAGGCTATTGAGGAGACGCTGATATTCAAGAAACCTTTAATGACTTCGATATCCGTGATCAGGTCTGTGTTTTCTTTTAAATAAGTTCCAATTTGCTCGCCTATCGCAGCTGGATTCCCCTTAATATGACGCAACATAGGAAATACCATGATGGTAAAGTCTCCGTTTTGATCTTTTCGCGTAAGCGTAATCTCTACCTGTTCTAACTCTATAGAAAAAATAGATTTTACAGCTTCCTTCGCAGCCTTTTCTAGTTGTTGAAACAGCGTCATAAGTAAAATTTTTAAGCCCGCAAAGATAAGGATTATGAAAGGCTTTAGAGATTCAACGAACTAATAGAATGAGCATTTGAATTTACTAAAATAATAACTGTTCCAAAAATCTAACTTTGCTTTATGCTTTATAACGTGTCTTATAACAATCCGAAAATTGATCGAGAAATCTCTAAAGAAGTAGGCGCCGTTCTCACGTTAAAAGAACGCTGGAAATTAAAAGGATCTGGTTCTCCAAAACTTTTTATGACGAGCACCAGCATACAAATTCACAACCTTATGGTGCTCGATATTAACATAAACTGCTGCAATGTTGAGATACGACAAGATGGAATAATCGTTAGGTTCAGGTCTTTACTAGAGACTTATGCACTACCTATTCCCTATTATAAATTGACCATTTACAAAGGTCGCGCTCAAGAATACAGTATTCATAGAGATAATTATTTTGTAAAAGTAAAAGCCGACCACAAACGCATTCACAAATTTTTTGATAAACTCCAGCAGTTAAAAACCGATCAAGGATTTGAATATATTGATGATCTTTAAAATTAGGGATTAGGGATTAGGGAAAGTTAGAAATATTCTTTCAACTGGCTGAAAGTGATGTTTTTCTTATCAACGAGGTATGGAGTTGTATGTTCTAGTTTTGGATTTTGTGGTTTATTTTTTGTTTTGGTTTTTCCCTTATAAAAACTGTAACGTATGAAGGTTAGGAGATACTAACCCTACAAACCATAAAATTCTATCACATGATTCTTACTTTAAAGAATGTTTCCAAGACGTATCCTAATGGTGTAAAAGCGTTAGATGATGTAACTATAGATATTAAAGCTGGAATGTTTGGCCTTTTAGGTCCTAACGGTGCTGGTAAATCTTCTCTTATGAGAACCATAGCTACACTGCAGTCTCCTGATTCAGGAAGCATACATTTAGATGGTTTGGACGTTTTAAACAATAAGATTGAATTTAGAAAAACCTTGGGTTATTTACCACAAGAATTTGGCGTATATCCTAAAATGAGTGCGCATGATTTATTGCATTATTTTGCCAGTTTAAAAGGTATTACCAGTAAATCAGAGCGTAATGCTATTGTGGCCAAAGCTCTTGAAGTAACCAACCTTACTGATGTACAACACAAACATGTCGCAGGATATTCTGGAGGTATGAAGCAACGTTTTGGCATCGCTCAACTATTGTTGAATAATCCGCAATTAATTATTGTAGATGAGCCTACCGCAGGACTTGATCCTGCAGAGCGTCACCGTTTCCTGAACGTATTACGGGAAATAGGAACCAACCACATTGTTATTTTCTCTACCCACATTGTAGATGATGTTAAGGAATTATGTACCGACATGGCAATATTGAATGGTGGGAAGATTCTTGCTCAAAGCACGCCCAAAGAAATGGTCGCTACTCTAGCGGGCAAAGTATGGACCACTACGGTAAATCGAGATGCTATAGAAGAGATACAACGCACACACAACGTGATATCCTCTAATTATAATGAAGATAACATGCTTACTGTTCGTGTTTACGGAGACAGTACTCCAGGAGCTGCATTTGTGCCCGCTACCGCAAGTCTTGAAGATGTGTATTTCACCACTTTGAATCGCAATAGTACTAGTGCTCAACCTGAAATCGCGTAATCATGTTCACAACCATATTTTCTCACGAGATAAAAACGTGGTTTAAGAAACCTCTTTTTTACATATTTGCGGCAATCTTCTTTCTTTTAGGAGGTGTTATCATGGCTATTGCTACCGGGGTATTTAGCAGTGATAATGTTACGGTAACCAGCAATTCTTATTTGAATAGTCCTGCATCTATCGTAGCTCTTATTTCGCAAATAGCCTTACTCGCCTATTTACTCATCCCTAGTCTTACAGGTACCACCATACATAGAGATTTTAAAAACAATATGCATAACGTATTGTACTCCTATCCTATTAGAAAAGTGGAATACTTGCTGGCTAAATTTTTAGCGGGATTTACTATTAATCTTTTGGTCATTTTATCATTGATTGTAGGCCTTATTATCGGTAGTTATTTGCCTGGCTCTAACCCTGAACTCTTAGGACCTTTTAAACTGTGGAACTATCTACAACCCTTTTTGGTAGTTCTAGTACCTAACATACTTTTCTACAGCGCTATAGTATTTGCAATTATTGTATTTACCCGCAACATGAATATAGGATTCATGACGATTCTTACTTTGATTATCATCCAACTAGTAACCACCTCATTTGTAGGCCAAGTAGAAGATCCGTTTTGGCTCTCGATGGCAGATCCGTTGGGGAATATTGCGATCAGTGAAACCACCAAATACTGGACACCTGCTGAGCAAAATGAACTCTTATTACCATTCTCTGGAATGATTATGTGGAATCGTTTATTATGGGCTGGAATTGCTTTATTGATTTTGAGCTTTGTCATCGCAAAGTTCAAATTTGCTCAGAACGCTTTGACCATCAGTTTTTCTAAAAAGAAATCCCAGCGCATGACCAAAGAAAACACCAGTGGAATCAACAAGGTAGAGATGCCTGTTGCCAAAACGGATTTTTCTTTTTTCGGGCAATTAAAAACGCTTTGGCACATTGCTAAAAGTGATGCGAAGTACATCATATTCGGGTGGCCGTTTATCATTATTTCCTTCTTAGCTATTGTACTTACTATGGTCTTGATGTTCAACACAGGGCTTTTATACAATACCAGTATTTTACCTAAAACATGGGTCATGCTCGCAGAGCCTGCTTCTTATATAGCTCTATTTAGTTATCTGTTGATCCACCTGTATTCTGGATTCTTAATGGACCGCTCCAATGCAGCACATATCAACCAAATAGTAGATGTTACTCCTACTCAAAACTGGGTGTTTTTACTGTCTAAATTTGTCGCTCTATTCTTAATGGTGGCGAGTTTACAATTGGTATTGATCTTTTGTGGCGTCATTTATCAAACCATTAGTAGTTTTACCGACTACCAATTAGATTTATACCTGTTCCAGACTTTTATGTTAAACGTATGGAGTTATGTTCCGTGGATATTCTTAGCCCTAATGATCCATACCTTAATTAAAAACAAATGGTTAGGACTGGCTATTTTATTGATCATAGCTGTTGCTGTACCGCTCGTTCAAGGGGCTATAGGTATTACTCAAGCCATATTTGATTTTAACTCTGGTGGAGCCCCTAGCGCCTCAGATTTTATGGGCTATGGAAATGATTTACCTAGCTTTTACACCTATCGTGTATACTGGATACTCTTTGGAATTGTACTGGCGTGTATTGCTTTATTATTCTATAGACGTGGAATGAGCACTGATATGGAAGGACGTTTCGCTTTCGCGAAAGCGAGAGCAACAAAAACACTCCTCACAGTAGCAGCAGTTTCTTTAGTTGGATTTCTATCTATAGGTGGCTACATCTGGAAAATAAACAATGTAGATAACGAGATCTTAACCGGTAAAGAACAAGAAGAACTACGTGTGAATGGAGAGAAAGAATTAGGGAAATTTGCTACGGCAGTTCAACCTCGATTAGTAGCGGTAAACACCTTTATGGATATGGTTCCTGAAACCCGAGATTTTAAAGCTGGAGCTACCTATACTATGGTGAACCAAAGTGACCTAGCCATAGACACCCTACATGTAAATCTTACCGACTACCCTACAGAAATTACCCTAGATCGCAAGTCAGAAACGGTATATGATAATGAAGATTACAATTACCGAATGTATGCTTTTGAAAAAGCACTACTACCTGGCGACACGCTTGTCTTTAAATTCACCATGCACAATGAACCTAATAAATTCTTAGACAGTAATTCGCCTATTTATAGCAATGGGACATTTGTGAACCAAGGAATGTATCCTTCTATAGGTTATAACGACGCTTTTGAAATACGCAATGTAAAAATAAGAGAGAAGTATAACCTACCTCCTAAAGACAGGTTGCCAGCTCCAGATGCCCCTGGCGCAACAGATAATAACTATATAGGTGGCAATAGCGACTGGATTGATTTTGAAGCTACAGTAAGCACAAGCCCTGATCAAATTGCGATTGCGCCTGGTTACCTTATTAGAGAATGGGAGGAAAATGGCCGCAAGTATTTCCACTACAAAATGGACTCTAAGATGTTGAATTTTTACTCTTTCTTAAGTGGAAAATATGAGGTGAAAAGAGAATCCTATAAAGGAATCAATTTGGAAATTTACCACCATCCTGATCATACCTATAACTTAGATCGCATGATGAATGGCTTAAAGCAAGGTCTGGATTATTACAATGAAAACTATACACCCTACCAGCACAGACAGGCACGTATCATAGAATTCCCTAAGCAGTTCGGGAGCTTTGCACAGGCTTTTGCCAACACGATTCCATTTAGTGAAAGAGTAGGTTTTATTGCCGATGTAGATGAAACTAACAAAGATGCTGTAGATTATGCACTGGCTATAACAGCACATGAACTGGCGCACCAGTGGTGGGCACATCAGGTAATAGGAGCAAAAGCTAAAGGAATGACTATGCTTTCAGAAAGCATGTCAGAATACAGCTCTTTAAAAGTATTGGAAAAGGTATATGGGAAAAACCAGATGCGTAAATTCCTTAAAGAATCTATGGAAGGTTACTTAAGTGGTCGTGCTGGAGAATCCATTAAAGAGAACCCATTGATGTATAATGAAAACCAGCAGTATATTCATTATCAAAAGGGATCTGTGGTATTGTATGCCATGAGTGATTATATAGGGGAACAGAAATTCAACGATGTTGCAAAAAGATTTGCTGAGAAGTACCAATTCAAAAGTGCTCCATACCCTACTGCACCAGAATTTGTAGAAGACCTGAGAAAGGTAACCCCAGACTCTTTACAGTACCTCATAAAGGATATGTTTGAAACCATTACTCTTTATGATAATGAAGTAACCGATGCCACTTATCGCAAAATCAGCGAAGATCAATATTTGGTAAACATTAAAAGTCTAGTAAGTAAATACCGGTCTGATAAGAAAGGTGAAAAAACATATGCTTCAGTGGCAGGAGACAGTCTTAGTTTTACTCCTGAAGGAAAGAAAAGTGCGATTTCTTCTTTACCTCTTGCCGACTATATTGAAATAGGAATCTTTGGAGAAGAAAACGAAGAAACTGGAGAAGAAGATGTTTTGTATTTGAAAAAAGTGAAAATATCTGATATCTTCAACGATACGGATATTATAGTTTCTCAAAAACCTGTAGAAGTAGGGATTGATCCGTACTACAAATTAATTGACAGAAGCACTAATGACAATCGCAAAAAAGTGAATGAAATAGCTGACCAAGAAAAGAAGGCTACTAATTAACGTATAGACTCCCTATTTTATAAAAGCGCCATCTACTAGGATGGCGCTTTTTTGTTTTAACAAACTTATACCTTAGTTACACGATTTGAATGGTATATTTAAATTATGAAAGTATTACTTACAGGAGCCAACGGTTATATAGGCGTACGCCTTCTTTATGAATTATTAAAAGAAGACCATGAGGTTGTTTGTGCGGTACGCAGTGCCGCGAGACTTTCTGTACCTCAAGAGATCAAAGACCAAATTGACATTATAGAAATTGATTTTCTTAACGTACATGCAGATCATGCGTTACCTAAGGATATCGACGTCGCTTACTATTTGATCCATTCCATGTCTTCTAGTACCGATAATTTTGATCAAATGGAAGCTGAATGTGCCGAGCGTTTTGTGGAACTGATTCAGGAAACCAATTGTCAGCAGGTCATTTACCTTTCTGGAATTGTCAATGAAGAACAACTTAGTAAACATTTGCTTTCGCGGAAGCGAGTAGAAGACATACTCTACACCGGTAATTTTAATCTTACGGTTTTACGAGCAGGAATAATTGTAGGTAGTGGCAGCTCCTCCTTTGAGATCGTGCGAGATCTTTGTGAAAAACTACCGGTAATGATCACTCCTAAATGGGTCAATACCAAAACACATCCTATTGCCATACGTAATGTCATGAGTTTTTTAATGGGTGTTTTAGGAAGAGAAGATTGTTATGATCAGAGCTTTGATATAGGCGGGAAAAGTATACTGACCTACAAAGAAATGATGTTGGGGTATGCTCAAAATCGCGGGTTAAAACTCTATATTTTTACAGTTCCCGTCATGACTCCTAAACTGAGCAGTTACTGGTTGTATTTTGTTACCAGCACCAGTTATAAACTGGCTCAAAATCTGGTTGACAGTATGGCGATAGAAGTCATTGCCTCAAAAAACGACCTGGCCGAAAGATTAGGTATTGAACGGTACAATTATCAAGAGGCACTGGATATGGCATTTGCAAAAATCGAGCAAAACCAAGTGGTGAGCAGTTGGAAAGACTCCATGGTCAGCGGCAGGTTTAAACGCAGTCTCAACAAATATAAAAAGGTACCTAGCTATGGGTGTCTTAAAGATGCACAGAAACTAGAAACCTCAGATGCTGCAGCTGCCTTAGAGCGCATCTGGTCTATAGGTGGCAAAAACGGCTATTACTACGCTACTTTTTTATGGAAAATACGCGGTGCTGTAGACAAGCTTTTTGGAGGCGTAGGATTGAGACGTGGTCGCACTAATGCAAATAAAATATACGCTGGAGATGCGCTTGACTTTTGGCGTGTTCTTGTGGCAGACAAAGAAGAAAAAAGATTGCTGCTTTTTGCCGAGATGCGCGTACCAGGTGAAGCTTGGCTAGAATTTGAAATCGATGAAAACAACGTGGTACATCAAACAGCTACTTTCAGACCACGAGGTATTTGGGGTAGGTTGTACTGGTATTCCATGCTTCCATTTCATTACTTTATTTTTTCTGGAATGATCAGGCATATTGCGACTGGGAAATAATCATATCTAGACTTTACCAAATATTAATTATTTTTAATATCAAATCTCTTTTATGAAATCACGTTGTTTTCTTCTCATTCCCTTGTTGCTGTTAATATCTTGCTCTTCTGACCAATACTCTACTAAGGATAAAGAGCTAGATAAAGTTTATAAAATGATACGCGGCAGCTACAATAGCAGTATGCAAAACAAAATAGATTCTAGTTACTATAACATTTCACTTGAAATGCATCCTGTATGGAAAGATAGTGGAGAGAGATGGCTGTATGTAGAACAAGCTCTAGCTTCTCAAAAGGATCAGCCGTATCGAGTGAGCATGTACAAACTCGTTAGAAAAGATGACAACGCTATTGTTTGTGAAGTCTATACGATTCCTAATGAAAAAAAGTATTACGGTAAATTCAAAAATCCTAAAGCGTTCCAATATTTAACACCAGAGTATTTAGAACTGAGAGAAGGTTGCGAGATAACTATTAAAAAAGACAAAGATGGTTTTTATTCTGGCGCTACTGGAAAAAACAGCTGTTTGAGCGTTAGGAATGGAGCTACTTATACGACCAGCCTAGTACTGATTAGAGAATATCAATTCATTTCTTGGGACCGAGGCTTTGATGCAGACGGCAACCAAATTTGGGGTGCAGAAAAAGGTGGTTACATCTTCAACAAAGGATCATTAAGAGATTTAGATTATGGTGATATTAATCTAGATTGATTTACTATGAATATTTCTTTAAAGAGAAACAGGAGCATTAAAACTCCTGTTTTTTTTTAGAGTGGTCCTATTGAATTAGCTTTTGGGCAAAAACACCTCAGCCATCATACATCTTACGGAGCCACCGCCTAATGTTTCTATGGTAGCAATAGAAGGATGGATGATCTCGTTGTACTTTTCTAGTCTGGTAATTTGAGAAGCTGTAAGCGACTTATAAGCTTGATCACTCATGACTAGAAGGCGCTCACCTTTATCATTGTGTACCTGCATCATATTGCCTGCATAAGCATTGACTTGATCTTCTGTAATAACAATGACTTCTTTACCGTCTTCTTTAAGGTGTTTGAGGACATTTTTAGCCTCTTTTTTATCATCTATACAGTCTGAGCAAATCACCGCGTAATTTTCTCCTAAAGCCATCATTACGTTGGTATGATAAATAGGCAGTCTTTTGTCTTCTACGGTTTGATAAGCGGTAAAAATTACTGGTGTATATTCAAAATCTTCACAGAATTCGATCATCAGTTCTTCATCTGCTCTAGGTGAAATACTGCAGTATGCTTTGCGATTTACCCGGTCGAGCAATAAACTTCCCGTACCTTCAAGAAAGAAACCTTCGTCCTCAGCACTGCTGTAATCGATAACGTTATTGATTTGAAAGCCTTCTGCTTCCATTAATTCCATGGCGTCTGGTCTTCTTTCCCGACGTCTGTTTTCTGCAAACATGGGATATAAAGCTATATCTCCATTTTCATGGGTAGAAATCCAGTTGTTAGGGAATATGGAATCTGGTGTGTCAAATTCTATTTGATCCTGTACGATTAAAACACGAATCCCTTTTTCTTCTAGTGCTGCTGCAAAAGCATCAAATTCATCTTGTGCTTTTTTATCTTGATCTAGGATCTTAATCTTACCGTCTTGGTAATAATTATTTACAGCAGTTTCTTCGTTCGATCGAAACTGCACTGGGCGTACCATTAAAATAGTATCGGTTATCTGTCTCATCTAGTCTCTAATTAAGGGTAAAGTAGAACATCTCAGAAGTCCTTCTTGTTTAGAAATCTCTGCATAAGGAACTTCTTCTACGGTGATCCCATGGCTGCGCAACCAAGCGTTTAATCTCGTAAAATTCTTTTCTGATACCACCACATCTGGAGCGATAGAGAAAATATTTGAATTCATATGATACATTTCTTCTCGAGTGATCTCAAAGCAGTTTTTGCGGCCAAAGAAGTTTACTAAATACTGGTATTCTTCTTCTTGTAAAAAGCCATTTCTATGGATGATACACTTGCCGTCTCCTACTGGTTGAAAACAACAATCCAAGTGCAACGCATTATTATAAGGATCTAAATTATCCTTGCGCAAGTTAAAGCTTACTACTTTTTTATGAGGAAAGGTTTCTTTTAACCATGCTACCGCTTCTACGTTAGTACGAGCGATGATATGATCTGTATAGTCCCGACCTCTGTAAGTCCCAACAAATATATACTCGCCGTATAACATCACGTCACCGCCTTCTATATGTACTTCTTCTGGTGGTCTTATCACATTGTCAGGATCCATTTGATCAACTATATACTGGATGGCATCCAATTCTTCTTCTCGATCGGGAAGAATATTTGCTTTTACAAACATATTGTCAATCACAAAACCAATATCTCTGGTAAAGATCTGATTGCAATTTTCTATTTGTTTTGGTCTAAGAACGCTCACATTATACCTTTTCAACACAGCAGCTACAGCTTCCATTTCGTTGACCATATCTTCATTGGAAGGATAAGTTCCCGCAATAATATGTTCGCGAGATTTAGGGTCGTATGCATCGTCTACTGATGGTACTGGACCATTGCTGCGAGCAGTTCCCAAAACGACACTTCTCAGCCGTGAAGTCTCGTCAGTTACATGAAGATCTATTTTTTCCATTTTGCGAATTTAATAATAAAAACATCCTATTCTTTTTGAATTCGCAGAATAAAATGAACAGATGTTTTTTCAAAATTTTAATGTAAACTCCAAATAAAAACTCCTAAAAAGCAGCGCTTCTCAGGAGTTGTGTATGTCAACTTTATTTCAAAAAATTAAATAAATAATTTATCTTTTTGAAACTTCTTTGAATGCTCTTAAGTTCTCACCTGTATATACTTGACGTGGTCTCCCTATAGGCTCTTTATTCTCCCGCATTTCTTTCCACTGTGCGATCCATCCTGGTAAACGCCCTAATGCAAACATTACTGTAAACATCTCTACTGGAATTCCCATAGCACGGTAAATAATACCAGAATAGAAATCTACGTTAGGATATAATTTACGATCTACAAAGTAAGGATCTTCTAGCGCCTCTTTCTCTAGTCCTTTTGCGATAGCCAAGATAGGATCATCTACTCCTAATGCTTCAAGAACTTCGTCAGCTGCTACTTTAATGATCTTAGCACGTGGATCAAAGTTTTTATATACTCTATGGCCGAATCCCATTAAACGGAAAGGATCATTTTTATCCTTTGCTTTGGCCATGTATTTCTTAGTATCTCCTCCATCTTCCTTGATCGCTTCTAGCATTTCAAGAACCGCTTGGTTAGCACCACCATGAAGTGGACCCCAAAGTGCAGAAATACCAGCACTTAAACTCGCAAAAAGACCTGCTTGTGAAGAACCGACAATACGTACGGTACTTGTAGAACAGTTTTGCTCATGATCTGCATGAAGGATTAATAATTTATCTAATGCATTAGAAACAACAGAGTCTATTTTATATTCAGAATTAGGTCTTTTAAACATCATTTTAAGGATGTTATCTACGTAACCTAAACTATCATCTCCATAATCAAGTGGCTGTCCTGTTCTTTTTCTTAACGCCCATGCCACAAGAACTGGGAATTTCCCCATGATGTTCACGATAGCTTTGTACATATCTTCTTTGCTATCTACATTTACAGAAGCTGGATTAAAAGCAATCAGTGCGCTTGTTAATGAAGAAAGTACTCCCATAGGATGAGCAGACTTTGGAAAACCGTCTAAGATTTTCTTTACATCTTCGTCTACATGAGACTTTGCTTTAATATCTGTATGAAATTTATCCAGTTCAGCTTGAGTAGGTAGCTCCCCAAAGATCAATAAATAGGCAACTTCAAGAAAATTAGCTTTATCAGCTAGTTCTTCTATCGAGTAACCTCGATACCTCAGAATACCTTCTTCTCCATTTAGAAAGGTTATCGCACTTGTACAACTTCCTGTATTTTTATAACCAGGATCTAGTGTAGTAAGTCCGCCCGTTGCACTTCTCAACGTTTTTATATCTATTGCCTTTTCATCTTCTGAGCCAGTGATTACAGGAAATTCATACTTCTTGCCATCAAACTCTAATATCGCCTTGTCTGCCATGTTAAATTTTGGTTTTGTATTTGCGAAAATACTGCACAACCATTGATTTTCATAGATTTTGGGATATGAAGTTCCATAATTTAATAAAATATTTAGTTTTAATACACGGATATTGTAATTTAAGCCTGTAAAAGCTATTAAATTGACAAGAGGAGGTTGGAATCCCGCTTTCGCGAAAGCGAGATAAGCAACTATCTAAAAACAAAACGACGACCCTAAGGCCGCCGTGATGCTATTTGTAAGCTCCAAAAACTAACAAATATTATTTTACGATAAGTTGTACCGTAGCAGTCTCCTCTCCTGTACTAACTTTTAACAAGTACATACCTGAACTGAGAATCGCTGAAGGAGTAATGGTTTGTGTACCATTAAAAACAACAGTATTCTCATAAACCTTCTGACCTAAGGTGTTGTACATACCCAGTTGCACCTCTTTACCTAGTAGGTAAGCACTCGACACTTGGAAGCTATTATTTACCAAAGGATTAGGATAAACTGAAATAGCATTTATCAAGCTGTCTTCTTCTAAGCTTAAGGTATTGTTAGCATACTCTATTAGAAATCTATTATCTGAACTACCAGAGGCACTTACACTAAAACTTACGGTATTGTTACCATCTTGCAATAAAGTACGTGTTCCTGTTTCTTGATCTACTAATATGGCGATCAATCCTGCGTTCAAAGAAACTTCCAGATCCATAGTGTAGGAGTTGTTTCTATAGTTAGAAAGGTATAAAGGAGTGATATCACCATCCACTGGCAACTGACGTCTTTCAATACTTAATTGGTCTGCACCACTTGTCAAAGCAAGTGTTTCGTCTAGATTAATAAATTTTATAGCATCTTCTTGTGTGACCATATTACTAAATCCGTTGCTGTATTGCATAGTTGCCTGATCGAGCAGCTCTATCGCGCTAGCATCTTTTAAGGAGATGGTGATAAAGGAACTTTGATTATAGGCGCCGAAAACCGGAGTAAGCGGTTGATCAACTGCTTTATGACTTTCTTTAAAAGTCATTCCAGAAGCTCCTGTAGTAGGAACAAATACCGACTGTCCTGGCTGTAAAAATTTATTAGCACCACTCGATCCCGGAAAGGCAGTACCATTAACCGTTGACATGTCTATGGTTGCATAAGCACCACGTATATTAAGTGTAGGATCCCATACATAAACAAAGTTGACATTCACACCAGAAGTAGCAGCGTCGTTTAAAACATTTTTAAAATCAACAGCTGCTTGATATGGGTTGGAAATCATTGCAAACTCTCCATTGTCCGTAGCATAAGATCTTACATAATCTCCTGTATGCACTGCACCGCTTGATCGCAAGGTAGTAACAGATGCTGTAGCATTGTTGTTTGTTAAATCTGTAGTACGGTCACCTCTTACCATCATCCTTAAAGGAGCTCCGATAAGAAGTTGCTCTGAATTTGTATTAGGGACCACGCTCCAAGTATAATTATCGTTATCAAATGTATATAAGGAATAGGCTCCACTTCCAGTAGTATCAAAACCGTTTGCTGCGCTAGGACCTGTAATATGTGTTCCCAATCCAGCAGCTACTGCTCCATTTTCTTGCCAGTTTTCTCTAATGCTTCCTGTTGAATTTACAGAAGAGGCCAGAAATCTAAAAGCACGTTTTGCAGGTATATAGCGCTCTACTCTAACACTTCCATTTATAGTTGCTGCACTAGCATCATCTAACTGCCCTGTTGTTGTAGCATTACTTTTAAATACGATGTTGTTATTTGCGTTTAATACAGAAGCTTGAGGCCTTAACACATCGTAGATATTAGTAACTGCATTAAAACTTACTCCAGAAGCATTGTTTACCTCTAGTCTATCCAGCTCTAGTGACCCAGCTCCACTTATAGTTTGAGCAGCAGCTCCCTCTAATCGCAGCGTACCTGCAGTACCATCTATTTCTCCCTCTACACTTAGATTTCCATTCAGGGTAAGTACCACATTTGATGCTATAGAAAGTACTCCTGCAGTTACTGCTAGGTCGTTGATAACAGCATCTGTAGCAACAGGCGCCGTACCTAGTAAGACTTGCGCATTTAAACCTCCTGTTTCAGCATGAGGAGCAAATGGTGTCCATACACCAGCATCATAAATAAGCGTAGGGTCTTCAATTGTGATATTAAACACTTCTCCTGGCAAGACTGTATTTGCATTTCCTAATACGGTATACGCAAAGGAGTCAGCAGCTACTAATTCTAAAGAGGTGTGTACATATTGAATGCGATTGTTATCCAGATCCCCTTGAGTAAAAGTATCTCCTATGTTTAGATTTACTCCGCTAAGCTGGATTTGTCCATAGTCCACATCGTTAGTAACCACATAAACCAAGTTGGCATTCGTAAATCCTGCTTGTACTGATCTTAAGGCCGTATTGTTGATCACATTAGTAGCGTTAAAGCTGGTGGTTAATCCGAGGTTTCTATTGTTATCAATATCATTTACATATTGTAATCTTCCACAAACCGTTACCGAAAACTGATTGAATGTACCTCCAGTCCCAGAAGTTCTATCTGTTGCAAGCAACACCCATTCTCCTAAAGCACTGGCATTGTTAAATCTAGTGAAGGCTTGACCAGGGCGTTGATTACCAGTTAAAGCTCCTGTATAGCCCGGTGCACAACCAAAATTTTGAGTACCTTGATCACTTACGATCAAATCAAAATTAACACCGCTTGCACACTCTCTATTGTACACTTCAGCAAACCTACCTGTAGGAGCACTCAATTGCATTTTTACATGTCCTGTATTGCCATGAGTGGCATTCATATAGAAACTGAGGTTAGTCACTTCTATATCGTCAGTAACAACCACTTTTGCTGCAACTGCATTAATACTAGTATTCCATTCGTCTTGTCGGTTTGCCGGTTGAGCAGTATTCTCATAAGTTTCATTGTCATAGGTGATACAAACATCTTGTGCGGTTTGAAATAAGCTGATAGAAACAGTTGTCCCAGCGTTACAATCATTAGAAGGAGTCACTCTCCAGTAGTATATGTTGCTATTTACCAGTGCTGTTGGTTGGTAGGTGTTTTGAAAAGAAACGGTATTGGACTCTGCAATGATTGAAAAATCACTAGTCTCTGAAATTTCTACTAAATAACTGGATGCACTGGCTAGATCTTCCCATTGCAGTAAAGGATTAGCTACTTGGTTTACCGCTCCATTTACTGGTGTAACTTGGATGACATCTCCTACTACAGTATCAAATAATTTAAAAGTGAAGTCTTTAGATATAGTCACCGATATGGACTGTGCTTCCACGCTAAAATCATATTGATTAGCATCTACACCTGACGTACCACTAATACTAACACTCACTGTGGCATCGGTAGAAGTAGAACTTGGTGTAAAACTAGCTGTCAAACCTGCTGGCAAACCTACGGCACTAAAACTTACTGTTTCATTAAAATCAGGTGCTGCATTGTATTCAAAAGTGGTAGCTCCATCACTAGGTTGGCAAACAGAGAAATCATCACTTGCAGCGGTGAGTTCAAAAGTACCTTCTTTGATCTCAAAGTCATTATTGGTAATATCAAAAAAGTAGTTGCTGGCAGCCTCTATCATGATTCTTGCCTGTGTTGTTTTTACACCTGTTGGAATAGTTACCGACTGAGAACCATCATTATTAGTTCCTGACGCTAAAGTGACTGGATAGGTCAACCCTCCATCAAGAGAAAGCAAGATGTTAACAGTAGTTGAATAGGTCGTATTATTAGTGCTGTTCACTGCCCAGGTTACCGTTTTAAGTTCGCCTTCATGCCAAATTTCTCCTCCATTAGGTGCATTTACAAGAAAGGGCCCGGCGGTACCTACTTGTAATGTAGTACCCGCATAGTCCGTCTGACCTCCATTAGGATTATTATCTCTAATCGTACAGAAGAACTGCAGTTCTCTAGAAACACTAGGCAGTTCTTCCCATACTGGATCTATATTATTTACTAGATCTGGCAGATTGGGAAAATACCTAGTAGGACTAGTAGTAGCAAACTTACTTCTAAATAGAGGTCCAGTTGTATTAGTAGCAACTGGTGGCTGAGTTGCTCCAGTTGCATTAGCACTTCCATTTTCTAATTCTTCCCAATTGTAAGTATAGGTCTCACCAGCGTCTGGAGCTATACTAGAAGTGGATGTAAGTTTAAATGGTGTGGATCTTGGAATAGTCTTACCCCCTGGTGACACAGCGTTAGGAGCCGTAGGGTTTGATGTACCTAAGGAAATTTGATCATCACAAGTATCACCATCTATACTTCCTTGCATTTCAAAAAGACTAATCAAGTGAAAATAAGCATCAGAATTATCTTGCACATTAGGAGCGCAAATCCCTGCATATCCCATTATTGTTGAGGCACTGCCTGTCTCGTATGGTCGTGAAGAAGGACTACCTCCAAAACAACCATTGTAAAAGGTATGAGAAGCCCCGAACTGATGGCCTATTTCATGAGATACATAGTCGATATCAAAAGGGTCAAATTCTGGTGTAACGATTCCTGTAACGCCTCGTTCTTTACCTGTACCACAAGGACTGGTTCCTGCAATACCTCCACCACCAGTGGAGAAAACATGCCCTAAGTCGTAATTATTAACGCCTATCACACTTTGTAATGTAGTTACGTTTTGACCCAACATAGCTCCACCTGAGTAATTATCATAAGGATCTGTAGTGCTGTTGGTATAAATGACTTGATCATTTCCTGAGATTAGTTGAAATCTCATAGACATTTCGTTCTCGTAAACAGAGTTAACTCTTGTTACAGTTACCACT
Organism: Nonlabens sp. Ci31; assembly: GCF_012974865.1. Classification (NCBI taxonomy): domain Bacteria; kingdom Pseudomonadati; phylum Bacteroidota; class Flavobacteriia; order Flavobacteriales; family Flavobacteriaceae; genus Nonlabens; species Nonlabens sp. Ci31. The sequence continues at coordinate 2,001,128 of NZ_CP043633.1, read as the reverse complement.
ATAGCAGCTAATGCATCAGCTACTGCATTACCATTTCCTGCATTAGCATCGTCGTGGTAAGCCGTATATTCGGCAGTAGCAGCAATGGCAATTTCATAGGTTCTGAACTGTCTGTCTTGAAAAGCCTTAGCCGTAATAGCAGCCTCTATGTCTAGTTGCTGACCGGCTGTTAATTCATCCCTTACTTGACATTCGTAGGACTCCGTACCTCTTCTAGTTACATGCTTACGGTTGTATGACATGATAATATTAGGAACACTCTTAGCATAAGGGTCCATATAAATAATTTTCTCCCCAGTAATTAAACCCCTAAAGCCTTGAGGAGTGATGGTAAAATAAATGGTATTCAGATTATTATCCACACTCTTACCAAAATAAGAACGAACCTTAGGAAACTGTCTTTTTAATCCTTTGGCCATAGCTCCAGAATCATAAACCATAAAAGTTTCAAAGGTGTCATTTCCAGTAGGAAAATCGATTGCAATCCCATTTGTTCCAGAAAAACGATCTGGAGCAGCTACTAACTTATCGCTTAAAGCTTGCGGGTTAATTTTAATCAGGTTAAAGGTATGTGGTTGAATACCTCTTTCTTCAGAAGGTATTTTGGCAACCTCTTGTTGATCAGCTGTTTCCCATATCACTTGGGCGGTATTAAAAAAAGGTACTAGTAAAAGACAAGAAAAAAATAAAATTCGATTCATCTGAGTTAGTTTTTGGAACCACTAATAAACAACAGTTTGACCTTGTTTTTTAAATATATCTTCTAATTCTTACTTTTTATTGATTTTTTATGCATTTCATCGATTTATAATATAAGTACAGTCCAATTTTGTACCCTACGAACAAATAAAAAAGCCATCTATATTACAGATGGCTTTTTTGTGTTCCGCTTTCGCGAAAGCGAAACTAAAAGGGAACTATTACAATTGAAATGCTTTTCTACCTGGATAATAAGCGGAGTCTGCAAGCTCTTCTTCAATACGAAGCAACTGATTGTACTTTGCCATACGATCAGAACGGGAAGCAGAACCTGTTTTGATCTGACCAGTAGAGAGTGCTACAGCAAGATCTGCAATAGTATTATCTTCTGTTTCTCCGCTTCGATGAGACATTACTGACGTGTAACCTGCTTTATGAGCCATGGTGACAGCCGCAATTGTTTCTGTAAGTGTACCTATTTGATTCACTTTAATTAGAATGGAATTTGCGATATCATTTTCAATTCCTTTAGAAAGGCGCTCTACATTAGTAACAAAAAGATCATCTCCTACCAGCTGTATTTTATGACCTGCTTTTTCAGTTAAGATTTTCCATCCCTCCCAATCGTTCTCATCCATACCATCTTCGATAGAGATGATTGGATATTTATCTGCAAGCTCAGCTAGATAGGTAGCTTGTTCTTCAGAAGACCTGATCACAGCAGATGCTCCTTCAAATTTTGTGTAGTCGTACTTACCATTTACAAAGAATTCAGCGGCAGCACAATCTAAGGCAATCATTATTTGTTTCCCTGGCTCGTATCCAGCGTTTTTGATCGCTAGTAATATCGTGTCTAAAGCATCTTCAGTACCTTCTAATTTGGGAGCAAACCCACCTTCATCACCTACTGCTGTGCTTAAACCTCTGTCGTGAAGTACTTTTTTCAAATGGTGAAAAATCTCTGTACCCATTTGTAGTGCCTGAGAAAAACTCTCTGCTTCTACTGGCATGACCATAAATTCTTGAAATGCTATAGGTGCATCACTGTGCGAGCCTCCGTTTATAATATTCATCATAGGAACTGGAAGCATACAAGCACTTATTCCTCCTATGTATTTATACAAAGGCTGGTTCAATTCGTTTGCAGCTGCTTTGGCACAAGCTAGAGAAACACCTAGAATAGCGTTTGCTCCTAATTTTGCTTTGTTGGGCGTACCGTCTAAATCAATCATTAATTGATCTATGTAAGCTTGTTCAAAAACAGATGTTCCTAAAAGTTCTTCTGCGATAAGGGTGTTGACATTGTTAACTGCTTTACCTACACCTTTACCCATATAGGATTTACCTCCATCTCTTAATTCTACTGCCTCATGTTCTCCGGTAGATGCTCCTGATGGTACAGCAGCTCTTCCCATAATACCATTTGATGTAAACACATCAACTTCTACCGTAGGATTTCCTCTTGAATCAAATATTTGTCTGGCGTGTACTTCTATAATTGTGCTCATGCTGTAACTTTTTTATTGGAATGAATTAAATTAATAAATTGATCAAATAAGTAGGTAGCGTCATTAGGACCTGGACCTGCTTCTGGATGGTATTGTACAGAAAAACATGGCTTAGATACATGTTTGATTCCAGCTACCGTATTATCGTTTAGGTGATAATGTGTGATTTTAATATTTTTATTTTGTTCCGTCTCTTCTCTATTGATAGCAAAACCATGGTTCTGAGATGTAATTTCTCCTTTACCAGTTTCTACGTTCATAATGGGATGATTGATACCTCTGTGACCGTTATGCATCTTAAAAGTTGAAATACCACTTGCTAAAGCAATAATCTGATGACCTAGGCATATTCCAAATAAGGGAACTTCAGCTTCCATAATATCTTTAGCAGTTTGAATTGCTGATGTCAAAGGTTCTGGATCACCAGGGCCATTAGATAAGAAGTAACCATCCGGTTCAAAAGATTTCATTTCTTCAAAAGAAGAATTATAAGGAAAAACCTTTATATATACTCCTCTAGCAGCTAAGTTGCGCAAGATATTCTTTTTAATACCTAAATCTAAAGCAGAAACTTTTATACTCGCATTTTCATCACCAAAATAATAGGGCTCCGTACAGGAAACTTTAGAAGCCAATTCCAACCCCTTCATAGAAGGAACTTGTAATAGTTGTGATTTTAATTTTTCAACATCATCCAACTCTGAAGATATGATGGCGTTTTGAGCTCCATGATCTCTGATATAAGAAACGAGTGCACGTGTATCCACATCTGACAATATGACGAGGTTTTTCTTTTTAAGTAGTGATAGTAAATCCCCATCTGCCGATTCTCTTGAAAATACCTCAGAAAAGTTTTTACATACTAATCCAGCAATCTTAATAGAATCTGACTCTTCATCAGTGAACTTTACGCCGTAATTACCGATGTGCGCATTAGTAGTTACCATTAACTGCCCGTAATAGGAAGGATCTGTAAAGATCTCTTGATAACCAGTAGTTCCCGTATTAAAACATATTTCTCCTGTGGCTGTACCGCCTTTTCCTACTGCCTTACCGTGGAAAATTGTTCCGTCTTCCAACAAAATAATGGCATCTTTTTTTTCTAGATATCCCATAATCAATTTATATTCAAAAATAATTCAAAAAAAAAGGATCAATGAAATATTCATTGATCCTTTTTCTACAATTTATAAAGAAAATTATTCTTCTTCATTTGTTTTGGTTTCAGTAACTGGCTCAGCAGTTGTTGATTTACCTCTTCTACTACGACGAGTAGTTGCCTTTTTGGCACCAGCTTCTAACTTATAAGTTTCATTATAGTCAACCAATTCGATCATCGCCATATCAGCATTATCACCAAGTCTGTTACCCATTTTTATGATTCTCGTATAACCGCCTGGACGATCCCCAATTTTAGAAGCTACGTCTCTAAAAAGTTCTGTAACTGCTTCCTTACTTCTAAGTTTAGCAAATACCAATCTTCTATTGTGAGTAGTATCTTCTTTGGATTTAGTTATTAAAGGCTCAACAAATTGTTTAAGCGCTTTTGCTTTTGCTACAGTAGTATTAATACGCTTATGCTCAATTAGAGAGCAGCTCATATTTGACAACATAGCCTTGCGGTGTGCCGTTTTTCTACTTAAGTGATTTACTTTTTTTCCGTGTTTCATTTTCTGTTATATTCTTCAACTAGGATCAACCTAGTCACGGTCTAATTTATATTTCGCTAGATCCATACCAAAGTTTAAACCTTTGATATTTACTAATTCTTCCAACTCTGTTAGTGATTTCTTACCAAAATTCCTGAATTTCATCAAATCATTTTTATTGTAAGAAACTAAATCACCAAGTGTTTCCACTTCGGCAGCCTTAAGACAATTCAACGCTCTTACTGAGAGTTCCATGTCTACTAATTTAGTCTTAAGAAGCTGACGCATATGAAGACTTTCTTCATCATAAGTTTCTGTCTGTGCTATTTCATCTGCCTCCAAAGTAATTCTCTCATCAGAAAACAACATAAAGTGGTGGATCAACGTCTTAGCAGCTTCGGTAAGCGCATGCTTAGGATGAATACTCCCGTCTGTAATGATTTCAAAAACTAACTTTTCAAAGTCGGTTTTTTGCTCCACACGGTAATTTTCAATGCTGTACTTTACATTTTTGATAGGCGTAAAGATAGAATCAATTGCAATGGTACCGATGGCAGCATTTGCATTCTTATTCTCTTCAGCAGGAACATATCCACGACCTTTTTCAATAGTCAACTCTAGGTTCAAACTTACGCTGCTTTCTGTATTACAAATCACCATATCAGGATTCAATACTTGAAAGCCTGAAATATGCTTCTGTAAATCACCTGCAGTAAATTGATCTTTACCTGAGAATGATACATTTACTACTTCGCTATCTACTTCGTCGATTTGCCTTCTGAAACGAACTTGTTTGAAATTTAAAATAATTTCAGTTACGTCTTCAACAACGCCTTCGATAGTAGAAAATTCATGATCTACACCTTCAATACGTATGGAGGTAATTGCAAATCCTTCTAATGAAGATAAAAGTACTCTTCTAAGTGCATTACCAACGGTAAGTCCGTAACCTGGTTCTAAAGGTCTGAATTCGAATTTTCCTTCGAAATCAGTTGAATCAATCATGATTACTTTATCCGGCTTTTGGAAATTTAATATTGCCATAAGATTACTTAATGAGTTGGTTATTATTTAGAGTACAATTCTACGATCAACTGTTCCTTGATATTTTCGGGAATTTGCAAACGTTCTGGAACGCTAACAAATGCACCTTTTAAAGAAGCTTTATTGAAAGTAATAAAATCGTAAACACGATCATTACTAGACAAAGAATCATCAATAGCAGATAGTGATTTAGATTTTTCACGAACAGCAACTTCATCACCAGGTTTCAATTGGTACGAAGGGATATTTACTAGTTGTCCATTAACGGTAATGTGCCTGTGTGAAACCAACTGTCTAGAACCTCTACGAGTTCTAGCAATTCCCATTCTGTAGACTACATTATCCAAACGAGATTCACATAACTGTAATAAAACTTCACCCGTTATACCTGTACTTCGAGTAGCCTTTTCAAACATAAGTCTGAATTGCTTTTCTAAGATACCGTAGGTATATTTAGCTTTTTGTTTTTCCTTTAACTGAACCGCGTATTCAGATTCTTTTCCACGACGTCTTGCGTTACCGTGCATACCTGGAGGATAATTTTTCTTCTCCAAAGCTTTACTAGGGCCAAAAATTGGTTCTCTGAATCTACGAGCAATTTTTGCCTTAGGACCTCTATATCTTGCCATTTTTATAAATTTTGTGAGTTGTGTATCATGAATTCAGGTCTATATCCTTCAATGATCTAATAACTACTCGATATTAAAATTAAATTAAACTCTTCTTCTTTTCGGTGGACGACAACCATTATGCGGTAAAGGAGTAACATCAATTATTTCCGTTACTTCAATTCCTGCATTATGAATCGAACGTATAGCACTCTCACGACCATTACCTGGTCCCTTAACATATGCCTTAATTTTACGTAAACCAGCTTCGTGAGCTACTTTAGAACAATCCTCAGCGGCAAGTTGTGCTGCATATGGAGTATTCTTTTTAGAACCACGAAAACCCATTTTCCCGGCAGATGACCATGAGATCACCTCACCTTTTTTATTTGTAAGCGAAATCAAAATGTTATTGAATGATGAAGAAATGTGAGCTTCCCCTACACTATCAACAATTACTTTGCGCTTTTTAGCTACTGTTTTAGACTTTGCCATATCAGTTACTTATTATTTAGTTGCTTTCTTTTTGTTAGCAACAGTCTTACGTTTTCCTTTACGTGTACGAGAATTATTCTTAGTACGTTGTCCCCTTAATGGAAGACCAGATCTGTGACGAACACCTCTGTAACAACCTATGTCCATAAGACGTTTGATGTTGACTTGAGTTTCAGATCTCAACTCACCTTCTATGGTGAATTCACCAATAGCGGCACGGATCTTTCCTATCTCATCATCATCCCAGTCGTTAACCTTTTTATCAATGCTAACACCACTAGCAATAAGAACATCCTTTGCGCGATTCCTACCTACACCGTAAATGTAAGTTAATGCTATTTCTCCACGTTTGTTTTTAGGTATATCTACCCCTGCAATTCTAGCCATAGCTTAACCTTGTCTTTGTTTAAATTTAGGATTCTTTTTGTTAATGACGTATAGACGCCCTTTACGACGAACTATCTTACAGTCAGCACTTCTCTTTTTAATTGACGCTCTTACTTTCATATTAGTATCTATAAGTGATCCTTGCTTTCGATAAATCGTAAGGACTCATTTCTAATTTTACTTTATCTCCAGGTAATAATTTTATATAGTGCATACGCATCTTACCTGATATATGCGCAGTTACAATATGTCCATTCTCCAACTCCACTCTAAACATAGCGTTTGAGAGCGCTTCTATAATGGAACCATCTTGTTCTATTGCTGATTGTTTTGCCATTATGCTACTGCTTTTCTATTCTTACCAGTCTTTATCAAACCGTCATAATGACGATTAAGAAGATAAGAGTTTATTTGTTGCATCGTATCTATTGCGACACCTACCATAATTAATAAAGACGTACCCCCATAGAACAAAGCCCATGACTGGGTAACTCCCATTAATGAAATAACTGCTGGAAAAATAGCCACTGCGGCCAAAAACAAAGAACCAGGCAATGTGATTTGAGACATGATACGATCTAAATACTCTGACGTTTCAGTCCCTGGACGTATACCAGGTATAAAACCACCATTGCGCTTCAAATCATCAGCCATTTTATTAGTCGGTACCGTTATTGCCGTATAAAAGTATGTAAATACAATTATTAGTAAGGCAAAAGTAAGGTTGTACCAAAAACCAAATATATCACTGTACGCTGTTCCAATTGACTTTGCCCACGACGCATCCATTTGACCTATTGCCGAAGGAACAAACATTATTGCTTGCGCAAAGATAATAGGCATTACCCCAGAAGCGTTTAACTTTAACGGAATATATTGACGAGATCCGAAAACATTTTTCTCATACCCGCCAGTCGCTGATCTTCGAGCGTATTGAACCGGTATTTTTCTTACTCCCATAACCAGCATAATACAAGCTGCAATGATTAAGAGCCAAATAACAACCTCTACGATAATAAGGAACCAACTTCCTACGCCGTCTATACGAGAACCAACTTCTTGAATAAATGCTTGAGGCAGCGTAGCAATAATACCTACCATTATTAACAACGATATACCGTTCCCAATACCTTTATCGGTTATTTTTTCACCAAGCCACATAGCAAACACACAACCAGTGACCAAAATTATAGTACTTAAGACTAAAAATAAGGTTTGTTGATCTTGCATCATAAATGCTGAATCAGGAACACCTAGTGAACTCAATGAAAGCATATAACTAGGAGCTTGTATAAGACAAATACCTATGGTAAGCCATCTGGTAATTTGGTTAATTTTTTTCCTTCCTGACTCACCTTCTTTTTGAAGCTTTTGTAAATAAGGAATAGCAATACCCATTAATTGAACAACAATACTGGCTGAGATATAAGGCATAATACCCAAAGCAAAAACCGACGCCTTTGCGAAAGCTCCACCTGTAAAGGCATTAAGAATACCTCCTATCCCATCTTTGAAATTAGAGGCTAAACCTACTAATTGAGTTGAATCAATACCAGGTAAGGTAATTTGAGCACCAAATCTATAAACAAGTAGCAAGCTAAAGGTCATTATAATACGATCCCTTAGTTCTTCTATCTTCCAGATATTTTTTAAATTTTCAATTAACTTCATCTAGAAAAATTAAACTGTTTGTGCTTGTCCACCTACTTTTTCAATAGCAGCCTTAGCAGTTGCAGTGAATTTGTGTGCTGATATAGTAATCGATGCTTTGATATCACCGCGACCCAATACTTTAACCAAGTCGTTTTTAGTAACCAATCTTTCAGATATAAGATCTTGAATGGAAATGGTATCTGTAAAACGCCCCGCGTCGTAATAAGCCTGAATTACATCAAGATTAACACCGGCATATTCCTTTCTATTAATATTGGTAAAACCAAACTTAGGAACACGACGTTGCAGTGGCATTTGACCCCCTTCGAAACCTACTTTCTTAGAATAACCTGATCTAGATTTTGCTCCCTTGTGACCACGAGTAGCAGTACCACCTTTTCCAGATCCCTGACCACGACCAATAATCTTGGCAGCATTTTTCACGGAACCTTCAGCTGGTTTTAAATTGTGTAAACCCATTTTAATATTTTTTAAGCCTTCTCTACAGAGACTAAATGTTGAACTTTAGCGATCATACCTTGTATCGCCGAAGTATCTTCATGCTCTACAACTTGATTCATTTTTCTTAAACCTAGAGATTCTAGTGTTCTTTTTTGTCTTGCCGTCCTATTGATGGCACTACGTACTTTCTTTACCTTTAATATAGCCATGACAATGATTATCCGTTAAAAACTTTATCTAATGAAATACCTCGTTGCTTTGCCACTGTTTCTGCATTACGCAATTGCAATAGTGCATCAAAAGTAGCCTTCACTACGTTATGAGGATTTGAAGAACCTTGGTTCTTACTAAGTACATCGTGAACACCAACAGCCTCAAGAACCGCTCTAATAGCTCCACCAGCAATAACACCGGTACCGGCTGAAGCTGGCATCAATAAAACTCTTGCGCCACCAAACTTACCTTTTTGCTCGTGAGGAATAGTTCCTTTTCTCAATGGTATACGAACTAGGTTTTTCTTAGCGTCCTCAACAGACTTAGATATAGCCTCAGAAACTTCTTTAGACTTACCTAAACCATGACCTACGACACCATTTTCATCACCAATAACAACTATTGCTGAGAAACCGAATGCACGACCACCTTTTGTTACCTTGGTAACACGTTGAACACCTACTAAACGATCCTTAAGCTCAAGACCACTTGGCTTCACCGTTTCTACATTTTTATATTTTTGGTACATTATATTAAATGTTTCAGATTAAAATTTAAGACCTCCTTCACGAGCTCCCTCTGCAAGAGAAAGAACACGACCGTGGTACAAATAACCACCTCTATCAAAAGAAACAGTTTCAACACCAGCAGCTTTAGCCTTTTCAGCTAAAACTTTACCAACTTCTTTGGCAGCTTCTGCTTTAGGACTATTAGATTTAAGCTCACGTGATGAGGCTGATGCGATGGTCACTCCATCTACATCGTTAATTACCTGAGCATAAATCTCTTTATTACTTCTAAAAACAGATAATCTAGGACGGCTAGCCGTACCATTTACCGTTTTACGAATACGCTTACGGATTTTTATTCTTCTCGCTGACTTTGAAATTGCCATAATAAATATAAATTATGCTGATTTACCAGCTTTTCTTCTAATTATTTCTCCTACAAACTTAACACCTTTACCCTTATAAGGCTCTGGTGGGCGGAAACCTCTAATCTTAGCGGCTACCTGACCAACCAATTGCTTATCAAAGGAAGTCAATTTAATGACAGGATTTTTACCTTTTTCAGAAACCGTTTCAATCTGCACCTCAGGTGCAATGTTCAAAACGATGTTATGTGAAAATCCCAATGCTAAGTCTAACTTTTGACCTTGATTAGATGCTCTATAACCAACACCTACAAGCTCCAAATGTTTGGACCATCCAGTAGAAACACCATGAACCATATTATCTATCAACGACCTGTAAAGACCGTGTTTAGCTCTGTGATCTTTGGCATCTGAAGGACGACTCACAATAACATGCTCCCCGTCAACTTCTATACTAACATCGGCGTAAGATTGAACTAACTTTCCAAGCTTACCTTCCACGATGATTTCCTTATTTTCAACTTTTACCGATACACCAGCAGGTATAGCCACCGGATTCTTTCCTATTCTAGACATAACTGTATATTAATAAACGTAACAAAGGACTTCTCCACCAACATTTTCTGAACGAGCTTGCTTATCGGTCATAACACCTCTAGAGGTAGAAATGATAGCGATCCCAAGACCATTAAGAACACGTGGCAACTCAGTAGCACCAGAATACTTACGTAAACCAGGCTTAGATAGACGCTGTAAATCTTTAATGACAGATTCCTTAGTGTCCCGATCGTACTTTAAAGCGATCTTTATATTTTGTTGAGCTGAAGTATCTTCAAACTTATAACTTAGAATATAACCTTGATCAAATAGGATCTTAGTTATTTCTTTTTTTACTTTAGATGCAGGAATATCAACAACTCTGTGATTTGCTCTAACGGCGTTCCTTATTCTAGTAAGATAATCTGCGATTGGATCTGTATTCATAATTATATCTTTAAGCTATTACCAACTAGCCTTTTTAACGCCAGGAATTAAACCTTGATTAGCCATTTGTCTAAACATTACACGAGAAACACCAAATTGTCTCATATAACCCTTAGGTCGACCAGTTAACTTACACCGATTGTGTAAACGAACGGGAGAAGCATTTTTTGGAAGCTTTTGCAACTCTTCATAGTCACCTGCTTCTTTTAAAGCTTTTCTCTTAGCGGCATATTTATCCACTAGTGCTTGACGCTTGCGCTCACGCGCTTTCATTGATTCTTTTGCCATCTCTAATTAGTTCTTTTTAAAAGGTAAGCCTAATTCTGCAAGAAGCGATTTTGCTTCTTTATCAGTATCAGCACTGGTTACAAATGTAATATCCATACCAGAGATTTTGTTTACCTTATCTATATTAATTTCAGGAAAGATAATTTGCTCAGTAATACCTAAGTTATAATTACCTCTACCATCAAATCCATCTGCTTTTATTCCTTGGAAATCTCTTACTCTCGGAAGAGCAACAGTTACGAAACGATCTAAAAACTCATACATACGATCACCACGCAACGTAACTTTAACACCAATAGGCATTCCTTTACGTAGTTTAAACGAAGCAACATCCTTTTTTGAAAGGGTAGCAACGGCTTTTTGACCAGTGATTGTTGTAAACTCCTCTAGAGCATAATCAATCAATTTTTTGTCAGCAACAGCTCCACCTACTCCCCGGCTAAGCACTATTTTCTGTAGCTTAGGAATTTCCATAACGTTTTTGTATGAAAACTCTGTCTGTAAAGCCCCAGCAATACGCTCTCTATATTCTCCTTTAAGTCTTGGTAAATACGACATGATTATATAACTTCTTTAGTTGTTTTAGCAATACGTACATTTTTACCATCTTTTGATTCGTAACCAATTTTGGTATTCTTACCGTTCTTATCTATTAAGGAAAGGTTTGAAACATGTAACGCAGCTTCTTTTTCTTTTATTCCTCCTTGAGGATTTGTTGCACTAGGCTTCTCATGTTTAGAAACCATATTAACACCTTCAACGATTGCTTTATTTTTTACAATAAACACCTTAGATATCTTACCTTCAGAACCTTTATGTTCTCCAGCAATAACTCTAACCGTATCCCCTGTTTTAATTTTTAACTTTGCCATAATTTTTTATTATAGAACTTCTGGAGCGAGTGAAACAATTTTCATGAACTGTCGGTCACGTAATTCACGTGCAACTGGTCCAAAAACACGAGTACCTCTCATGTCAGAAGTTGGGTTTAATAAAACACAAGCATTGTCGTCAAAACGGATGTAAGAACCATCTGGTCTCCTTACCTCTTTCTTAGTACGTACAACAACTGCAGTTGAAACTGCACCCTTCTTTATATTACCATTCGGAGTAGACTCCTTAACAGAAACAACAATTTTGTCTCCTACGGAAGCATATCTCCTTTTAGTACCGCCCAATACACGTATACAAAGAACTTCCTTTGCACCAGTATTGTCAGCTACTTTTAATCTAGATTCTTGTTGTACCATTACTTAGCTCTTTCTAATATTTCTACTAATCTCCAATTCTTAGACTTACTTAAAGGACGAGTCTCCATAATACGTACAGTATCGCCTTCATTGCACTCATTCTTTTCATCATGAGCAACATATTTTTTTGTCTTCAGAACAAACTTTCCATACATAGGGTGCTTTTGTCTTTTGACTTCAGTAACCACAATGCTTTTATCCATTTTGTTACTCTTAACAACTCCTACACGTTCTTTTCTTAAATTTCTAGTCTCCATAGTCACACTATTTATTATTGATCGCCGTCTTGATTCTCGCAATAGTCTTACGCAATTTAGTAATCTGTGTAGGATTATCTAATGGTGACATACTATGAGTTCTCTTTAAATCTCCGTAAGCAACTTGTGATTCCACAAGTTTGTCTTTTAATTCCTCTTGGGAATATCCTTTAACTTCTGATTGTTTCATGACTCAAATCTATTCTTGATAATCGCGAGCGACTATGAATTTAGTTTTAACTGGTAATTTTTGTGCTGCCAGACGTAACGCCTCTTGCGCAACAGCTTGAGGTACACCAGAAATTTCAAAAAGAATTCTACCTGGTTTAACAACCGCTGCCCAATACTCAACATTACCCTTACCTTTACCCATACGAACCTCGAGAGGCTTCTTAGTAATAGGCTTGTCCGGAAATATTTTAATCCACAAAGAACCTTCTCTCTTCATAAATCGAGTCGCCGCAATACGTGCTGCCTCAATTTGCCTGGAGTTGATGAAATTAGTATCTAACGATTTAATTCCAAAAGTCCCGTAGGCTAGCTGGTTACCACGTCCAGAATCACCTTTCATGCGACCCTTTTGCTGTTTTCTAAATTTTGTTTTTCTAGGTTGTAACATTTCTAGCTATTATTATTTCGACGACGACGACTACTACCACCACGAGGGTTAGCACCACCACCTTTATTTCCTTGTTGTTTCTTTGCAAGTCCTACTAGAGGAGAAAGATCACGTTTACCATAAACCTCACCTTTCATAATCCAGACCTTCACTCCTATTCTACCATAAGTAGTGTGTGACTCAACTAATGCATAGTCTATGTCAGCACGAAAAGTAGAAAGCGGTATACGACCATCTTTAAAATATTCAGATCTTGCCATCTCCGCACCATTTAATCTACCGGAGATTTGAACTTTGATACCCTCAGCATTCATTCTCATAGCAGCTGCAATAGCCATTTTGATAGCGCGTCTATAGGAGATACGGTTTTCAATTTGTCTTGCAATACTAGAGCCAACTAAATGAGCATCTAATTCAGGTCTCTTGATCTCATGAATATTGATTTGAACATCCTTACCAGATATTTTTTTCAATTCTTCTTTTAAACGATCTACTTCAGAACCACCTTTACCGATAATAATACCAGGTCTAGCAGTTGTAATAGTAACCGTAACCAGTTTCAAAGTGCGCTCAATGATAATGCGAGATACGCTTGCCTTTGATAAACGAGCATGAATATACTTACGTATTTTATCATCCTCTGCTAACTTATCTCCATAGTCATTTCCACCATACCAGTTAGATTCCCATCCGCGGATGATACCTAAACGATTTCCTATTGGATTTGTTTTCTGTCCCATAAATATTTTAGTTAGCCTCTACGGTATTAGTTTGACCTAACACAAGAGTAACATGGTTTGATCTTTTTCTTATTCTATGCGCTCTACCCTGTGGAGCAGGACGCAACCTTTTTAACATTGCACCACCGTCAACTCTTATCTCTTTGATAATAAGACCGGCTTCAGCTACATCAGCATCTTCATTCTTAGCCTGCCAATTTGCAACAGCACTAAGCACAAGCTTGTCCAATCTTCTAGCAGCTTCTTTGGAAGAAAACTTAAGAATGTTTAAAGCATCCTCCACTTTTTTTCCTCTGATTATATCAGCCACTAATCTCATTTTACGAGGTGAAGTAGGGCAATTATTAAGCTTTGCAAAAGCAATTTTACTTCTCTCTTCTTTTAGCCTTTCAGCCGTTTGTCGTTTACGAACTCCCATAGCTTAGCTTATTTTTTACCTTTGTTCTTTGCACCACCATGACCCCTATAGGATCTAGTAGGTGAAAATTCACCAAGTTTGTGTCCAACCATGTTTTCTGTAACAAACACAGGAACAAACTGACGTCCATTATGAACAGCAATTGTTTGACCAACAAAATCTGGTGTGATCATAGATGCACGTGACCAAGTTTTGATAACAGTTTTCTTTCCCGACTCAATGTTTTGAGCCACCTTAGATTCAAGTTTATGAAATACGTAAGGTCCTTTTTTAAGTGAACGAGCCATAATTTATTTCTTTCTACGTTCTATTATATATTGAGTACTTGCTTTATTCTTGTCGCGTGTACGATATCCTTTAGCAGGAATACCATTACGAGATCTTGGATGACCTCCAGAAGACTTACCTTCTCCACCACCCATTGGGTGATCAACAGGGTTCATCACTACTGGACGAGTTCTAGGTCTTCTACCTAACCATCTAGATCTACCTGCCTTACCACCTACCACTAATTGGTGATCACTGTTAGAAACAGCACCTATAGTAGCAAGACATTCTTGCAAAATCAATCTCGTTTCTCCTGAAGGCATTTTAACCCTAGCGTACTTGCCATCTCTTGCCATCAACTGGGAAAAAGAACCAGCACTACGAGCAATAGTAGCTCCTTGACCTGGGCGCAATTCAATACAACTAATGATTGATCCTAACGGAATTTGCGATAGTTTCATAGCATTTCCAACCTCTGGAAGTGCCGTTTCACCAGACACGATATTCTGACCTACCTTAAGGCCGTTCTGTGCTACGATATAACGCTTTTCACCATCCTGATAATTCACAAGAGCGATAAAAGCGGTACGGTTTGGATCGTACTCTATGCTAGCAACAGTTGCTGGAACACCGTGATGATTTCTTTTGAAATCGATGATACGGTAGCGTCTTTTATGACCACCACCTTTGTAACGCATAGTCATACGACCACTATCATTACGACCACCTGAACGTTTTTTCGGAGCGAGTAAACTCTTCTCCGGCTTATCAGTTGTAATGGCGTCGTAGCCATTTACAACTCTAAATCGCTGTCCAGGAGTTACAGGTTTTAATTTTCTTACTGACATTATTGTCTTTTAATTATAGATTACTATAAAGATCAATGGTTTCACCATCTTTAAGTTGTACAAATGCTTTTTTACGAGCACTAGTTTTACCAACTTGAATCCCTGATTTAGTATATTTAGTATTGCGATTGATACGAGTGTTCATCGTTCTTACTTTAAGAACAGTTACCCCATAAGACGCTTCAACTTCTTTTTTGATTTGAACTTTATTAGCCTTGGAAGACACTTCAAAACCGTAACGATTTAGGAGCTCACTATCTCTAGTTGCCTTCTCAGTAATAATAGGTTTTATTAAAATGCTCATAACTTATTTACTTAAAGTTTCTTGAATTCCTTCTAGCGAACCTTCCAAAAGTACTACGTTAGCAGCATTTAAAATTTTGTAAGTGCTTAATTCTGAGTTTGTTATCACATCAGAGCCCTTCAAATTTCGCGAAGACAAATATACATTATTATTTGATCCACCCAACACAAATAGGGATTTTTTATTATTAAGTCCTAAACCTTCTAAAACTTCAATAAAATCCTTTGTCCTTGGTGCCTCAAAATTGAAGTTCTCAACTACGGTTAACATACCTTCAGCAACCTTTTTGCTTAATGCACTTCTACGAGCTAGTCTCTTCTGTCCTTTATTCAGTTTAAATGAATAACTACGGGGCAATGGACCGAAAATACGACCACCACCTCTAAAGATAGGAGACTTGATAGAACCAGCACGAGCTGTACCTGTTCCTTTTTGCTTCTTTATCTTACGTGTACTTCCTGTAATCTCTGCACGTGCCTTAGCTTTGTGTGTACCTTGACGCTGATTTGCCAAATACTGCTTCACATCTAAATAAATAGCATGCTCACTAGGCTCGATACCAAAAATATCATCAGATAACTCTACCTGACGGCCAGTTTCTTTTCCTTTTAAATCTAATACTGCTATCTTCATTATTTCTGTACGATTACATAAGAGTTTTTATGTCCAGGTATACAACCTTTCACCACTAAAAGGTTCTTTTCAGAAACAACTTTTAATACTCTTAAATTTTGAACTTTTACTTTTTCGTTACCCATCTGACCACCCATGCGCATTCCTTTGAATACACGTGCAGGATAAGACGCAGCACCGATAGAACCAGGAGCTCTTAAACGGTTGTGTTGACCATGTGTCGCTTGTCCAACACCACCAAAACCGTGACGTTTCACAACACCTTGAAAACCTTTACCTTTTGACGTTCCCGCCACATCGACAAATTCACCTTCTGTGAACATATCTACGGTGACTGAATCACCTAAATTGTACTCCTTATCAAAACGTTTGAATTCAGCAACTTTTCTCTTGACACCAGTTCCTGCTTTCTTAAAGTGCCCTTGAGCTGCTTTAGAAGCATTCTTGTCTGATTTGTCATCGAAACCTAATTGCAAAGCAGCGTATCCGTCTACCTCTTCAGTTCTGACTTGGGTAACAACGCAAGGACCCGCCTCTATGATCGTACATGGCATATTCTTACCATTCTCGTCATAAATACTAGTCATTCCGATTTTTCTTCCTATTAACCCAGACATATTTATTTAATTAATTGTTATTTAAAAACTTTTTAGAATGTACCGCTTTCACAAAAGCGGTACATATCAATTTTACTATCGTTCGTATAATAATTATACCTTGATTTCCACTTCAACTCCACTAGGAAGCTCTAACTTCATAAGCGCATCTATAGTCTTTGAAGAAGAACTATAAATGTCAAGAAGCCTCTTGTAGGAACTCAATTGAAACTGCTCACGAGATTTTTTATTTACGTGAGGAGATCTTAATACTGTAAAGATTTTTTTGTGTGTTGGAAGTGGAATAGGTCCAGTTACAACAGCACCTGTACTTTTTACAGTTTTTACGATTTTTTCAGCAGATTTATCCACCAGCATATAATCGTAAGACTTAAGTTTAATTCTGATTTTTTGACTCATCGTTTGAAATATTAATTGTTACCTTTTGTTGCTGCGATTACTTCTTCACTAATGTTAGAAGGAGTCTCAGCATAATGTGAAAATGACATTGTGGAAGTTGCGCGACCAGAAGAAAGCGTACGTAAGGTTGTTACATAACCAAACATCTCAGACAACGGCACATCAGCTTTAACAACCTTAGCACCATTACGGTCACTCATATCATTCACTTGACCACGACGACGGTTAAGGTCACCTACGATATCACCCATGTTTTCTTCTGGAGTAATAACTTCAAGTTTCATAATAGGTTCTAGAATTACAGCACCAGCAGATTTTGCAGAAGCCTTATAACCCATTTTAGCAGCAAGTTCAAATGAAAGTGCATCAGAATCCACAGGGTGGAACGATCCATCAGTCAATGTTACTCTCATACTATCCATCTCAAATCCGGCAAGAGGACCTGCTTTCATTGATTCACGAAAACCTTTCTCAATGGCAGGGATAAATTCCTTAGGAACATTACCACCTTTGATTTTATTTACAAATTGAAGACCTTCTTCTATTTTACCTTCCTCCGTTGGTTCAGCAGGCTCAATAGTAAATACAATGTCTCCAAATTTACCACGACCACCAGATTGCTTTTTATAAGTTTCTCTGTGAGTTGCAGCTCTTGTAATAGCTTCTTTATACTCTACTTGCGGTTGACCTTGATTAAGCTCCACCTTAAACTCGCGACGCATACGGTCCACAATAATGTCTAAGTGTAACTCACCCATTCCAGAGATAATCGTCTGTCCTGAGGCTTCATCAGTTCTAACCTGGAATGTAGGATCTTCTTCAGCAAGTTTAGCTAAAGCCATACCCATTTTATCCACATCTGCCTTAGTTTTTGGCTCTACTGCGATACCGATAACTGGATCTGGAAAGTCCATTGATTCCAAAACAATAGGGTGCTTTTCATCAGTCATGGTATCCCCAGTCTTGATGTCTTTAAAACCTACTGCTGCACCTATGTCTCCTGCCTCGATATAATCGATAGCATTTTGTTTGTTAGAGTGCATCTGATAAATACGTGAAATACGTTCTTTTTTACCTGAGCGGTTGTTAAGAATGTAAGAACCCGCATCTAGACGTCCAGAATAAGCGCGGAAGAAAGCTAAACGACCAACAAATGGGTCTGTAGCAATTTTAAATGCAAGAGCGGCAAAAGGCTCATTCACATCTGGTCTACGCAATTCTTTTTCTTCGGTATTAGGATTGATACCATAAATACCCTCTTTATCTGTAGGAGCAGGTAAATAACGACATACAGCATCTAATAAAAACTGAACACCTTTATTTTTAAATGCAGACCCACAAATCATAGGAATAATAGACATATCCATTACAGCGGCACGAAGGGCAGCATGCACTTCATCTTCCGTAATAGAGTCTTCATCCTCCATATATTTTTCCAGTAAGTTCTCATCATATGCAGCTACCTCTTCGATAAGCATTCCACGATATTTTCTGGACTCTTCTTTCAATTCCTCAGGAATAGCGACCACATCAAATGTCGCTCCTTGAGTATCGTCATGCCATACAATAGCACGGTTTTTAACAAGGTCAATGATTCCTTTAAATTCATCCTCATCACCAATGTTTAAAACAATCGGCACTGCGTTAGATTTCAACATGTCTTTTACCTGCTGACAAACAGCAAGAAAGTTAGAACCTTGACGGTCCATTTTGTTTACAAAACCTATACGAGGCACTTTATAGTTATCAGCAAGTCTCCAGTTAGTTTCCGATTGAGGCTCCACACCATCAACGGCACTAAATAAAAATACCAATCCATCAAGGACACGTAACGATCTATTAACTTCCACAGTAAAGTCAACGTGACCTGGTGTGTCTATAATATTAAAATGATAATCTTTAGTTTCTGGTAACGGCTCTGCATTTTCCATTGGAAATTTCCATGTACAAGTAGTAGCTGCAGAAGTAATGGTAATACCACGTTCCTGCTCTTGCTCCATCCAGTCCATAGTAGCAGCACCATCATGTACTTCACCTATCTTATGACTTACTCCTGTGTAAAAAAGAATACGCTCTGTCGTAGTGGTTTTACCCGCATCAATGTGCGCAGCAATACCAATATTTCTTGTGTATTTTAAATCTCTTTGTGCCATTTTTAGAATCTAAAGTGTGAAAATGCTTTATTTGCTTCAGCCATTTTATGAGTATCCACTTTCTTTTTAACAGCGGCACCTTCTTCCTTAGCCGCAGCTAGAATTTCAGAAGCTAGTCTTACAGAAAATGATTTCTCATTACGCTTACGAGAGTAACTAATCAACCATTTCATAGCAGTAGAGATTTTTCTATCTGGTCTGATTTGCATTGGAATTTGAAAAGTTGCTCCACCTACACGGCGGGAACGCACTTCTACATGTGGCATAACGTTGGATAACGCATCTTTCCACACTTCTAGTGAAGTTTTCTCTTCATCTTGATTTTTCTCCTCTACGATATCCATTGCATCATAAAAAAGTTTGAACGCTGTAGACTTCTTTCCGTGTAACATCATCATGTTAACGAAACGTGTTACTAGCTGGTCTTTAAAGCGTGGATCCGGAAGGATAGGACGCTTCTTGGCCTGTCTTTTTCTCATTTCTTCTTGTTGAAATTGTTAATTAAAAAAATAGGAACAGAGTATGCTCCAATCTTTTAAAATTTAGTTTACTTCTTAGGGCGTTTTGCACCGTATTTAGATCTACGTTGTGTACGGTCTGCAACACCAGCGGTGTCCAGTGCTCCTCGCACAATGTGATATCTAACTCCTGGCAAATCTTTTACCCTTCCACCTCTAACCAATACTATCGAATGCTCCTGTAGATTGTGTCCTTCTCCTGGAATGTACGCGTTTACTTCCTTACCGTTGGTAAGTCTAACACGAGCAACCTTTCTCATTGCTGAGTTAGGCTTCTTTGGTGTTGTGGTGTAAACACGAGTACATACTCCACGACGTTGAGGACATGAATCTAAAGCAGCCGATTTACTCTTCTTGGTTATTTTGGCTCTTCCTTTACGTACTAATTGTGAAATCGTTGGCATATTGTTTTACGCTAATAAATTAATCCTTTTTTAAGGGTCGGCAAAGGTAAGAATAAAATTGACTTATTCAAACCTCAGTTTCAAATATTTAGTATATCTTTTTTAAATGCATAAGAATAGAACGATTTCATACGTTAATTCATAGGTTTAAGCCCAAATAATAAAACTCCATTGAAACACACCTACGCCCTTATTATATACATGCTATTTTTAAATCTGGGCATTTGTCAGAACAATCAACTCCAATTGGCCTTTAAAAAAACAAGGGTTTCTCCAGCAGACTCCCTTGTACAGATTCTTTTGAAAGACAGAAACAGCCTCCAACTAACCGACAGCATTAGAGCATCCCTATGGAAAAAGGGATACCTGAACCTTCTTATCCATAAGCAACAAAAGATCAATGACAGTTTACAACAATTAGAAATCGTACTCAACAGGAAGTATTCTCACGTGCGTATGAAGGAAGATACCGTTCTTGGGAAAGAGGTTATGAAAGTGATTTCGCTTTCGCGAAAGCGAAACTTCATTCCAATAAATGAAATTGAAAATTTTCTATCTGAACTCAACAATCGCGTGAAACAGGAAGGATTTCCTTTTACCAAAACCAAACTAGCCAATTTTAAATTTGACCACACCGATACCATTGAGGCTACCTTAACGATTTCTCAGAGAAGAAAAAGATTTATAAACCGCATAACAGTCAAGGGATATGACAAATTCCCTACCAATACCTTACAAAATTTTACTAAAAGAAAAAACACCTATAACGATAGAACTATTGAGCGACTAGAGAAAAGTCTTGACAATATGCCTTTTGTTAAAAAAACGAAAGAAACAGAAGTCTTATTCAAACAAGATAGCACCACGGTGTTTATATATCTAGAAAAGATAAAAACAAATAGTGCCGATGGTTTGATAGGTTTTAATAATTCGAATAAGGGTAAACTAGAACTAAACGGTTATGTAAACCTTAAACTTCAAAACAATCTGGATAGAGCAGAGACATTTCTTCTAGAATACAGGAACGACAATGGCGACCAAACACGATTTACAACAAGTATAGACCTTCCATACTTATGGAAAACACCTCTAGGTATCAATTCTATGCTGGAGATACAAAGGCGCGACAGTACCTACCAAAGAACATCTATAACAGCTGGACTGTTTTACAAACCCGACTGGAGCAGTACATTAGGAATCAATTATATCAGCACTACCTCTACGGCTACAGGACAAGATGCCAACTTAGAAGATTTTTCCAAAAACGGTATAGAACTAAGAACAGAGATTAAAAAGCAGACTACAGACCTTTTGATGCCAGAAAACCTATGGCTAACTACCCGTATAGGGATGAATAAAAGGACTATTGAAAACAATTCTGAAAATCAATTCAATTTTCACGCAACCTTTTTAAAGTTGTGGCATCTAAGTTATAGAAGTAAGTTTTTAGGTAGGTTGACAAGTACCTATTTAAAGTCTGATAATATCCAGTTCAATGAGCTTTATCAATTCGGCGGTCTGGGAAGTATTAGAGGATTTAACCAAAACAGCATAGATAGCTCTTTCTATACCACGCTCGCAACTGAGTATAGATACCGTTTAAATGATCAAATCTACCTACACAGTATTCTAGATATAGGGGTGTTTGAGAATTTTAATAGTAAAAAGCTTGATGAATTATACGGATTTGGTGGTGGGATTGCAATTTTAACACAGGCTGGAATTTTAAATTTAAGCATCGCTAACGGCCGTTTTGATGATGCTAAAGTGGACTTATCCAGCACAGTAGCTCACATCAACCTAAAGATAAACTTCTAAGATGTTAGCTTAATGTTAAGGCTATTTAAATAAATAGTATAAATAGAGTCCATAAAAGTTGTTTTATTAACTTCTTTTTTTGATTTTTGGCACTGGCTAATTCAAATAAATCTAAACATGAAAACAAAATTAAATGGAATTTTAACGCTTTTACTAGCGTTAGTTGTGCAAGTAGCTTTTGCGCAGCAAACCGTTACCGGAAAGGTAACTGATACAGAAGGTGGTCTCTTTGGGGCTGTCGTCTCTGTAAAAGGAGGAAGTGCTAACACCACAACCGACTTTGATGGAAATTACTCAATCCAAGCTAATCCAGAAGATACGTTAGTATTCACTTATTCTGGTTATGACCAAGTAAGAGTCCTAGTAGGTAATCAAACCGTAATCAATACGGTAATGAAAACTTCCTTAGATCAAGTGGTTGTTATCGGGTATAGAACTACAACTGCTGTAAGAAGTAGTATAGCTTCGAGTGTGGTAACTGACAAAACGATCAAGAATAGACCGAATGCAAACATTTTGCAGACGCTATCTGGTCAGGTTGCTGGTTTAAACATCAATACCACAAGTGGACAACCAGGTGGTGACTCTACTATTAACCTAAGAGGTATTGGTTCTATTAACGGTAATGGAGAACCTTTGTTTATTATTGATGGAGCTTATGTAGATGAAGACAACTTTCGTAGTTTAAATCCACAAGACATCAAAACAATTAGTGTTCTTAGGGATGCTGGTGCAACTGCTATTTACGGAAATCGTGGTGCAAACGGAGTAGTAGTGATTGAAACTAATCAAGGAGGTTTTGACACTCCTTTAGAAGTTTCTTTTAACTCTTTAACAACTTTTACTCAGTTACAGGACAACGACTACGGAATGATGAATTCTCAACAACTTCTTACTCTTGAAAGAGAAAGAGGCGTTGGTTTTGGTGCTGGTGCTTATCAGGGTACTGGTACTGCATTAACAGATGCTGAAATTGCTGCAGCTGGCACTAACGACTGGAGAGAAGATTTCTTTAGAACTGGTGTTACTCAAAACAATACCGTAAGTCTTTCTTCTGGTGGTAAAAACTCTCGACAGTTTACATCGTTTGGTTACTTTGATCAAGAAGGTATCTTAGTACAATCTAGATTAAAAAGATTCAACTTAAGATCTAACGTTTCTGGACGTACTGATAATGACAAATTTAACTACAAGTTGAATTTAACTGCTAACTATTCTGATAGTCAAGAACCAAACAGTATTGGATCTGGAGCAATCAACAGGAATTATGTCTTAGCAGGATTTTCAGGGGTGCCGTGGTTAAATGCTGGTGATTACACAAATGGAGCAGCTTTAGTAAGTCCTTTACAATTTGCTGCTACACCTTTGTTTCTTTTAGACAGACTTAAAACGTATAACAGAAAAGTAGAGGAAATAAAAGTTGTAGGAAGTTTAAACCTTAACTACAAGATTACTGATGACATCTCTTTAAACAGTACTTCAGGTATTGATTATCAAAATGCTGTTTTAACACGTGCTGAAGGATCTAACTCTTTCAACGCATTGTTATTTGGTGGTGGAGCAAATCCTACTGCAGGTTTCCAACAAGGATCTACTGTTAGAGAATTTACCTTCAATCAGACGACTTCTTTAAACTACAATAAAGTTTTTGCTGAAAAGCACAGGTTAAATATTGGTCTATACACAGAATACTTTAAGGCTCACTTAAGAGGTTTTAATTATTTTGCAAATGGATTAGATGCGAGAACTTTCGCTTTTGGTGATGGTTCAGGTTTTGTTGCTGATCAGCCTACCAATGATTTCTTTGTAGATACTATTGGAGCTGATAATAACAACTCTGGTTTATTCTCTTATTTCGGTAGTATCGATTACAGTTATGACGATAAATACGGAATTACAGGAACACTAAGACGTGATGCTTCTTCCAGATTTGAAGGTGATAACAAATGGGGTACTTTTTATGCAGTATCTGCTTTCTGGAACATTCATAAAGAAGATTTCTTCGGTGAAGATTCAGATATCGATTTCTTGAAGTTAAGATTTTCTTATGGAGAAGTAGGTAACCAGTATGTAAACCAAGGAAACAACTTTGGAATTTTCGGTACTAGTTCACAATTCACAGATTTAGGATTGTTTAGAGATACGTTTGGTACAGGTTCCGGTTATGCTGGTCTACAAACTGTTGGTGTAAGTAATTTTGGTCTTAGCGGATTGAGATGGGAAACTACCAAAGAATTTAACGTAGGTCTTGATTTTGAAGCATTTGACTCTAGATTAAGAGGTAGCTTAGATATGTACTATCGTGATACTACTGATTTATTTACAAATACCAATATTTCAGGTATCGCAGGAACAAACAATTATTCCCTAGCTGGAAACTTTGGTATATTAACCAACAAAGGTATTGACTTATCTCTGAACTACGACGTGATTAGAAAAACTGAAAAAGGTGGACTTGCTCTAACTGTAGGTGGTGTTGCTAACATCAACAAGAACATTATTAGAGATTTAAACACTGATGACTCAAATGCTATCATTGGTACTGGTAGAGAAGGTAATAGAGTTTTTGAATATTATACGATCCGATATGCAGGTGTAAACCCAGCAAACGGTAATCTTTTATTCTTAGACGCTAATGGTGATCTAACTGAAAACCCTAACCCAGACAGAGACCGTGTATGGTTGAATAAAGATTTATTTCCTGAATTTACAGGTAGTGTGAACGTAAATGTGGAATACAAAGATTTCTATTTAAATACACAATGGAACTTTGCAACTGGATTGGATCGTTTTGACAATGACTTAGCAAACGTACAAGACCCTACTAGTTTAGGTCAGTTTAACGTTTCTACAGACTTGTTGGATGCTTGGACACCTACTAATAGAAACACTGCAATTCCATCACTAGATGCAACGAATATCAACACTTTTGCTAGTACTAGATATTTACAGTCAGCTGATTATTTAAACTTAAGATTTGTAACATTAGGTTATAACTTTGATGAAGCAGTTCTTTCTAAATTAGGAGTGAGCAGATTAAATGTTTTCTTTAATGCAGAAAACCTTCTTACTTTCTCTAAATGGAGAGGTTATGACCCATTAGCACAAACAAACGGATCAAGAGGATTCCCTACGCCAGTACAACTCTCTATAGGTCTTGAATTAGGAATTTAATAAAAAAAATAATGATGAAAAATATTAAAATAGTTTTTGGTTTAGCATTGGCCAGCTTAGTTTTTAGCTGTGAGGATGCAACTGATATTAGACAACCTGGTGTACTTGATGCAGCTACGGCAATACAGTCGTTAGATGACATGGAAGACGCCCTAATAAACGCCTACACAGGTATGTTTGTTACTGCTGAAATGCACTTTACTTCAGTTTTTACTGATGAAATTAGAATTGGATTTGACAGTGGTGGTCAAGGGCAATCGTTATACCGATTTAACCTGGCCTCTAATAATGCTGGTCCTTCTAACGTATGGAGAAATAATTATTCCAGCATTAGAAGAACAAATTTAGTGATTGAGGCTGCTGCAACAGTGGACGCAACAGGAGATGAAGCTAGAAGAGACAATATCTTAGGTCAAGCTCATGCAATAAGAGCATGGCAACACCTTCAACTAGCAAGTCTTTATATTGTGGACATGTCAGATGATACATCTTTAGGGATACCAGTGGTAGATTTTGTAACAGGTACAGGTTACACCGCTCTTAGAAATACTACAGGTGATACATTTGATTTCATTTATGACGATTTAGATACTGCTGTATCTTTAATTTCTGCAAATTCAGGTTCTATATTTTTTAGTAAAGACGCTGCTAGAGCACTAAAAGCTAGAGCTGCCGCTTACCGTGAAGATTACACTACAGCCGCTCCAATAGCACAGACTCTAGCAACTAGCTATCCACTTGCTGGAACAACAGCTTATGAAAATGTATTCAGAGATACCGACAATTCTGAGGTGATCATGAAATTGGAAAGAACTATCAACGATGCATTTGATGGTCAAGGTAATACTGGTGATTCATCCAATGGTGGATGGGCAGGAGCTAAATATGCCTTTACTGGACCTGATATTGCTGGATCTCCTTATTACGAAGTTGCAACAGCATTATACAATGCATTTGATGCAAATGACGTAAGAAGAGGTGTGAATGCAGCAGCATTTGAACCATGGCCTGCAGCAGGACGTAACGTTTATACGGTAAACAAGTATAGAGGTTCACAAGGAAGACCTCTTATGAATGACCATAAGATTTTAAGATCTTCAGAAATGGTTCTTATTCTTGCTGAAGCAAGAGCACAAGCAAACGATCCAGCTGGAGCAGCAGGATTTGTTGACCAAATCAGAGATGCTCGTTATGGTGCAGACCAAGCGACTCCTTCTTATGGAAGTCAGACGGAAGCTTGGGGTGGTATTCTTGACGAAAGAAGATTAGAATTTGCTTTTGAAGGACACAGATATAAAGATCTTAGAAGAATGGGTAGCAAAGGAAATAGAACAGTTGATAGAGATACAGGAGACTGTACTCCATTCGGAGCTTGTACTATTGCAATCAATGACGATAGATTTACATGGCCTTTGCCTCTAGTAGAATTTAACGGAAATCCAGCGTTGAGAGCTCAACAAAATCCTGGATATTAATAAATTTAATACTTATTAAAATGAAAAAAATATTTATAACATTTAGCATATTTGCATCCATACTATTTACTAGTTGTGAATATGATGCAGTTGTGTATGAAGGCACAGCTGTAGGTCTGAGTGAAAGCTCAGCACAAGTTTCAGTTCCAGATACGGGAACATCAGAAACATTTTCGGTAACCGTAACTAGCCCTTCTAGTGAGGCTAGAACTTTCGGACTGGAATATGTAGGAGATGCTCCTGAGGCAGGTGGTGTAACTTTAGGTACCATAACGGTACCTGCAGATTCATACGAAGGTATTGCTACTGTAGATTTTGATTTTAATGCTATTACCTTAGCAGATGGTGTTACTGATACCTTCTCAATCAAAGCAACAAGTACTACTACTGATGTATTTGGTACTGTTTTAGTAATTGAGTATTTCAAAGCTGTTATTTGTAATGATGCTACTTTTACTATGAATACTGATTTGTATGCAGAAGAAACAGGTTTTACCATTACTGATGATGCAACAGGTAACGTAGTTTATACGATGCCAGTTTTATCTAGCGGTGTACAAACTTTCACCGCTGACGTTTTCTTAGCTGACGGTTGTTACACGGCTACGATAACTGACGCTTTCGGTGATGCTCAAGCAAACGGTGCCGATCCTACGGTAGGAAATTACACTCTTACTTGTTCCATCTTGACATTTGCGTCAGGTGGTGGTGGTAGTTTTGGAGCTTCTCAAAGCAGAACATTCTGTGTGAATCAATAATTATTGATCCACATCATAAATTTAGAAACCCAAGCTTAGGCTTGGGTTTTTTTTTGCTCTATACTCAAATAATAACTACTACATTTGCAGCATGGAAAAGACTACATACATTTACGGAATCAGAGCAATCATAGAAGCAATAGAAAGCGATAAAGAAATTTCTAAAATCTACCTTCTTAAAGAAGCTGACGGCGTTTTAATGCACCAACTTCAAAACACCGCACGTAAAAACAACATTGCTGTCTCTTATGTTCCTAATGAAAAACTGGACCATATTGCAAAAGGAGGTAACCACCAAGGTGCCGCAGCTAGCATATCTCCTGTAGACTTTCATGATCTAGAAAGCATTCTTGAAAATACAGATCTAGAAACCAAACCACTTTTCTTATTACTTGATGGAATCACTGATGTACGCAACTTTGGAGCTATTATAAGAACTGCTGAGTGTACAGGTGTAAAAGCAATAGTAGTATCAGAGAAAGGAAGTGCGCCTGTAAATGCAGCCACCATCAAAACAAGTGCTGGTGCCGTTTTTAACATGCCTATTTGTAAAGTAAACCACATTAAAGACGCTGTTTTTCTTTTACAAGCCTATGGAATACAAACTGCAGGAGCTGATGAAAAAGCGACCCAACTGTTGTATGATATTGATTTGAACATACCACTTGCTATTGTAATGGGTAGTGAAGATCGCGGTATCAACCCTTCTACATTGAAAACCCTGGACCACGTGGTAAAGTTACCTATGCAAGGTGATATTGCCTCTCTAAATGTCTCTGTCGCTTGTGGAGCTATGCTTTATGAAGTAGTACGACAGAAGTTATAAAAATAGTTACATACTTATCCTGAACTATGTCCTTTCCATAGGATTACACTTTAAATTTAGTTGTCCCGATCTCCTAGAAAACCGAGTGAACACAGTCTCATTTCTTTACACCACCTAAAAAAGGTATATTCTTCACTCCTCTTCATCGATGGATTCGATAAAATTACCGTTTTCATCAAAATGGCGCATAAATGGATCTTCCTCTTCTTTGTAATGCTCTAATTCCCATACATACTTTCTCTTTTCAGGAAGCTTGTTACGAGTCACAATAGCTAGAAGTAACCCTGCTATGGCACCACTTAGATGGCCTTCCCAAGAAACACCCTCTTTTATGGGCAGCACATACCAGATCAAACTACCATAAAAGAAAGCTACTAAAAAGCTTAAAGAAAGTAATTTATAATGACCCGTAAACACCCCTTTAAAAAACAAAAAAGCAGTTAACATATAAACCACACCACTTGCTCCTATATGGTAAGAAGGCCTTCCTATAAACCACGTGAGAACCCCAGTAATCAAGATTCCACCTGCCAACACTAAGAAACTCACTCTTCTGTAAAAAAAGCTAAGTGCGGTAATAAGAATAAGACATGGCAGTGAATTGCTCCATAAATGTTTCAATCCAGAATGAATAAAAGGACTAAAAACAACCCCTTGCAAACCCGATAATCGCTGTGGACGGATTCCATTATCTGTAAATCTAAAGTGAAAATTCACTTCTAACCAATACACCAGCCACATGACCAATACAAAAAGCACCGCCGGTAAAACGGTGAACCCATCAAATTTAAAATATTCTGAATCTTTCATTAAAACATACCTATCAATTAGGAAGCCAATACAAATAAACGAAATCCTGTCATGACATCCTTACAAATGATTGCATCTTAAATTGTTCGTAAGAAGAAGAACCTTTAATTTAGCCCTATGCAAAACACACCACTCGCAGAACGCATCCGACCTAACAATCTTGATCAATATTTAAGCCAGCAACATCTTGTAGGTGACAAAGGTACATTGAGACAGCATATACTTAATGGGACAACTCCATCCTTGATCTTGTGGGGACCACCAGGCACTGGAAAAACAACTCTTGCTCATATTATTGCTCAGGAGAGCAAACGCCCTTTTTATTCGCTTAGCGCGATCAACAGTGGTGTAAAAGACATACGTGAGGTTATTGAGAAAGCAAAGAACTCTGGGGGTCTGTTTACGGCTAAAAACCCTATATTGTTTATTGATGAGATCCATCGTTTTAGCAAATCACAGCAAGACTCGCTTTTGGCTGCGGTAGAGAAAGGCTGGGTCACGCTTATAGGCGCCACCACAGAAAACCCTAGCTTTGAAGTCATCCCAGCACTTTTATCTCGTTGTCAGGTGTATGTTTTAGACGCTTTCGCGAAAGCGGACTTAGAAAACTTACTGCGCAGAGCAATTGAAATGGATGAACTGTTATCTAAAAAAGATATTCACATTACAGAAACAGAAGCACTCATAAGAATTAGTGGTGGTGACGCACGCAAACTGTTGAATGTTTTTGAGCTTGTAGTGAATTCTCAAACTACCGATAAAATATCCATCACCAACAAGCTGGTATTATCACAAGTACAGGCTAATCCTGCTCGATACGATAAAACTGGTGAACAACATTATGACATTATCAGTGCTTTTATCAAATCCATACGTGGGAGCGATCCTAATGCCAGCGTTTACTGGCTTGCAAGGATGATTGAGGGAGGCGAAGATCTAAAATTCATAGCGCGTAGAATGTTGATACTGGCCTCTGAAGATATAGGGAATGCTAATCCTACGGCTCTTATCATGGCAAACAATACCTTTCAAGCGGTTTCTACAGTAGGTTACCCTGAATCACGGATTATTTTAAGCCAATGCGCTGTTTATCTAGCGACTTCCTTAAAAAGTAATGCTAGTTATCTAGCCATAGGAAATGCTCAGCGACTCGTAAAAGAAACAGGAGACTTATCAGTGCCATTGGGACTGAGAAATGCTCCTACAAAGCTCATGAAAGAACTGGGCTATGGAGAAGAGTACAAATATGCACACGACCATTCAGGTAATTTTGCCCACTACGATTTTTTACCTACGGAGATCAGTAAAACAAAAATCTACGAGCCTGGGAATAATCCCAGAGAAAATGCACAAAAGGAATTTTTACAAAAACGCTGGAAAGACCATTACGATTATGACAGTAATGGGTAGATATCCCTGAGGTGGCGCACAAATACTTCATTTTCGGGAACTACTTCCTCTTTTACTTGAAACCAGATGGTGGATAAGCCTATATTTTGCGCACCTTTAATATCTGCCTCATAGCTGTCTCCTATCATCAGGCTGTTCTCCACTGACGCATCAGCCATTTGTAGCGCTTGGTGAAAAATTTCAGGTGCTGGTTTCTTTGTTCCTGCCGCTTCAGCAGTTAATACCACATCAAAATACTTCTCTAAACCAGAGTTCTTGATTTTATTTTGTTGGACACCATTAAACCCATTGGTAATCAAATGAAGTCGGTATTTATCTTGAAGTTGATCCAAGAGTTCAATACAACCTTCAAAAAGGTGATTGTAATTAGGAAGGTACTCCATATATAAATCTGCAAAGAGATGGATTTTCTCGTCTTCTATGGCATAATCACAAGCATCGAAAGCCGCTTTTAACCTTTGGTAGCGTAGGTTTTCCTTAGAAATCTTATTCTCTCTAAACATGCGCCAAAATTGCAAGTTCAAAGGTTCATATATTTCAATGAATCTGTCCAACTCTAAAGTGAGCTGATGCTCTTCAAATATCTGTTTATAGGCCAATTTACTATTCAGATCAAAATCCCATAGCGTGTGATCTAAATCAAAAAAAATATGCTCTATATTATTAAACTTCTTTGTCATATATATGTTCTAAAATGGTAGTCGCATGACTTTTTAAACCTTGCTCAAATTGTGCATAATCATACATGACTATAAAATGGCCTGACACCTCTTCTACTCTTCTTTTCAATTGCTGTACTATTTGTTTCTGACCGTTAAGCATATTGCCAGAAATACTCTTATAATGCAAGGCGTAGGGATAGATAAGCAATGGAGTTTGCACTTCGTAATCGAGGTCATAAAAATAAAACGGGTGGCTGGTACTTGCTCTAAAACCAGGCATGGTCTCGTAACCCATACTGTAATCTTCTAGCTTTTCTAAATCAACAAGTCGTTTGTAATGTCCTGGAGTGGAAATCTTAGAATAAGCTGCCATAGTTTTACTCAGCGGCCTATTCGATATTTTTTCAAACTTCTTTCCTTGAGTTTTTACTTCATTATCATCACAGAAAAACGAATACCGCAAACCTATATCTACATAATCTCCTATTTGCTTTATAGCTTCCCTATACCCTCTAGACCTGTGACTGATCCCGTTATCGGTACGGTTATATCTTCCCAAATGAAAGAAAAAGATCATGTTTTCTGTAGCACTGGATGTTTTCCTACCGTGTTTCCATCTATTTCTCATAGAACGTATCAATTGCTCATGGTTGCTAAATGGGTCTACTTTTAAACCTAAAAGAACAAAGATCTGTTTGAATAAATAGCGTATTTTAAATCGCTTGAAATGCCCATAAAACATGATTGCATTATCAATCACACCACGACCTTTGTACTTGAAAAAAGAAGACACCTCAATAGTTACAGTTGTTTTAAGCTGCAGCTCCCGCCTAATAGTGGTGTCGAAGCTTCGGTTTAGAAGAAGGAGTAATTTTCTAATCCATAGGTCTACTAAGGGCATTAAAATAAAGCCACCTTTAACGGCAGTACTTTCTTTTGCGCTATACCTTCCTAGGTCGTCTTTTACCTGTGGTAAGTACTCTTCGTATCTCGTTATTAAATAAAACGCAGCCGAAAAGATATCAAAGGGAATATCACTGCGTTCTGGAGCTTTAAAAAAGATAGGCAGCTCCTCCCATTGATGAAATTCAATTTCATGATCATCTATACCATTTTCATCGAGAAGACCATAGGACCAGACAAATAATTCTTCTCCTAATGGTTTAGGTCCATAGCTAAATTTCACGCCCGAATGACTTACAAATTCACTCACCTCTGAAGTAAATTTAAAATCCTGTAACATCAAACGTCGAAACACGTGTTTGAAAATATACTCTTTCCTAGCAGTGATATTCGAACAGTAAATTAAGATCATAATAGCTGTCCTTCATCTGCAAAGCTATAGAAACTTTGTTGTGTTATAATTAAATGGTCGAGTACTTTGATATCGAGTAATTTACCTGCTTCTACTAATTTATGAGTAAGTGATTGATCTTGAACACTAGGTTGTAGATTACCACTGGGATGATTGTGTGCCAGCACCATAGCAACAGCTCCAGCTTCTATAGCCTTTTTAAATACCAGTCTTACATCTACCAGCGTGCCGGTAATTCCTCCTATACTGATGTTTTTTTTCTCTAATACTTTATGAGCATTATCCAGCAACATGACCCAGAACTCTTCGTGAGGCAATTCTCCTATAATAGGTTGCATGATTTTAAAAGCATCCTTGCTGGATTTAATTTTGGGAAGTGCCTCTGGCATTTCCATAGCACGACGTTTACCTAATTCCATTGCCGCAGCAATGCTAATAGCTTTTGCCTCCCCAATTCCCTTATACTTCAGGAGTTCTTTCAGGCTTTTTTTTCCTAGAATATCCAGTGAGTTTTGAGCATCGTTTAAGATAATACGACTTAACTCTACCGCACTCATTTTACGAGTACCGCTACCTATTAATATCGCAATCAATTCTGCATCAGAAAGTGAGGAACTGCCTTTGTGCAAGAGCTTCTCTCTAGGTCTATCGTTAAGAGACCAGTCTTTAATAGAAAAGTGGGAGTTATCTTCTTCCATGCCGAAAGATAAAACTTATACCTATGAAACTCTAAACTAGTTTCATAATTTTGTCGAGGCTTATCTTACAAATACAGGCTCATTTTCTTTAAGGGTCTCTTGTGTTGAAAATTTATAATCGTCCATGGCAAAGGCTTGAATCCCTTCTAAAGAATCGATTTTATTGTCAATTAGATACCTAGTCATGGTTCCTCGGGCTTTTTTTGCATAGAAAGAGATCACTTTAAGCTTACCATTTTTGTAATCTTTAAAAACCGGGGTGATTAATGTTCCCTCCTGATTCTTTTTATCTACTGCTTTAAAGTATTCGTTACTGGCTAAGTTGACCAATAACTCCTCTTTTTTTATCTCTTTATTCAAGGCTGGTGTAATCTTATCTTTCCAATATTCATAGAGATTTTTATTACTTTCAATGGACAAAGATGTTCCCATTTCTAGTCGGTAAGGCTGCAACAAGTCCAGCGGCCTTAAATAACCATACATACCAGACAGTATACGTATACTTTTTTGAGCATGATCTAAAAGATCTGTAGGTAAACTATACGCATCTAAGCCTGTGTATACATCTCCTGCAAAAGCATAAATAGCAGGTCGTGCATTTACTTTGGTAAAATCGTCTTGGAAATTCTTGTAACGTTCGTAATTCAAATCAGCTAGCTTATCTGAGATATGCATCAACTCCCCTACTTCCTTTTTGCTCATACGCTCTAGCTTTGCATTTATTTGCGATGCATCTTCTGCAAATAAAGGTTGCGTTGCTCTGGCAGTAGGCAATTTAGTTTCGTAATCCAATGATTTTGCGGGAGAAAGTAAGATTTTCATAAACTGTATTTTGAATAGTAAAAATACTATCGAAAATCTAATCTTGTTCTCAAAATCTAGTTAAGTTCCTGATTTAGCTGTGAACTTTCTCGATCTTAACAAGAACCGAGATGCTAACTAGAGTTAACACCATATGGAGATAGCACTAGTAAGAAGTGGGGAATAAAGGCTTGGTATCTTGTTTTCGCCTTGAGCTACCTCATGACAAACAAGCATTTCAAGATAGAAAAAGAAAAAGAGATCTTAGACAACCTCTTCTTACATATCTTTAGAATTAGTAGCATAAATACGCCACTTATCGATACATTCTACCATATCCTGCGGTACATCGCTAGTAAAACTCATCCATTCCTTAGTATGTGGATGTTCAAAGCCTAAAGTCCTAGCGTGCAAAGCCTGACGCGGGAGTACTTTAAAACAATTATCTACAAATTGCTTGTATTTAGTAAAGTTGGTTCCTTTAAGAATTCTATCGCCTCCATAACGCTCGTCATTAAAAAGTGTGTGACCTATAAATTTCATGTGGACACGTATCTGGTGCGTGCGACCCGTCTCTAGGCGGCAACTGATTACCGTTACATATCCTAAATCTTCCTCCACTTGATAATGGGTCACAGCGGGCTTCCCTTTATCTGCATCATCACCCAACCATACCGTATTTTGCAGACGGTTTTTAGGATGACGCCCTATATTTCCTTCTATGGTTCCAGAGGTCTCGTTAAAATTACCCCAGGCAATGGCGATGTACTCGCGCTCACTAGTTTTGGCAGCAAATTGAGCCGATAAGTAGGCCATTGCCTCTTCTGTTTTTGCAACGACTAGCAAACCACTGGTGTCTTTATCAATCCTATGGACAAGTCCTGGGCGGTTGCTGGAATTGTTAGGAAGGTTTTCAAAATGATGAAGGAGCGCATTGATCAAGGTTCCAGAATAATTCCCGTGCCCCGGGTGCACCACCATTCCTGCTGGTTTATTGACTACTACTACATAGTCATCTTCATAAACTATATTCAAAGGAATATCTTCTGCCACCAACAGTGATTCGTGTGGTGGATGGTCAAAGGACACTCTAATATCGTCGTGAGGTTTTACTTTATAGTTCGATTTTACAATAGCGCCATTAACAGTAACTGCACCATCCTTGATCCCTTGCTGTATCTTAGAACGTGTGGCGTTCTCAATAAAATTCATTACGTATTTATCAACACGCAATGGATCTTGTCCACTACCTGCTACAAAGTGATAATGCTCGTGTTTTTGTTGATCGTCGAGATCTTCGTGTTCCAACTCTTTATTCATTATCTGTAGGTTGTGCTATTGCTGATGGGTTATTACCGTCTGCTAAGACTAAATCTATGGTAGATGTTTTACTCAATTGTGACCCTGGTTTCAAAGTCACTCCTTTATAACGCATTTCTAAAACGGTGTTTTCGGCAATATTAGGCTTGTAAGTGATCTGTCCTATTTTAAATCCTAATGCTTCTAATGTAGGAATAGCTTGTCTTCTGGTTTTGTAAATCAAATTAGGCACTGTTACCTTCCCATAACCTGATGCGTTTAATTTGATATAAATTTGTCTGTTTTCTTTTACAAATTTACCTGCTAATGGATCTTGTTCCATCACTGTTCTAGGCTTGTAAGCAGGGTTGTAGCTCGCGCTATCGATGATTTTACGACGTAAATCTAACACTTCTAACTGTTCATCTACTTCTGTTAGCGAAAGTTTTTCTAGATTAGGGACTTCTATTCTCTGGTCGTGGTTGGTGTACCAATCCAGCCAAAATAAATAAGCAAAACAGAGTATTATAGTTGCCACAACAGCTATAACTACTTGAATCCAAAAGGTTTTAGTAAAAATGAATCTGAAGAAATTCATAGAATTTTAATGTTTTTAAAGGTTGAAAAACTGTATTTTTTTTCAAACCGTTAATATATTGAACAAAGATAAGGATAGAATAGGTTCTTAGAACGACATCTTTTTTAACTTTGTTGTTTACGCTTAAGCGAAAAATGAACTTATGAAGAACATTGCAGTATTAATGGGTGGTTATTCTCACGAGTGGGAAATCTCCATGAAAAGTGGCGCTGTCATTGCACAGCACATAGACACTGATCTTTATAGGATCTATGCTGTAGCGATTTTAAAAGAAGGTTGGTACTATAAAGACACTGCTGGAGAGCGGTATGAAATTGATAAAAATGATTTTAGTTTATCGGTAGCGGGCGAGAAAATAACTTTTGATTGTTGTTACAATACTATTCATGGAACTCCTGGTGAGGATGGAAAGTTACAAGCCATGCTGGAACTTCTTAATGTTCCACAGACTTCTTGTGATTATTATCAAAGTGCCATAACCTTTAACAAGAGAGATTGTATTGCTGTTTTAAAACCCTGGAACATAACAACTGGTGAACATATTTATATCAATCAAGGCGATCCAATTGATCTCGATAATATAATTGCTGCCGTAGGACTACCCTGCTTTGTTAAAGCAAATCGCAGTGGCAGTAGTTTTGGAGTCTCTAAAGTATATAAGAGGGAAGAAATGACTGCTGCATTAGAGAAAGCCTTTGACGTAGATGAAGAGATTATTATTGAATCCTTTCTCGATGGTACAGAAGTTTCGGTAGGTGTGTATCAAACTGGAAACAAAATTAAAGTGTTATTCCCTACAGAAATAGTAAGTGAAAATGACTTCTTTGACTACGAAGCAAAATACCAAGGAAAGTCTCAAGAAATAACTCCTGCACGTATACCTCAAGAACAAATGACTTCTGTGCAGGATATTACCTCCCGCATTTACCAAATCCTAAAATTAAAAGGCCTAGCAAGAGCTGACTTTATCTTTCATAATAATGTCCCACACTTTATAGAAATCAATACAAATCCTGGCATGAGTGAAGAAAGCATCATTCCTAAACAAATTAAAGCCTCTGGTGAGAGCTTGAAAACAGTACTGACGCGCCTTATAGAACACACCATCAAAACCCATAAAAAATGAAAAGAGCAGTTTTCCCAGGAAGTTTTGACCCGATTACCTTAGGTCACTATGATATTATAGAAAGAGGATTGGGACTCTTTGATGAAATTATAATCGCAATAGGTATTAATGCCGACAAAAAATATATGTTTTCACTAGAAGATCGCAAAAGATTTATCGAAGATGCTTTTGGAAAGGAACATAAAATCAAAGTGATGACCTATTCTGGACTGACCATTGATTTTTGTAAAGAACAAAATGCCGCTTTTATACTCAGAGGCTTGCGCAATCCAGCCGACTTTGAATTTGAAAAAGCTATTGCCCATACCAACAGAAAACTGTCTGAAATTGAAACCGTATTTTTACTTACCAGTTCAGGAAAAAGTTATATCTCTTCTTCTATTGTTAGAGACGTTATTAGAAATAATGGTGATTACACCAGTTTAGTACCGGATACAGTCAGGATATAAGGTTGTAAGCTGGAGGTTGGAAGTTGGAAGTTGGAGGTTAGAGGAGAACGATTTTCTATTTATCAAACTACTCCATTGCTACTCCAAGTTTTAAAAGTGATCCTGTTTTGAACTTGTACGATAGATGTGGATGGGGCTTTTGACGCCGTATTGATCAAGTGCTGAGAAATGAGAGCTTAGAGTGAAAAAATACAGAAACATAAAAACATAAAATGAACAAAATTATCACACTTTTAGTTGCTGCTTTGCTATTGAGCTCTTGTGGGGCGG
Organism: Nonlabens sp. Ci31; assembly: GCF_012974865.1. NCBI lineage: Bacteria > Pseudomonadati > Bacteroidota > Flavobacteriia > Flavobacteriales > Flavobacteriaceae > Nonlabens > Nonlabens sp. Ci31. The sequence goes on along the minus strand of NZ_CP043633.1, from coordinate 1,963,348 downwards.
ACAGTAAAAAACAAGCTGTTCAAGCTATTCAAGACGCTAAAGCATATCCTACGCCTTTTGAAAATGGGAATGGTAACCAAACGGCTACCTATGAAGAGGTTATTGCTTTTTACGAAAAGCTAGCTGCAGACTTCACTAGTGTTCAATTAGAGGAAGTAGGACTCACTGATAGCGGTCAGCCGTTGCATCTCATAAGTTTTTCAAGAAAGTCCATTGACTGGAACAGTGCAAACGAGAACAACATTAAAATCTTGATCAACAATGGGATTCACCCGGGAGAAAGTGACGGTATAGATGCTAGCATGATGCTCTTAAGGGATCTTGCGACTGGAAAGGTAGATGCACCTGACAATTTGATTTTTAGCGCTATTGCTGTTTATAATGTAGGTGGTTCTTTAAATCGCAATACGTCCACTCGTACCAATCAAAACGGTCCAGAATCCTACGGCTTTAGAGGTAATGCCCGCAATTACGACTTGAATCGAGACTTTATAAAAGCGGACTCTCGCAATGCGTTAGCCTTTTATAAGATATACCATAAAATCAATCCAGATATTTTTATCGATAATCACGTCAGCAATGGAGCTGATTATCAATACACGCTAACGCACCTATTCACTCAACACAACAAGTTGGGAAATGCAGCAGGAAATTACCTTCACACGAAGTTACAGCCAGAATTAGAAACACGACTTGCAGCAAGAAATTTACCTATTACTCCCTATGTGAATGTCTTTAATTCTTCACCAGAGAAGGGTTTTTCTCAATTTATGGATTACCCAAGATACTCTACTGGCTACACCAGCTTGTGGAATACACTAGGAATGATGGTAGAAACGCACATGTTGAAGCCTTATAAAGATCGTGTATTAGGTACTCAAGCTATTATGGAAGAAATGATTGTTATAGGCTCTGAGAACGTTGCAGAAATCAAAAAAGTTCGTGCTGATTCTTTTAAGACTTATAAAACGTCTGCCTCTTATGCGATGAATTATACTTTGGACAATTCTAAAGCCGATACATTGGATTTTTTAGGTTATGAAGCTGTAATAGGTATCAATGATTTGACAGGAAACGACTTGATGACTTATGATCGCAATCAACCTTTTAATAAAAAAACAGCTTACCATAATTACTTCAAAGCCACAGATAGTGTCTCCATTCCTGACTATTACATAGTACCCCAAAGTCAATGGAAAATCATTGAATTGATGCGACACAACCAGATACAGATGGAGTTCTTACCGCAGGACACCACTTTAAACGTTACTAAATACCACATTGCAAGCTATAGAACTGCCACAAGTGCCTACGAAGGGCATTATCCTCACTCTAAAGTACAAGTGGAAGAGGAAGTTGTAGAAATACGCTTTCGCGAAAGCGATATGATCATCCCAACCCGTCAACCTGGTATTAGATATATCATGGAAACTCTGGAACCGACTGGACAAGATTCCTTTTTTAAATGGAATTACTTTGACACCATACTTCAACAAAAAGAAGGCTTTTCTAGTTATGTATTTGAATCTACTGCTCAAAAAATTCTAAATGAGAATACGGCTTTGAAAAAAGAGTTTGACTCCTTAAAAACGGTAAACAAAGACTTTAGGGAAAGTAATTACCAGCAACTGGACTGGATACATAAACGCAGTCCTAACTATGAGAAAGCGTATTTAACTTACCCTATTTATAAATGGAATAAAAAATGAAGAAGATCCTTTTAATTATTAGTTGCATCACATTATTATCCTGTAAGGACCAGAAAAAGACTCCTGAAGAAACCCCTATCACCGAGCTAAAAGTTGAAGGAACCATTTCTTACGAGTTGTTAGAAAGAAGCGTGGAATGCAACGGGAAGAACTACCAATATTCCATCCCTAATTTCAACTCAAAAACTGCTGCAGATAAGGTTCTAAACGCTGCGATTACCGGACTGATAACAAGAGACTTTATAGACGTTACTTATGTTCAAGGAACGCCATTAAAAAACCTTTTTGACACCTTTACAAATAGAAGAGAGCGTGTTTTATGTAGGGAACAAAAAAAGGAAGGACTTTTGGATTTAAATACCGTTTTTGTCTCTGATGTAGAAAAATTCACCAGTTATGAATTGGAATATACCAGCAGCAGTAAAAAAGGAAGGCTTTTAAAAACGTTCTTAAAACCAGAATTGAAAGAGATTCACTTAAGTGATCTTATTCCAGAGCATAAACAAGGGGATATAAAAATTATATTTGACGCCAACTTACAACAAGCCGTAGCAAATCTAATAAACGAGATTCCTGCAGGGGACTTACAAAATAAATTTATAGAATATGTGCGCAACACTGCATTTCAGTTTAACCCCAAAGATTTTGAGAGCAGTGGTCTTGCATTTCAATTTAACAGTGACATTTCCAAAAACCTAAGACTCTCTAAGAAAGTAAATTTACCTCAAGAATTTGATTTTTTAAACAATACTGTGATCGTGGAAATAGATGCTTACCAGTTAACTCATTACTTAGATCTATCGCGCATCATCAACTAGCATGTCGTCTGGAAAAAGCTCTCTAATATTAGCATAAGAATCCTTCAAAGCTAGGATCGCCATTTCTTTGTTGAGCCACACCGCTTTGTCGATCCCTTCGTTTTTTTGAGGTTTAAGCTTCTTATGGAAGTCTGTTTCCATGATAAACCAGTGTGTCAACTTCAATTTAAGTTTTCCTTTTCTAGAAAAAGTGTGATAGGTATGTCCTAAGTAATTGGTAATTTGAAGATCTCTAACACCTGTTTCTTCTTCTACTTCTCGTATAGAGGTTTGTTCTATGGTTTCACCCTCTTCTGCTTTTCCTTTAGGTAAGTCCCATTTTCCATTGCGATGTATAAAAAGGAAATCGTTATCTTGGTTCAAGACCAACCCTCCACCAGCAATAACTAGAGGCAACAACTTGTGAAGTCTTTTCAAGAGCTTGGATTCATTTTTAGAATATAAAACCACATTATCGATTTCTTTATTTTCGATTTGTTGAACAAGTTCTTTAAAATTTACCTTTTTAATATTAAAGGTATTATGATCTTTGAAGGTGCTTTTATCAGAGGTGACGATTATCGCGACCTCTTTCACAAAAACTTTATACATTTGCCCCATGGTTAGAGATAAGAATATAGCAATAAAAACTGCTGAGTTGTTGTTGCAAATTAAAGCAATAAAATTGCAACCACAAGAACCTTTTACATGGGCAAGTGGATGGAAATCTCCTATTTACTGTGATAACAGAGTAACACTCTCTTATCCAGTGATTAGAAATTTCTTAAAAGAACAACTAGCGACGCGTATGGAAACGCTGTATGGCAAACCAGATGTGATCGCAGGAGTAGCTACTGGAGCAATAGGAATAGGTATGCTGGTTGCCGATTATATGAACCTCCCTTTTATTTATGTTAGGCCCGAAGCAAAAAAGCACGGCCGACAGAATCAGATAGAAGGACATCTAGAGAAAGGACAAAAAGTCGTGGTCATTGAAGACCTTATCAGTACCGGTAAAAGCAGTATCAATGCTGCAGAGGCACTTCAGGTAGCTGGAGCTGATGTAAAAGGAATGCTCGCGCTATTCTCTTATGGCTTTGATTTTGCAGTAGACAATTTTAAAAAACATAACTTAGAGTTAACTACTTTAAGTGATTATGATCACCTTATCGACCAAGCTACTCAGGCTGGACATTTTAAAGGGGAAGAAATAGAATTATTAAAAAGCTGGAGAAAAGATCCTAGCAACTGGAACGTTTAATTAAACAACATGAATCTAGAAAGTCGTGTAGCAAAAACACAAAAAAATCCTGAAGAATTATATAATTTTCTAATTCAGGTAGCAAATTTTAAAAATCTAATGCCAGAGGACACCAAGTTTGAACTTAAAGGTGAAGACAAGTTCCTCTTTGGGCTTAAAGGAATGCCTGAAATAGCGCTAGCTTTAACAGATAAAACTCCTCATTCACAAGTAGTATTAGGATCTACAAGCGATAAACTTGCTTTTACACTTACTTGCAACATCAGTGAAGCTGCAAATGGATCTGAGGCAAAATTATTATTTGATGGAGATTTTAATGCTATGATGGCCATGATGATCAAGGGACCTATCAATAAATTTTTAGAACAACTAGCTAACGGATTAGAAAAGATCTAATACATCCATTCCAACTCTTTAAGTTCATAGGAGCTTAACACATCATTAATTTGCAATAAAAGCTTCCCGTCTGGGTCGGTTCCTTTAACAACCCCTTCAAAACTTCCTTTGGAAGACTTAAATGAAGTCATCTGATTGTACCTAAAAAGATACCTATTATACTCTTGCGCGACTCTTAACGGGTCGCGTAAATTGTTTTTAAGCAGACTTAAAAAACTGATAAGCAAGCTTTCTAAATCAAATTCGCGTCCTGTTATATTTTTTAAAGAGATAGCTCTAGGCAAACTTTCAAATGTTTCTTGATTTACATTGAGACCTATACCGACTACCGCGTGAGTTAATTTTGTTCCAGAAAAAAAGTTTTCAATAAGAATTCCAGCCAATTTATGTTGAACTGACAGGATGTCGTTAGGCCATTTAATTTTTGCTTGCACTTGTAATTCCCGTTTTAACCATTCGACTATAGTCACAGATACGGTTTGATTAACTAAAAAAGGTGTTAGATGTTGAATGTTTTTAGTTATTAATATACTGAATGTTAAGTTTTTACCTTTTTCAGAGATCCATATTGCCCCTTGCTGACCTTTACCTCTAGTTTGTTCCATCGTATAGATGGTGGTTAGGTGCGGCAGCTCGCTTTCGCGAAAGCGAGATTTCAACTCATCATTAGTGGATGTAGTGGCATGTAATTTGACTATGTTCAAAATGAAGATTTATTCGTTAGTTTATGGGTAATTTAATAAACCTAGATCAAAAAAAGAATAAATTTGTCCACACAAAAAATATTTAATGACTAAAGATACAGTTTCTACCGATGCCCTTATTACTCAAATTATAACCGGAATAGAGGATGTAAAGGGAGATAACATTACCATACTTGATTTACGAGAATTAGAAAACACAGTAACTAGCTATTTTATTATATGTAATGGTACGTCAAATACACAAGTAAACGCGATCGTAAACTCTGTTCAAAGAAAAGTAAGCAAACAACTCCATGAAAATGCGTGGCATGTAGAAGGAAGTGATCAAGGAGAATGGGTTCTTATGGATTATGTAAATGTAGTTGTACACGTGTTTCAAAAACATATTAGAGAATATTACGACTTAGAAGAATTATGGGGTGATGCAAAGTTTACCACTATAGAAAGTACTTATTAACAAGATCACAAACAAAAGATGTCAGAAAACAATAATAAAGAACAGGACAAAAAAAAACCAAATTTAATGCCTGGTCAAGGGAAGCCTAAATTTAATATTTGGTGGGTCATTGTTCCTATAGCTTTACTTTTTGTAGGGTATAGTTTATTTAATAACTCCTTCAATCAGACTAAAAAACTAACCTACAACGAGTTTTTTAAAGCGATTGAAAATCAGGAAGTAGACAGTATAGTAGTAGTAAGTAATAGAGGAGTTGCTCAGGTCTTTATGACTAAAGATGCGCTTGCTCTAACCAAATATAAACCTAGCGCAAAAGCACCATCTTTCGGTGGGGTTAAATTGCCGAACTACACGGTAGAATTTGGTGATGCAAAATCCTTTGAAGAGCAATTAAAACTGGCTATAAATACGTCGAGTCCAGAAACCAGACTTGCTTTTGACCGCGAAGATGAAGGTATAACAGATCTATTAATATCCATACTCCCCTTTGTATTTATCATCGGGATCTGGTTATTTTTAATGAAACGTATGAGCGGCGGCGGTGCTGGCGGTGGCGGCGGACAAATTTTCAACATAGGAAAATCAAAGGCAAAGTTGTTTGATCAAAAGACTGATGTTAAAACCACCTTTAAAGATGTTGCTGGACTGGAAGGTGCAAAAGAAGAAGTACAAGAAATTGTAGATTTCCTTAAAAATCCTGAAAAATACACCTCTCTAGGTGGGAAAATTCCCAAAGGAGCTTTATTAGTTGGTTCTCCGGGGACAGGTAAGACACTCTTAGCAAAAGCTGTTGCCGGTGAAGCAAAGGTGCCGTTCTTCTCTTTGAGTGGATCTGACTTTGTAGAAATGTTTGTTGGTGTAGGTGCCAGTCGAGTACGTGATTTATTCAAACAAGCAAAAGAAAAATCTCCTGCTATTATTTTTATCGATGAAATTGACGCGATAGGTCGCGCTCGTGGCAAGTCTAACATGTCCGGTTCTAACGATGAAAGAGAAAACACATTGAACCAACTTCTTACAGAGATGGATGGTTTTGGAACGAATACTAATGTAATCGTATTAGCTGCAACAAACCGTGCCGACATTCTTGACAAAGCATTGATGCGTGCCGGACGTTTTGACAGACAAATTTATGTAGACCTGCCAGACGTAAGAGAAAGAGAAGAGATCTTTGAAGTACATCTCAGACCTTTAAAGAAAGTAGAGAACGAATTAGACACCACATTCCTAGCAAAACAAACTCCTGGATTTTCTGGAGCTGATATTGCAAACGTTTGTAATGAAGCTGCTCTTATAGCCGCTAGAAATGGTAAAAAGGCTGTTGGAAAACAAGATTTTCTAGATGCGGTAGACCGAATCGTAGGTGGCCTTGAGAAAAAAAATAAATTAATCACTCCTTCCGAGAAGAAAACAATTGCTTTTCATGAAGCTGGCCATGCAACTGTAAGCTGGATGACAGAGCATGCTGCTCCATTAATAAAGGTTACTATTGTTCCTCGAGGACAATCTCTGGGTGCCGCTTGGTACTTACCTGAAGAAAGACAAATCGTGCGTCCAGAACAAATGCTGGATGAAATGTGTGCCACTATGGGTGGTAGAGCTGCAGAAAAAGTAATCTTTAATAATATATCTACAGGCGCATTAAGTGATCTTGAAAAAGTTACAAAACAAGCTCGTGCTATGGTCACCATTTACGGTCTTAATGAAAAAGTAGGAAACATTACTTATTACGATTCTAGCGGGCAGCAAGAATATTCTATGACTAAACCTTATAGTGAACAAACTGCTGTTATAATAGATGAAGAAATCTCAAAAATTATTGAAGAACAATACCATCGTGCTATAAAAATTCTAGAAGAAAATAAAGATAAGCTCACGCAGCTTGCTGAAATTCTTTTAGAAAAAGAGGTGATTTTTAAAGATGATTTAGAGAAGATATTTGGAAAACGACCATTCATCAAAGAGCAAGCGGTATCCTTAAAATCTTCTACTCGACCTATTTTAAATGGAACTCCACCGGCTGATGAGGAAGAATAGTTTGCTAGCATTGATTTAAGTAACTATATTTACGTTAATCCCTTAAAATGCTGCTCACAGGCAATGAATATATTTAAACGATTTTTTAAGAAAACTTCTGATTCTGACCCTATTGCGGGTTCTAATGAAGAACGTTCTAAATATATGCCTGATGAAAAACCTCCTTTAGATGAGGAATTTATTCATAATTTCCAACATCAAGGGGGTAGATTTCTTTATGCTATCGATGAAAAGGAGATCCAGCAACATTTTGAAGACATTCTTGTGGAACATGATTATTTTGAGAAAAATGTCTTGTGTTTTGACGAGCAACTCACTAAACGCTTTGAAGGATTTAACTTAAACTACTCTGCTACTCATTTTCGTGGTGAATTCTTTTTAGGCACTTGTGAATATGTAATTGCAAATAATGGAGCCATTCTTTTTTCTTCTAGACAAATAAAAGAAACTAAACCAGTAGACCTGCCCGATACCTATGTCATACTAGCTAGTACAAGCCAGATAGTAGAATCGATTGGAGAAGGACTAAGAGGCATCAAACACAATAGTCAAGGACATATACCTACTAATATAACTACGCTCAAGAACTTTAAAGAAGCTGCTCCTAAACAAGAAAAAGATTTGATGAATTACGGAGTACCTAATAAAAGACTTTACCTACTACTTTTAGAAGACTTATAACATGAGAGAATTAATTACTCGTTCCATTTCTGGAATCGTTTATGTATCTCTTGTGGTATTAAGCGCTTTATTTTCAAGAGATGTGTTTATTATTTTATTTTGTGCCTTTGCTTTTATTTGTCTTTTGGAGTTGATGCCCATGATTAGGTTAAGACAATGGTTCATCTATCCTATACTTCCTATCGCTTATTATTTTTTAGTATGGAAAAGTGTATCGATGGAGTTTATTTACCTGCTCCTCATAGCGACATTATTGGTCAATATATACCTTATAAGGGATTTAGTTCTCGTAGATAGGATTGCACTTTTTAACACTAAAAAACACATCATAGCCTTGCTGTATTTAATTGGAAGCAGCTTGTTTTTAGCTTTAATTCCAGACGTCGTGGCAAAGACCAACTTCGTTCAGGATTCATTCCAAGAAGAATTGATCATAGGTATTTTTGTGATTATCTGGACCAATGACAGCTTTGCTTACCTCTTTGGTAAGAACTTTGGAAAGCACAAGCTTATGAAACGTATTTCTCCAAAAAAAACCATTGAAGGTTTTATCGGAGGATTAGTTATGGCCATTGCTGCTGGTGCTGGACTTTTCTTTTATTTAGAATCCATAGGAATTATTAACTACAGTGTTTGGGACTGGATGATCATTGCCTTTGTAGTAGCCTTCTTTGGCACCATAGGAGATTTAATTCAGAGTAAAATAAAACGACAAGCAGAAGTAAAAGATAGCGGTAGTATTATGCCAGGTCACGGTGGGATTTTTGATCGCATGGACAGTATTATATTTGCAGCTCCATTTGCTTACGCAACTTTTCTAATTATCAATTATGTTTCATAAAGAAGGAAATCAAAGTATATTCATTGCATTTGTAATTACTATAATTATAATGAGTGCCATATGGCTTATCGCTATACCTCAAATGCTACAGATAAGCTTATCGGCTATCACCATAATTCTACTGCTTATCATTCTGCAATTCTTTAGAAACCCTAAAAGAAATGTAACATTAAGCGACTCTACTGTTATTTCTCCAGTAGATGGAAAAGTAGTAGTGATTGAAAAGGTTATTGATAAAGAGTACTTCAAAGGAGAACGTTTAATGATATCTGTTTTCATGTCCCCTATCAATGTGCATGTGACCAGATACCCTATTTCAGGAAAAGTAGCTTACAGTAAATACCATCCCGGTAAATACCTTGTAGCGTGGCACCCTAAGGCAAGTGAAGAGAACGAACGCACCACTGTAGTGATTAATCACAAGAATAAAATACAGGTGATGTACCGCCAGATTGCTGGAGCACTTGCTAAGCGCATTGTTAACTATGCTGAAGAAAACCAGACTATTATACAAGGAAATGACAGCGGTTTTATTAAATTTGGAAGCCGCGTAGATGTTTATCTACCTGTAGACACGCTAATTACCGTAGAATTGAATCAAAAGGTAAAAGGAGGAGAAACCGTACTGGCTACTTTCTAGATGACAGAAAAAGAACTTGATATTGATTTTAATAACGCTTTCGCTAAAGCGTCCTCTGAAGAACAATCTTTAGTGCCACCAGACCTACAACTACATTTGTATGCGTATTACAAGCGAGCCATTAACGAACCTTATGTGAGTAACCGTAGTTTTGAATCAAATGATTTGAGAAGCGCCTTTAAAATGAACGCCCTTATTCAAGTACAATCCATATCTAAAGCTGAAGCAAAAAGAAGGTATATAAAGATCGTTGAAAAACTGTATCCCAAACCTTGGCAATAAATACCCTAACCGCGTTGTATCAAATTATAAAGCTAGTTAGACGATCATAATATTTAAAAAGCCTCCAAAGAAATCTTCTTCGGAGGCTTTTCTTTTTGATAAAAGGAGGTGATCAATCCTTTTTCCTAAGAATATAAATAGCGAGTACTGTTAAACATAAAACAGCGGCGCCTAAAACAACTACTATAGTTACAAATGGATTCATAATTTGTTGTATTTTATCACAATATATTTCACAAATTTAAAAACAATAAAACCTCATAAGGCATTCCAAGACCAACAAAGCCTCATTGAATACCTTTTTCACGACTAAGTTTATTTTAAAGCGTTTATACTTGCCTCAATCGTTTCGATCTTTGCAAGGCTGTCAGCTTCTTTTTTCTTTTCTATCGCCACTACTTGTTCTGGAGCGCTACCTACAAATCGTTCGTTACTGAGCTTTTTTTGTACGCCTGTTAAAAAGCCTTTAGCTCTTTTGAGCTCCGCTTCTAGTTTTTCTAACTCGGCAGCCACGTCTATGTTTCCTTCTAAAGGTATGAAGTATTCATTAGACCTTACTCGATAACTGGCAGCACCAGCAACTTGCTCCGTAATTACCTCAACACTAGAAACATTACCCATTTTCTGAATCAATGCGTTGTATTTTGTATCGAGATTTTCATTATTGATGGCTTTCAACTCGATCAGGTTTTTAAAAGCGATTTGCTTTTCTTTACGCACCGTTCTTATACCTGAAATAACCTCTTGTACCAATTCAAAATCAGTTAGTAATTCTTGATCTGTAGTCCCACCTTGTGGCCATGTATTGATACATAAAGCTTCTTCTACTGTACGGTTAGAAATACTTTGCCATATTTCTTCTGTAATAAAGGGAGTAAATGGATGCATCAACCTCATGTTATCTTCTAATAATGCAAAAACCTCAGCAAGGGTTTTTGGATCTATAGGCTGCTGGTATTCTGGTTTAATAATTTCCAATAGCCATCCACAAAAATCATCATAGATCAATTTGTAAGAGGTCATCAACACATCGCTAATTCTGTATTTAGAATAGTGATCCTCAATTTCTGTAAGTACTTGATTAAAACGGCTGGTATACCATGCAATTCCTTGAGCAGAATGTTGTGGCTGTTCTAGTGATTTGTCCACTTCCCATCCTTGTATGAGTCTGAAGGCATTCCACATTTTATTTACAAAGCCTTTTCCTTGTTGGCAAAGATCTTCATCAAACATGATGTCATTTCCTGCTGCAGCACTTAATAACAATCCAACACGCACGCCATCAGCGCCATATTCCTCTAATAAATTTAACGCATCTGGAGAATTACCTAAAGACTTAGACATCTTGCGACGTTGCTTATCTCTAACTAATCCTGTTAAGTATACTTTATCAAAAGGCTTTTCATCACGTAATTCATATCCCGCAACGATCATACGAGCAACCCAAAAGAATAAAATATCTGGCCCAGTAACTAAATCACGAGTAGGATAATAGTAATTGATCTCTTCGTTTTCTGGCTCTAAAACACCATTAAACACACTTATAGGCCACAACCAACTAGAGAACCAGGTATCGAGAACATCATTTTCTTGACGTAAATCATCTGGTTGTAGGTTGTTGTTATGAGCTCGCTTTCGCGAAAGCGTAACAGCCTCTTCCAGACTATTGGCTACAACAAAATCATCTTTTCCATCACCGTAATAGTATGCAGGAATACGTTGTCCCCACATTAACTGTCGCGAGATATTCCAATCCCGTACATTTTCCATCCAGTGGAAATAGGTGCTTTTAAATTTAGGTGGTAACAACTCCACAACATCTTCCTTAACAGCTTTGATAGCAGGCTTTGCAAGTTCTTCCATTTTCAAGAACCACTGGTCAGATAGTCGGGGTTCTATAACCGCTTTTGTACGCTCACTAGTTCCTACTTTATGAACATGGTCTTCTTTCTTTATAAGAAAACCTTTTTCTTCAAGTTCCTTAGAAATTTCTTTACGCACTACAAAACGATCTTTACCTTCATAATGCAATCCAAAGCTATTTAACGTAGCGTCCTCATTAAAGATATCGATCACCTCTAGGCCATGTGTCTCTCCTATTTTCTTGTCGTTTTCATCATGTGCAGGAGTGATTTTTAAAGCTCCGGTACCGAATTCCATATCCACATAAGAATCTGCAATTACTGGAATTTCTCGATTTACGATAGGTACGATAACCGTTTTACCCACCAAGCTCGTGTAGCGCTCATCATCTGGATGTACACAAATTGCTGTATCCCCTAAAATAGTTTCTGGACGAGTAGTCGCTATGCTTACAAAGTCTTTGCTTCCTTTAATTTGATATTTTAAATGGTATAAATGACCATTGCGCTCTTCATAAATAACTTCTTCATCGCTTAAAGTCGTCTTTGCTTCTGGATCCCAGTTGACCATGCGGTAACCACGATAAATCAATCCTTTGTTGTACAAATCAATAAACACCTTTATGACCGATGCCGACATATCGTCATCTAAAGTAAACTTTGTACGAGACCAGTCGCAACTCGCTCCTAATTTCTTAAGTTGCTCGAGAATAATGCCACCGTATTCATCAGTCCAGTCCCAAGCGTGTTGTAAAAATTCTTCACGGGTCAAGTCATTTTTATCAATGCCTTGATCCTTTAACTTCTTTACCACCTTTGCTTCGGTAGCGATAGATGCGTGATCTGTCCCAGGAACCCAACAAGCGTTGTATCCTTTAAGACGTGCGCGACGTATCAACACGTCTTGAATCGTATTGTTTAACATGTGCCCCATGTGTAAGACTCCTGTCACATTAGGTGGCGGAATTACTATCGTATAACTTTCTCTTTCATCTGGTACAGAGGTGAAAAAATCGTTTTCCATCCAGTATTTGTACCATTTTTCTTCGGTAGCTTTGGAATCGTATTTTGACGCTAAGGACATGTTTGGCTCAGTTTTTGGAATTGTAATACAAAAATACTATTAACTTAAAATATAAGCAGCATTAACAGTCACTTTAAGCTCGATAGTTTACTTTTAATACTTAAATAAATAATGATGAAAAATTTACTCATAATTTTATTTACCGGATTGTTCTCTAGTGCCTCAGTAGCACAGAACAACTCTGTACAGGACCCTCTTACTACTATAGAATTTGAATCTACTACAATGGACTACGGTAAAATAGAAAAAGGAAGTGATGGCATTAGAACATTTACTTTTAAAAATACAGGAAACAACCCCTTGAAAATCTACAAGATTTACTCTTCTTGCAAATGTGACATTTTATCAAAACCTGAAAAGCCTATCGCTCCCGGAGGAACCGGAGAAATCAAAATAAAATATGAAACCAAAAAAGTAGGACCTATCGTAAAAACGATTACCGTTTATGCAAATATTAATCAAAACCCTATTCCGTTGCGATTAAAAGGTGAAGTTATACCTAAAAATAACTAATTATAAGACAAGAGGAACATTGACCATTTCCACCTTAAATATTTTATCGCCTCTTTTAATTCTAATTTTCAATTTCTTATAGGGATTTTTAAAAAACAGCTCCGTAACTTTATTCATGGTGAGCTGTCTCTGATTGTAACGATTAATACCAATAATTTGATCCCCTACTACTATCCCTGCCTTATCTCCAGGAGAACCTTCTCTAATATAATCTACATATATCTTAGACACGTATTGATAACTTAATCGAACTCTTTGGGAAACATCAATAGTGGTAATCGTACTGGTTGAATTTCCATAGCCTACTTTACGATCAGTAAAGTCTTTTACTCCATAGGTCGTAAACAAGTCTAATTCTCCTTTTTGCACCCCTATTCCACTCATGTTGTAATAAAAGCCTTCATCAAAACTCCTATTGGGAATCATACTGATCTTTCTATTTGGATAATCGATAACTACATCAAACCTCCTGAGTACCTCCCCACCCAAACTACCGTCATGGGTGAAACTAGTTTTTTTAATACTGTGGTATTCTTTATACGGATAAGAAACTGCCACTTTTTTCAATGTAGAATTAAAAAGTTTTAAAGAATTGACCTTTGTTCTAAGTCCGTATATGTTGCCATTTATTCCAAAACCTAAATAATCCTCAAAACTGTTTTTGAAAATCGCATCCTTCCCTATTTCATTTAATATCCATAATGCATCTCCACTCCCCGTATCTATAAGCAGCTCATAATCACCTTTTACCAAATCGTTATCAAGATTGATATTTACAAAAGGCCTATTGATCTTTATGTTCATATCAAATTGTTTTGCTCTGCGTAAAAAATTAGGCAAATCATCAAAATTGTTAAAAACCTTTACATAAGAGTCTTCGTAGTCTATATGAGAAATAAAATTCTTTAAAAAATCCACGCTTAACAAACCGTGAACCTCCACATCTAGCTTAGGTGACATGTCTATCTCTGTATCGCCTAGAACTAAAACTTCTGCGTCTTTATTTATAATGTGTTTTCCTACTTCAATACGGTTTCCTAGGGAGTGATAGGCCCTTACTGATTTTTTTTTACCGTAGCCGTTTACTTGAATATATTTACCCTTTTTAATACTTAAAGAGTCTATACCTCTTAAATTAAAAATTATTGTTTTTGTTGCTCCAGTATCTAGAATAAAATTGAAATCAACATCATTAACTTTAACAGGAATAATGATCAAATTGGAATAAGATTCAAATGAAATTTTTTCCTTGTCAATTCCTGGTTCTAAAACAAAACCCTCCTGTTTATCAACTACTTGTGCATCAACTACAGGAGTAATACAAAAGTATAATAAAAAAAACAACAAATTTTTCATGATATATAAATATAAGGTATTGTCAAAGTCTTTTGTCTATCCTTACGCAAGTATTACCTTTGCATTTTAAAAAATTACTATGCCACAAATCTCTGAAAAAGGACAAAATATGCCTTCTTCGCCTGTAAGGAAATTAGTTCCTTATGCAGAAGCTGCAGCCGCTCGCGGAATTCATATATACCAACTCAATATTGGTCAACCAGATATAAAAACACCAGAACAAGCCATCAATGCGGTTAAAAATGCAGATATGGAGGTTCTTTCTTATAGTCACAGCGCAGGAAATCAATCTTATAGAGATAAGCTTACCACTTACTACAATAAAAACAATATGAATCTCACAAGTGAGCATATCATTGTTTCTACTGGTGGTAGTGAGGCTTTACTTTTTGCTATGGGAAGCATTTGTGACTATGGAGATGAAGTGATTATTCCAGAACCATTTTATGCTAACTACAATGGCTTTGCTACGGCAAGCGGTGTTACCGTAAAGCCTATTTCAACTCATATAGAAAACAACTTTGCGTTACCGGCTATAGGCGAGTTTGAAAAACTGATAACGAATAAAACCAAAGCTATTCTTATCTGTAATCCAGGTAACCCTACAGGCTATTTATACACACAAGAAGAAATGGATCAATTAGCTGCTCTTGTAAAGAAGCACGATCTTTTCCTAGTTTCTGATGAAGTATATAGAGAGTTTGCTTATGATGGACGCCAGCATTTATCTGTGATGAACATGCCGGGTCTTGAAGAGCATGCCATTATGATCGATTCTGTTTCTAAACGCTACAGTATGTGTGGAGCTCGTATAGGCTGTATGGTTTCTAAAAACAAAGAAGTGATGGCAACAGCAATGAAGTTTGCTCAAGCCAGACTAAGCCCACCTAGCTTTGCACAAATCGCTGCAGAGGCTGCCCTAGACACCCCACAGGAATATTTTGACGAAGTCATCACTGAATATATAGAGCGTCGTGATATTCTAATAGATGGACTTAAAAAAATAGAAGGTGTTGAAGTAGCAAATCCAGGAGGCGCCTTTTATTGTGTCGCTCAACTTCCAGTAGAAGATACAGATGTTTTTGCACAGTGGATGTTAGAAGAATTTGAGCTGGATGGTGAGACCATTATGGTGGCCCCAGCTGCAGGATTCTACAGCACACCTGGCATGGGAAAAAACCAAATAAGAATCGCTTATGTTCTTGAAAAAGAATCTCTTAAGAAATCTATTCGTATCTTAGATCGTGCTTTGAAGGCCTATAAAGGATGATAGAAATTAAACATCATTTTCCCTTAAAGGAACACAATACTTTTGGTATTTCTGCTTTCGCTAAAGCGTACACAGCACCAGCATCCCTACACGAATTAAAAGAAGCCCTAGGTTATTACCACGATCAGGACGTTTTTCTACTAGGCGGTGGAAGTAATATGTTGCTTATTAATGATGTTCAAAAACCAGTCATTCATGTTCTTTTAAAAGGCATAGAGGTAACGGAAACAATAGAAAATGAGGTATATGTAAAAGTCATGGCAGGAGAAGACTGGCATGACTTTGTACTTTATTGCATGGAAAAAAACTTTGCAGGTATAGAAAACCTGTCCCTTATTCCCGGTAATGTAGGTACATCACCTATTCAAAACATAGGTGCATATGGAGTGGAACTCAAAGATACTTTTGACAGCTGTACGATCATAGATATCAAAACGTTAGAAGAAAAAACACTGTCTTTAGCCGACTGTAAATTTGGTTATCGAGATTCTGTTTTTAAAAATGAAGCAGCTGGCAAGTATGTCATTACCTCAGTAATTTTTAAGCTTACCGACCTTAACAAAACTGATAATTACGATTTTAAAACAAGCTACGGCGCTCTACAAGAAGAGTTGAAACGACTGGATGGTGATCTCAGTATTCAAAAAGTATCTCAAGCTGTGATCCATATTAGAAGCTCCAAATTGCCTGACCCTAAAATATTAGGTAATAGCGGTAGCTTTTTTAAGAACCCAGTTATTAAACGAGCTGAATATGAAGACCTGATAAGAATGCATCCAGAAATGCCTTCCTATCAAGTAGATGAAGAGCATGTAAAAGTTCCTGCTGGGTGGCTTATAGATCAGTCTGGATTTAAAGGGAAAAGGTATGGTGACGCCGGCATTCACGACAAGCAAGCGCTCGTATTGGTAAATCATGGTAACGCTACTGGGAAAGAAATCCTGGAAGTAGCTCATAAAGTTCAAAAAGCAGTTCACGATCGTTATGGAATAAAGATCGACACCGAGGTTAATTTAATTGATGTTTGATGAAAATCACTACTATAGAAATGGGTCACAATGATGAAATATGGAATTTAGCAGATCTGACAGCTCCTCCTATTTTCATTAGAAATTTCTAACCTCACCGCTCCTCAAATTGATCTAAGAAAACCCTCGAACTTTCTGATCCTAATATTTTTAAACGTACAGCTGTAAGATCCATGAATATGGATATGATGACAAATCTTAAAACTGTTTAGAATTACAGGATACTCCTAACGGGCCCCATAGCTTTGACTAATTTACAAAACCTCCACCTGAAGCCCCTAGTTAAATCGAATCCCTTGACAAACAATAGATAGTGCATGAATCAAAAAAGGCTTCCAACATTGTTTTAGTATCGCCTATGAGTTTTTAACCCTAACGACTATAGATGATCAAATGATCATAGATATGAACAATGAATAGCCAAGGGATAATTTATAGCTCTTGCCTGTAAACCCTTGACTCTAATACCTATATTTGCATTATGGATTTAAAACTTATACTTATATCATTTGTCCTTTTATCACTTGCCTTTGCGGGTATCGCTATAAAAATATGGAGCAAAAAGGACGGTAAATTTGCTGGAACTTGTGCCAGTCAGAATCCGTATCTTAATAAAAATGGTGATGCGTGTGGGATGTGTGGTAAATTACCTGAAGAACAAGATTGTAAAGACGATCAAGTAAGAACCTAATTACTCTTCATGGAAATAAGTGTATTCTTCTATGCCTTGGCGGGCTTTGCCATTATCAATATTGCTTTTAATTTATTTTTATCAAAAGTCGGATTCAGTATAGAACCCCAACCGCAAGGCAATTTAAAAGAGGCTATTTCTGTAATTGTTTGTTCCAAAAACGAACAAGAAAATCTCAAAATATTAGTTCCTAAATTATTGGAACAAGACCATCCCAACTTTGAAATCATTTTAATAAATGACGCCAGCCATGATGATACTATAGATGTCATTGAGGAATTCATGGCAATGGACCATCGCATCAAAATGGTAGATGTAGTTAGTAACGAGAGTTTTTGGGGAAATAAGAAATACGCCCTAACTCTAGGGATTAAAAAAGCGGTAAACGATCACTTGATTTTTATAGATGCCGACTGTACTCCTAACAGTACTGCATGGCTGACTATTATTTCTAAACACCTTTCTAAAGAGAAAACGATCGTTCTGGGGTATAGCGGCTATAAAAAAGTTGACGATTCACTGCTCAACAAACTTATAAGATATGAAACTGTCCTAACAGCCATTCAGTATTTTAGTTATGCTATGAATGGCAATCCTTACATGGGCGTAGGTCGCAATCTAGCGTATACAGCGACACAGTTTTATGAAGTAAATGGCTTTATGAATCACATGAGAGTACTCGGTGGAGATGATGATTTATTTGTCAACCAAGCAGCCACCTCTCAAAACACGACAGTATCTTTAAATCAAGATTCCTTTACCAGCAGCCAGCCTAAAACGGACTGGTCTTCTTGGTGGAAACAGAAAAAAAGACATATCAATACAGCAAAGCATTATAAGAGCTCTCATAAGTTTTTGCTAGCTTTATTTTATATATCTCAAATAGGTTTTATCATTTCAGCGATTTTAGGCCTTCTTTTTGGTATCAATTGGATCATTATATTAGCGGTTATTCTTGTGAGATATGTTGTTTTTTGGGTTGTTTTAAGCAAGGGCTTTTCTCGCTTTCGCGAAAGCGATATCATCATTATACTTCCCTTTTTAGAATTAATTTTAATAGGAATTCAACTCGCACTATTTATTTCTAACATGGTGCATCGACCAAAACAATGGAACTAGTTAGTAATCCTTATTGATACGACTACTTTATCATTAACTTTGAATTATGGAATCAGTAACAACATCAATAGCGCCACCTCAGAAAAAACCAAAATGGCTGCGCGTTAAATTACCAGTAGGTCAGAAATATAAAGAGCTTAGAGCTACCGTAGAAAAGTATGACTTACATACTATATGTACTTCAGGCAGCTGTCCTAACATGGGGGAATGCTGGACAGAAGGAACAGCAACTTTCATGATATTAGGAAACACTTGTACACGTTCATGTGGCTTTTGTGGTGTTAAAACCGGCCGTCCAGATACAGTAGACTGGGCAGAGCCTGAGAAAGTAGCTCGCAGCATTAAATTAATGGGTATCAAACACGGAGTTATCACGAGTGTTGATCGTGACGATTTAAAAGATATGGGGTCCATTATCTGGAAGGAAACTGTCGCCGCGATAAGACGTATGAACCCTGAAACGACACTAGAAACATTAATTCCAGATTTTCAAGGAAACACTAGAAATATAGACCGAATCGTTGAGGCAAATCCTGAAGTGGTTTCTCACAACATGGAAACGGTGAGACGTCTAACAAGAGAAGTACGTATCCAAGCTAAATACGATACGAGCTTAGAAGTTCTTAGGTACTTGAAACAACAAGGCATTAAGCGCACGAAATCTGGTATCATGCTAGGACTAGGTGAGCTAGAAGAAGAAGTAATACAAACCATGAAAGATCTCAGAGATAATAATGTGGATATAGTAACCATAGGTCAATATTTACAACCTTCTAAAAAACACTTGGCTGTAAAAGAATTTATTACTCCAGAGCAATTCAAGAAATATGAAACTATAGGCCTAGAAATGGGCTTTAGGCATGTAGAAAGTGGTGCGTTAGTAAGAAGTTCTTATAAGGCGCATAAGCATATACTTTAAGCCTTTTTATTGACTGTATAAATCCTTTAAAGGAGTAACATGACTATTCAAGAAGCTATAGAACAAATCAACTATTATCGCATAGAAAATGAGGATAAAAAAATTCTTTTGCTACTAGATAAATGGAATGAACTACTTTTTGAAATCATCGCTTTTGATTATAGCGACGATGAAGTTGATATCTTACAAAAAGAATTAGATGTTCAAATGAAACGTTTGAGAAACAAAGAACTGTCTGCTCAAATAATCAAAAACTCGCTCGAGTCTTTTATTCAATTTATAAAAAAACAATTAAAAGCAAAATATTCCTATCAATTTTCAATCATAGGGACATTTGCTGGAATGGCACTTTCCTTTTTTGCGCATTTTAATGTGTTTTTTGGTTTTTTAATTGGCGTATGTACAGGTTTATTTATCGATCAATATTTAAATAAAAAACAAAGAGTAATCAAAACCACTTTAAACAATACATGGTAAAAATAAAAGTAGCCATCAACGGCTTCGGGCGTATAGGACGTACTTTTTTAAGAACGGTATTTAATGATCCACAAATTGAAGTAGTCGCTATCAACGACCTGGCTTCTAATGAAGTCATGGCACATCTTTTAAAATACGATTCTATTCACGGTGTCCTCGATGCTAATGTTAGCTTTGATGAAGACTCTATAAGCATCAATAAACATCAAATATCTTTTACTCATTACAGTGATCTCAATGACCTTACATGGAAAAATGTGGATATCGTTATTGAATCAACTGGTAAATTTAAAACCAGGGCTGATCTACAGAAACATATAGACGCTGGGGCTTCTAAAGTGATTTTGAGCGCTCCTCCTATTGAGGACGGCATAAAAACAGTAGTTTTAGGTGTCAATGAGCACATTCTTACCGATGAAGATCTCATTTTTTCTAATGCAAGCTGCACTACAAATAATGCCGCGCCACTTATTAAGGTAATGAATGAACTTTGCGGTGTAGAGCAAGCATACATCACAACAATACACAGTTACACTTCAGACCAAAGCCTTCACGATCAACCACATAAGGACTTACGCAGAGCCCGTGCTGCAGGGCAGTCTATCGTACCTACTACCACTGGAGCTGCAAAGGCTCTGACTAAAATATTCCCCGAATTGAGTAATGTTATAGGTGGTTGTGGCATACGTGTTCCTGTTCCTAATGGAAGCCTTACCGACTTAACTATTAATGTAAAAAAAGATGTAAGCGTTCAGGAAATTAATGATGCTTTTTACGCTTTCGCGAAAGCAAATCCTAACACATTTTCTTATACTACAGTCCCACTGGTTTCCATAGACATATCAGGAAGTCCTTACTCCTGTATTTATGATTCTGAAATGACTAGTGTAATTGGTAAAATGGTTAAAATTATAGGTTGGTACGATAATGAAAGTGGGTATTCTCACCGACTAAAAGATATGGCTCTGTACGCAAAAACATTAACCAAAAGTTAACTCGCGTGATCAAAACATCGATAAAACACAAATAATGGATGTTTATTTGCCTTTTTAAAATAACTAAATCTATATTTGATTTTATATACTTGAATTTGTTTATTAGATCTATACAGAAAATTATTTTTTTTACTCTGCTCCTAGGAATGCAATATATAACCTATGGACAAGAAAACTATGTGTCAAAACCTACACAACAAAGGGTCGTTAATATCATACTAGAAAAAGCTCAGGTTGCTTTACAAAAGGCAAACTATTCAGAAGCTAACGAACTGATCGCTAGTGCCAGCGAAATCGCTAAAGACTCTACTATTTATGCAGAGGTTGAAATGGTAAAAGTGTCTTACTATAATCAAACAGGCCAGTTAGAAAATGCAAAAAATACAATAGACCAGTTGGCCCCGCATTTTGATAAAACTTCTACAGACTATGCTAGACTGTTACTTTTAAAATCAGATTTTTTAATGAATTCCAACCTCTTAGTAGAGGCACAAGATGCCATTTTAAAATCCCAAGTCATACTAGCTCAAAACCGAGATATAGAGCTAAGTTATAACCTTCAGCTTAAACAAGCAGCATTAGATTTTAAAGTTAAAAAATACAATCAAGCAAAAAAGAATTTAGAAGAATTACTGCCTAAATTATTAGACAACAAACAGTTTCATTCTGCAGCAAAAGCACAATTAGAACTTTTTCGCATCACTTTTATAAAAGGAGAATATATAGTATCTAAGAATTACCTCGCTCAAAGCATAGCGCTTTCTGAAAAATATGAATTTAATACCTTACTCAAAGAAAGTTATCTCCTCAACTCTGAATTATTAAAAAACGAGGGGGAGTTCGAAAATAGTATAACTTATTTAGAGAAGTATACCGTTATTTACAATATGGAAACTGCTTCTGTTCAAAAAACTGCTTCGATCATTGAGCTTGCAGAGTTGAAAAAAACGAATAAAGCATTAACGGACTCTAACAATGAAAAGACTCAAAAACTTAAAGGACGTGACACCAGTTATATTTTACTTTGTATTTTTATAACCCTACTCTCTTTACTTACCTTATCATTATTTAAAAATAATAAACTTAGAGCAAAAAGTAATGATGTATTAGAAAATAAAAATTTGGCGCTTATAGATGAAAGAGATAGAGCTAAAGACGCTACAAAAATCAAGGCAGACTTCCTTTCAACCATTACCCATGAATTAAGAACCCCTATGTATGCCGTGACTGGTTTGACCCATTTATTATTAGAAAAAGATCCTAGAAATGATCAAAAAGAACATCTAGAAACTTTACAATCTTCTGGTGAATACCTGCTATCCTTGATTGATAATATTTTAGATTTTAACAAATTAGAAGCTAATAAAGTGGAGTTAGAAACAATACCTTTTGATCTTAATAAAAGAGTAAATGACATTAGCTTATCCCTGAAAGGGCAAGCTACAGACCGCAATAACAATCTTCATATTGAATACGATGATAGTATTCCTTCTAGACTACAAGGAGATCCTGTAAAAATCTCTCAGATTCTCATCAACCTTATAGGCAACGCCATCAAGTTCACTAAGGATGGCGATATTTATATAAGAGTTCATAAAGTAAATGCCAGATCAGGTAAATGTTTGATTAATTTTGAGATAGAAGATAATGGAAAAGGAATCTCTGAAGAAAAACAGATCGCTATTTTTGAAAACTTTACGCAAGAGGGAAGCAGTACAACTAGAGAATACGGTGGAACAGGTTTAGGACTTGCCATTGTGAAAAACTTGGTAACCCTAATGGGTGGTGATATAAGGCTCTATAGCAAGGTAGACAGCGGTAGTAAATTTTCCTTTGAAATATGGTTTGAACTTCCAGATTCTAATAAATTTTACGATGAAAGACAATACCCTCATATTTCTAATAATAAACGCCTCCATCCAACTACTCCAGGCACAAAGATTAAGGATGTTTTAAAAACTCCTGTTGCTCAAACTACAAACTCTTCCAATGAGATGAATAAAAATAAAATACAAAATACTGGAACAGCAAAAGATGGTGTACTAAATGAAAAACAGGCCACACCTTCTGAGTTATCAAACAAACAAATATTAATCGTTGAGGATAATAAAATCAATCAAATGATTACAAGAAAAATTCTTGAAGGAAAGAATTTTTCTTGTGAGGTAGCTAATAATGGAGAAGAGGCCGTGCAAGCAGCAAAATCTAAAAAGTATGATTTGATCTTAATGGATATTCACATGCCCATTAAAGACGGAAAAGAAGCGACTAGAGAGATAAGAACCTTTGATAGAGAAATTCCTATTATAGCTCTTACTGCGGTTACTTTAAATGAATCTGAAAAAGAATTCTACGAAATAGGGTTTGATGACATCATTCCTAAGCCCTTTAAAATGCACGAATTCTTTGAAAAAATACAGAAGGTATTCACTAATTATGAAGTCCTATAACACCGGTTCTTTACCCACAAATTCTGTTTGAATAGGCAAGTAATAAAGGTTTCTAAGCTCATGTTTTTTTAATCTCATGAAATCCTTTTCTGTTGTAATCACTAGTTTTTTATTCCTAATAGTTTCCACTTCTTGCAAGGTGAAATCATGATGATCACTATAATTGAGATGTTCTATTTTAATAAAACCTTTTAAATGCTTTAGAAAAGGTTTTGGCTTTGCGATTCCTGTGACCACCGTTACCTTTTTACCTCTTAGTCCATCAAGAAGGATTTTATGATCCACTCCTTGAAGTTCTTTTTCATAGCCTATGTAGGAAAAATACACCTGTTGTCCCGGCAACAACTTCAGCTTTAGCTTAACCTCATTCCTTTGAATAGCAGAAATATCAGCTGGACATTTAGTAACAATAATGGTTTGTGCACGCTGCGCTCCTTTGCGAGATTCTCTCAAATTACCAGCCGGCAACAGATAATCATCCACGTACAACATGTCATAACTTGTCAATAACACATAATGACTCGCTTTTACATATCTGTGTTGGAACGCGTCATCGAGCAATATCAAATCTAACTGATGTTCTTTAAGAAGCCTTTCTATTCCATCAACTCGTTTTTCACAAACCGCACTTACAATTAAGTTTTTAAACTTTCTTTTGATCTGCAAAGGCTCATCACCTGCTCGCTCTGTTGAATCATTTTCAGAAAGCTCTATGTAACCAGAAGTATTACGACCATAGCCCCGACTCAAAACACCTATCTTTTTACCAGTAAAATGTCTGATGAGATACTCAATCATAGGAGTCTTACCTGTACCTCCAGTACTTAAGTTACCTACAGCGATGATGGGTATCTGATATTCCTTTTGCTCTAGAATTCCTCTGTCAAAAGCATAATTACGCAAAGAGGTTATACCGTCATAAAGAACAGAAAAAGGATATAATAAAAGTCTTAACTCTTGCATGAGCTCAAAAGTAGGTTAATTTTACAACAGACATAAATATTACTATTATGAAGATTAAAGATGTTATTGCACATCTAGAAGTTCTTGCTCCAAGATTTTATGCAGAAGATTTTGATAATACGGGATTACTGACTGGAGAAAAAACCACTGATTTAACGGGGATCTTAGTCACTCTAGACTGTCTAGAAAATGTTGTTGATGAGGCGATTGACAATAATTGCAACCTTATCGTAAGCTTCCATCCGATTATTTTTTCTGGTTTGAAACACTTGCAGCCTGATGACTACGTGCGCAAAGCTGTAGTTAAGGCAATTAAGAACGATATCGCCATCTATGCTACTCATACCGCTCTAGACCTTGCAAAAGGCGGTGTGAGTTATAGAATGGCCCAAGAAATGGGCTTGAACAATGTCAAGACTTTAATTCCTAAATCACAACTCATTAAGAAATTAGTTACCTATATACCGCAGGACCACTTTGAGGAGGTAAAGGAGGCACTATTTGCAGCTGGGGCTGGCACACTAGGCAATTATTCAGAATGCAGTTTTTCTACCGATGGTGAAGGCACCTTTAGAGGGAATGAATGGAGTAAACCGCAGCTAGGGGAAGCATTAAAAAGAAGTACTGTAAAAGAAAAAGCACTTTCTATAACATTTTTACCTCATTTAGAAGCTGCAATAAAAGCTACTTTGATAAATTTTCATCCTTATGAAGAGGTTTCTTTTGAGATTTCCACCCTAGAAAACAGCTATCAAAACATAGGAATGGGCGTTATTGGCGATTTAGCAGAAGCCTTAGAAACAGAAGAATTTTTAAGGAAAACAAAGTCGGTATTTAAAACAGGGGTTGTAAGAAGCTCGTTTTCACGAAAGCGAACTATCAAGAAAGTCGCTCTACTAGGAGGATCAGGAGCATTTGCTATAAAAAACGCCTTGCAATCTGGAGCTGATGCTTATATCACAGCCGATCTTAAATATCATGATTTCTTTCAAGGCCAAGACCTCCTATTATGTGATGTGGGACATTATGAAAGCGAGCAGTTTACAAAAAACCTTTTACATGAATATCTTAAAGAAAAATTTAGTAATTTTGCAGTCCTTTGTGCACAAGCGCGAACAAACCCAGTTAATTATTTTTAAAAGATGGCAAAAAAGACCGAGGCTACTGTAGAAGATAAGTTAAGAGAACTTTACAACCTACAATTAATCGACTCTAGAATAGATGAAATACGCAACGTGCGTGGTGAATTACCTCTAGAAGTACAAG
Organism: Nonlabens sp. Ci31; assembly: GCF_012974865.1. Lineage (NCBI taxonomy): Bacteria > Pseudomonadati > Bacteroidota > Flavobacteriia > Flavobacteriales > Flavobacteriaceae > Nonlabens > Nonlabens sp. Ci31. The sequence continues at coordinate 1,937,550 of NZ_CP043633.1, read as the reverse complement.
ATCTTGAAGATGAAGTAGAAGGATTAAAAACTCGATTGTCTAAACTAGACGCTCATTCTGATGAACTTATTGAAAAAATTAGGTCCAAAAAGAATTTGATCGAGGAGTCTAAAGCTCTTGTTACCAAATATACAGATCAACAAAAAAACGTTCGTAACAACCGTGAATTCAACTCTCTTTCTAAAGAAGTGGAATTTCAGGAACTTGAAATGGAACTTGCTGAAAAGCATATCCGTGAATTCAAAGCGCAAATCGAACAACAAAAAGAAGTGATAGATAAAAGCAAGGAACGCCTTGATGAAAGAGCTGACCACTTAAAACACAAAAAATCTGAACTTGCAGAGATTCTAAAAGAAACTCAAAAGGAGGAGGAAGCACTTATGAAAATGAGTGATGATCACGCAAAATCAATCGAAGAAAGATTGATCAAAGCCTACACGCGTATCAGAACAAGTGTAAAGAATGGTCTAGCAGTGGTGCCTATTGAAAGAGGTGCTTCTGGTGGTTCTTATTTTACTATTCCGCCACAAGTGCAAGTAGAGATCGCAAGTCGTAAGAAAATTATTACTGACGAACACTCGGGAAGAATTCTTGTAGACGCTGCCTTAGCTTATGAACAAGTTGAAAAAATGGATAAAGTATTTGCTAAAGTTTAGTCCCTACCTTATTAACAAGAAAATCCCTTTATCTGTACAGATAAAGGGATTTTTTATTTAACCCTTTTTTAATACTCTACTCTCCGCACTAAGCATATTTTTATATGTATAATAATGAATATATGAAAATGTTATCTTTCTTCCTGATGTTTCTTCTTGCATCAACATGCGCCGATTCAAACAAAGAGACTGAACAGGCCGTAAATACAGACCCTATTCAAGTGGCTGCTCAAAATGGAATGCAACGTGCTTACTTTGCCAGTGGATGTTTCTGGTGTGTAGAAGAAATTTATGAAGGTGTAAAAGGAGTAAATGAATCTATATCTGGCTATTCTGGCGGCCATACAGAAAACCCTACTTATGAAGACAGCAACACTGGAAGAACTGGTCATGCTGAGGCTAACGAGATCATTTATGATCCTCAACTCGTTTCTTTTAAAACACTAGTAGACGTTTATTTTGCTTCACAAAATATTGAACAAGCAAACGGACAGGGACCAGATAACGGTTCTCAATACAGGAGTATCATCTTTTATCAAAATGATAATGAAAAAAAAATTATTGAAGCTAAAATTTCTGATCTCACTCAAGAAGGTTACGAGGTTGCTGCTGAGGTGAAGCCGTTTAAGAAGTTTTGGAAAGCCGAAGATTACCATCAAGATTACGCAAAGCTGCATCCTACTCAAGGTTACATAAGAGGTGTCTCTATACCTAGATTCAAAAAATTTGCTGCAAAAATGCCTGATCTCATTAAAGAAAACGCCCAGCACTAATCTAACACTCCAAAATAGTAACACATGTAAACGAGTGATAAAAAGCTCAAAGTAAAAATTCCCACAAGAGAAATTGCCCTCATGATAAATTTAGGTCGATGCTCTTCTGGGAATTTTTTTCTTGTCACCAATCTGTAATTTAAGGTAGCAACAATAGGTGCAAATAGGAAAGATAATACCGTTGCAATATCTACCAGGAAAAGAAAACCTTTAGGGTTACCACTTAAACCATAGCAAAGACTAAAACCTCCCAAAGCAGTTACGCTCAAAGCGGCTAAATACCACTTTTCGGCAGTTACAGATCCTGCCTTAAACAACACCTCACTCGTTCTTTTTAAGGCTCTAGAATAACCGTCTAGAACCCCTAGACTTGTTCCGTACATGATACAGAAAGCAGCAGTCGCAATGACATAATAAGACCACTGCCCCATGGCATTGGTAAACAAATTAACAACTTGATTTGCAAATCCTGCACTTCCAGAAATGATAACAGTATCCGTTCCATAAACTAAATAGGAACCTAATGTGAGGAACATCACTGCAAGAACTGCGCTTATCCAGTATCCTAGCGCAAACTCATTAGTAGCCTCTTTTACCGTAGATTTATAACCTGAGGCTTTTTGCTTCTCCAGCGTCCAGAGGCTATTCCAAGTACTTAAATCTACCGCTGTAGGCATCCATCCCATAAGCGCTATAGCAAAAGGAATGGTGCTCAGAGACCAGATTTCTGGACCTTCAAATTGATCTGATGCGACTGCTGCTCCTTTATAAATGACAAGAATAAAAGAAATTGCTACACATACAATCATTACCAGACCAACTACTTTAATAAAGCCGTCGAGGAATTTATACTTCCCCCATGCGAGTATCAAGAAAGAAGACCCTATAATTAAAAGAAGAGGTAAAAACCTATATGCCATTTCTTGAAGCTGAAACAATTCTTTCATAAAAACAGCAGTCACTTGAAATACTGCTGCACTCACAAAAAACAAGCTTACAATCATCACAAAGAAATAAGCGATAATAGCCCATTTACCTAAACTTCTATAACCATCGATAAGACTCTCTCCTGTTCCTGCCGCATAACGAGTTCCGTACTCAAAAAACGGGTACTTTAAAATATTGACCACTACAATAGCAAGTAAAAAACCAAATCCGTATATCATTCCCGCACGAGTGCTTTGTACCAAGTGACTCACCCCTATCGCGGTACTCGCAAATAGCAAGCCTGGACCTAAAACCTTGAAGAATTTATTCCTGCAGGTAATATAAAAATATTTTGATGGGCTTATGGAATGCCGCTTTCGCGAAAGCGGAATTAAAGCTACATTCATTTCATTACAAAAGCAAAGTTTATATTCTTTCCATTTTATTGCGAAAGCGTTGTAGTAAAATATAAGCGTTTTAAATGAACAAATCAATTGGTTATGAAATATTTTTAATTATGTTTGTCTTGTTATGTCAATAAATAATAATTTCAGAACTAATAATAATCCTTCACAAACGTAGGGTAGTCTCTGGTATTTAAAATATTCAAAAGGTCTACTTCACAAGTAGGCCTTTTTTCATTTAAAAATTTAAATTATGTGCGGTATTGTAGGAATGTTTGAGCTGAAGAAAGATAGCCAAGAGCAGAGAGAAAGAATCTTAGAATTATCTAAAAAGTTAAGACACAGAGGTCCAGACTGGTCAGGAATCTATTGCGGGGATAATGCGATACTGGCTCATGAGAGACTAACAATCGTAGACCCGCAATCTGGTGGACAACCACTTTACAGTCCTGACGGAAAAGTAGTTTTGGCGGTCAACGGCGAAATTTACAACCATCAAAATATCCGAGATCATTACAGCAATTATGACTTTAAAACAAAATCGGACTGTGAGGTCATTCTAGCTTTATACCAAGATAAAGGAATCGATTTTATGGATGAGCTTACCGGTATGTTCGGTTTTGCGCTCTATGATATGGAGAAAGATGTTTTCTTGTGCGCAAGAGATCATCAAGGAATGATACCTCTGTATTACGGCTATGATGAATTAGGCCAATTTTACATAGCTAGCGAGCTTAAGGCACTAGAAGGAACTTGTAACGAGATCGCTCCATTCCCTCCAGGACATTATTATTATAGTGAAACTGGTGAGTTTACGAAATGGTACGATCGAGACTGGAAAGATTATAAGACCGTAAAAGACAATACAAGCTCTGTAGCCGATTTAAAAAAAGCGATGGAAGAAAGTGTGCACAGGCACTTAATGAGCGACGTGCCTTACGGAGTATTGCTCTCTGGCGGGTTGGACAGCTCTATTGTTAGTGCTATAGCAAAAAAATACGCTTCTAAAAGAGTAGAATCTGGCGACCATGCAGACGCCTGGTGGCCCCAATTGCACTCATTTGCAATAGGATTAGAAGGAAGTCCTGACCTCGCTGCTGCACAAGTAGTTGCAGACCATATAGGCACCGTGCACCACAGTGTTAATTTTACTATTCAAGAAGGACTCGATGCTATCAAAGACGTCGTTTATTTCTTAGAAACCTATGATGTAACTACCATTAGAGCCTCCACTCCTATGTACTTACTCGCAAGAGTCATTAAATCAATGGGAATTAAGATGGTGCTATCTGGAGAAGGAAGTGATGAAATCTTTGGAGGGTATTTATATTTCCACAAAGCCCCTAATGCAGAAGAGTTCCATAAAGAAACAGTACGTAAGCTCGACAGCTTACACCTTTATGACAATTTAAGAGCAAACAAATCTCTAGCGGCATGGGGAATTGAAGGACGCGTACCCTTTTTAGATAAAGAGTTTATGGATGTGGCGATGCGTTTAAACCCTAAAGATAAAATGTGTGGAAATGGAAAAATGGAAAAACACATTTTACGAGAAGCATTTGAAGATTACCTCCCTAAAAGTGTCGCTTGGAGACAAAAAGAACAGTTCAGTGATGGTGTGGGATACAGCTGGATAGACACCTTAAAAGAAGTAGTTGAAGATGTGGTGACAGATGAGATGATGAAAGCTGCTCCTTTTAAATTCAAGATCAATCCGCCGCAAAGCAAAGAAGAATATTATTACCGCAGTATCTTCTCAGAACACTTTCCTAGCGATGCCGCTGCCAGCTGTGTACCTTCCTTAAAATCAGTCGCTTGCTCTACACCGGTCGCATTAGAATGGGATGAAGCCTTTAAGAATATGAACGACCCCTCTGGACGTGCGATAAGTGGAGTGCATGACAAAGGTTATTAAAATCATCTAAAATAGTTGCGGCTTTCAATTACCGTGATTACTTTTGACACATAATGAAAAGAACAAATCATACATGGTGGTGGAATAATACAGCTCAACAGCCGTAAAGTTGCCCGTATGTTTTTAATAAACTTAAAAGGTCTACTTAACGGTAGGCCTTTTTTCTTTTAACCAGTATTGAAACCCCTTTTAAGAATGAATCACATTCAAGATATTTATACACCTCGCACTACACAACAAGTCATCCTTGCAGACACGCTTACTCCTGTTGCTATTTACATGAGATTACGCGATCGCTATCCCAATAGTATTCTTTTGGAAAGCAATGAATATGGACAACGCAGTAACAGCTATTCTTTTATATGCTGTAATCCTGTAGCCACTTTTGAGGTAAATAAGAAAGAAATTAAATCGAGTTTCCCCGATCATTCCTCCACATCACAAGAATATTCTTCCGCTTTTGACCTCACTTCTGGATTGAGTGAATTTAAAGACTCATTTGCTCAGGTTGAAAATGAGTATCCATTTCCGACTAACGGTCTTTTTGGTTACCTCAGTTATGATGCGGTACAATTATTTGAAGAATTGGAATTCCGCTTACGCGAAAACGAGACCAATAACATCCCTCTTGCTCATTATCAAGTATTTCAAAATGTGATGGTTTTTGATCACTACCACAACCAGTTGTATGTTTTTGATCATTCCTATGCTGATAACGAAAGTAAACTAGAAGAGATAGTAACGGTGATCAATCATAGAGATGTGGCTAACTACAGTTTTAAGTGCACCGAACAGGAGACTTCCGAAATGAAGGACGATGATTTTAGAGAACTCGTAAAGAAAGGGAAAGAGCACTGCCGTAGAGGCGATGTTTTTCAAATCGTACTCTCTAGAAAGTTTGAACAACCTTTTCAAGGAGATGATTTTAACGTTTACCGCCAGTTACGTGCCATCAATCCAAGCCCGTATTTATTTTATTTTGATTACGGTGATTTTAGAATATTTGGATCTTCCCCAGAAGCACAATTACTTATTTCTGGCACAAAAGCCAGTATCCAACCTATTGCAGGAACTTATAAAAGAACCGGAAACGATACCGCTGATTTAAAAGCTGCAGAAGAATTGAAAAAGGATCCCAAAGAAGCTGCTGAACATATGATGCTGGTAGATCTAGCCAGAAATGATTTAAGCCGCCATGCAAAAAACGTGGTTGTAGAGGATTATCAAAATATTCACTTTTATTCTCATGTGATTCACATGGTAAGTAAAGTGAGTGGTATCATAAATGAAAAGGATAAAATTCAGCTTATAGGTGATACCTTCCCGGCTGGTACATTAAGTGGCGCCCCTAAATACAGAGCCATGCAATTGATCGATCAGTATGAACAATCTTCTAGAGAATTTTATGGCGGTGCCATAGGTTACCTAGGATTTGATGGCAATTTTAACCATGCCATTATCATTAGAAGTATTTTATCAAGAGAAAACAAACTGCTATTCAGAGCTGGTGCCGGTGTTGTAGTAGAAAGTATTATAGAAAACGAAACCCAAGAAGTATATCATAAAACCAATGCACTTAGAAGTGCTATAACCAAAGCAAATTAAAATTATGAAAACAATTAAAATAGCAGGCGGCATTTTATTTATTTCCTCTTTGCTTTTTTCTTGTCAAGCAGACAAGAAAAATCTCATTGACATCAAAATAATAGAAAAGGATGGTCTAGAAAATATGACCTACCTACCAAATTTAGAGTTTAATGAAATAAAAGATAGCGCACTATTCCTTTTTGATGAAAAAGATTACTACAGAATTTTCACCAGCGAAATAAAAGTGGCTCCACCTATTTTTCAAAATGATGTTATAAAAGTACGAGTCTTCACTAGAAGCCAATTTGTTGAAAACAAATACGAATATGGTTTTTTAGTAAGAACCTACAGTAAGGATGGAAAAATTAAGGATGAAATGGTTGTAGCATCCACTATCGGTGATCTAAGCTGTGAAGGGAAAGTCACTTCTGACCTTAGAATTGTCACCTATTGTCCAGGTGGAGAAAAGACGATAGCGCAAATTGAAAAAGATGGGGCCATAAAAATTTTAGAAAATGAGTAAAAATATTTTATTAATAGATAACTACGATTCATTTGCTTATAATCTTGTCCATTATTTAGAAGAATTGGGCACACAACTCACCGTAGTGCGTAACGATAAAATCACACCTCAAGAATGTGAATTATATGACGCTATTGTGCTTTCTCCGGGACCAGGAATCCCCAGTGAAGCAGGCAATCTGATACCGATTATTAATCATATGAAGGATAAAAAACCTCTTTTAGGGATTTGCTTAGGACATCAAGCAATTACAGAGGTATTTGGTGGAAAAATTATCAATTTAGAGAAAGTATATCACGGGGTTGCTACCCAAATGTCACATAATGGAAATGAAATTTTTAACGATGTAGATTCAGAGTTTGAAGCTGGCCGTTACCATTCATGGGCAGCTGAAAACAATAGCTTTCCTGATATTTTAGAAATTACCGCAACTGATGAGAATGGTCAAATCATGGCATTGAAACATAAAGAATTACCTATATACGGCTTACAATTCCATCCTGAGAGCATCATGACACCTCAAGGGAAAACCATGCTTAAGAACTTTATAGATACCTTATAAAATGAAGGATATATTAAATGAATTATTTAATCACGGCACACTTTCAAGAAAAGCCGCTTATGACATTCTTACCGCCATTACCAGCGGTACGGTAAACGATGCACAAATAGCAGCCTTTCTTACCGTTTATGGGATGCGCAGTATTACCGTCGAAGAACTCGCCGGATTTAGAGACGCCATGCTAGAGCAAGCAAATCTCATCGATTTAACAGAGTTTGATCCTATAGATTTATGCGGAACTGGCGGTGATGGAAAAAATACTTTTAATATAAGCACACTCGCTAGTTTTGTTACTGCTGGCGCAGGTATTCCAGTCGCAAAACACGGTAATTATGGTGTGAGTTCTGTAAGTGGTTCATCAAATGTAATGGAACACTTAGGATTTATATTTTCCAATGATCATGCCGTTTTAAGAAAACAAATTAGCGAAGCTAACATTACATTTTTACACGCACCATTATTTCATCCAGCAATGAAAGCTGTGGCCCCTATTAGAAAACAACTGGGTGTGAAAACATTTTTCAATATGCTAGGACCTTTAGTAAATCCAGCAAAACCAAAATTACAGAGTGTAGGTGTTTTCAATTTACAGCTCGCACGCAACTATGAATACCTTTTTCAATCGGAGACTGATAAAAAATATGCCATTTTACATGCACATGAAGGCTATGATGAAGTAAGTCTTACCGGCAAAGTACGACTTGCTAGAAATAATGGTGTTAGCGATTTATCAGCCGCTGATTTTGGCATGAAGTTTTTAAAGCAATCAGATATTTACGGGGGAGAAACCGTTGAAGATGCTGCTCGTATTTTTATGGCTGTCCTTAATAATACAGCTACTGATGCTCAAAAAAATGTAGTGATTGCAAATGCAGCGACAGCTATTTCAGTGGCGGAAGATATAGAAATAATAAATGCAGTAGAACGAGCTAGAGCCTCTTTAGAATCTGGAAAAGCTCTGGAAAGCTTTAAAAAACTAATGAGTCTGCACGGCTAGAGAAAGATAACAAAACAAAAAGGGCGGAACGCATTCCGCTAAAACAAGCAACAAGCAAAGGGCGGAATGCATTCAGCCCAAACAAACAAGCAAGGGCGGAACGCATTCCGCCCAAACAAGCAACAAGCAAGGGCGGAACGCATTCCGCCCAAACAAACAAGCAAGGGCGGAATGCATTCCGCCCAAACAAACAAGCAAGGGCGGAACGCATTCCGCCCAAACAAACAAGCAAGGGCGGAACGCATTCCGCCCAAACAAACAACAAGCAAGGGCGGAACGCATTCCGCCCAAACAAACAAGCAAGGGCGGATCGCATTCCGCCCAAACAAACAAGCAAAGGGCGGAATGCATTCCGCCCAAACAAGCAAATCAACATGGAAGACATCCTTAAAAAAATAATTGCTCAAACAGCTCAAGATCTAAAAGCTAGAAAGAAGACGACTTCTCTTTCTGAGTTAAAGGACATGTCTGCCTATTCCCGAGAAGTAATTTCGTTGCACCAAAGCCTTAAAAACGGTAGCGGTATAATTGCTGAACACAAAAGACAAAGCCCTAGTAAAGGTTCTTTTAAATGTCCAATGAACCTGGAAGAAGTAGTAAAAGGATATGAAAATGCAGGCGCAAGTGCTATAAGCTGTTTGACCGATCAGCCCTTTTTTGGCGGCACATTACAAGATTTAATTGATGCTAGAGCAGTATTAAACATTCCAATATTGCGTAAAGATTTCCTGATAGATGTATATCAAGTGCATGAAGCAAAAGCATTTGGAGCAGACGCCATTCTTCTTATAGCAGCTTGTTTAAATAATGAAGAGCTTAAAACAATGTCGCTCGAGGCGATGAATTTAGGACTAGAGATTCTTTTTGAGGTGCACGATTTAGAAGAACTGAATAGAATCAAAGAGGTTACTGATTCCTTTAATATTGAAAAATATATCATAGGTGTCAATAATCGAGATTTGAAAAGGTTCCAAACAGATATTCAAAACAGTAAAGATCTATTACCTCACTTTCCAGAAGGTGTTATCGCCATATCAGAAAGTGGCATTTCCAATCCAGAAGTGGTAAAGGAACTTAGAACTTTAGGATTTGAAGGGTTTTTAATAGGTGAAAACTTTATGAAAACAGAGCGGCCAGGAGCAAGTTGTGAGCAGTTTATAAAAGCGATCAACTCATGATGATCAAAGTGTGCGGTATGCGGGACATAGAAAACATCAACCAGTTGCAGGAATTGGATATAGACTTTATGGGTATCATACGCTACCCAAAATCCAAGAGGTTTGTCTCTGATGAGCAAAGAGAAAAAATCTCTAAACAAGCCATGAATAAAGGTACCGTAGGTGTTTATGTAAATGAAACTTTTGAAAACATTCTACAGGATATCATACCATTAGAATTAGATGTTATTCAATTACATGGTGATGAAGATGTTGCTTTTGCTAAAGCCTTATTAGAAATAGATCTTAAAATATTTAAAGCTTTTCAGATCACAGCCGACTATGATTTTGACAAGTTGAAAGAGTGGCAAAAACTTGCACAACAATATGTTGGAAAACTATTCTTCTTATTTGATACGGCGACACCAGATTATGGTGGTAGTGGCAAGAAATTTAATTGGCACATTCTCGACTCATATAAAGGAGACGTGCCCTTTTTATTAAGTGGAGGCATCTCGAAAAGCGATGCTGATACCATTAAAAAAATAAAACACAATATGTTTTTAGGAGTAGATCTCAACTCAAAATTTGAGTCAGCGCCCGGTCTTAAAAACATAACAGAACTAAAAACATTTATAGAAAAACTAAGAAAATGAACTATCAAGTAGATGAAAAAGGATTTTATGGAGAATTCGGTGGTGCATTCATTCCAGAATTGCTCTATCCTAATATTGAAGAACTTCAAGAAAACTATTTAGAGATTGAAAAATCACCAGAGTTTCAAAAAGAGTTTCACCAATTGCTTAAAGATTACGTAGGTCGTCCTACGCCACTCTTCCTAGCAAAGAGGTTATCGGCAAAGTATGGTGCAGAAATCTGGTTGAAACGAGAAGATTTATGTCACACTGGTGCACATAAAATCAACAATACCATCGGTCAAATTATACTTGCTGAAAAACTAGGAAAGAAAAGAATCATCGCAGAGACTGGAGCTGGACAACACGGTGTAGCAACTGCTACGGTTTGTGCTTTAAAAGGCCTGGAATGTATCGTCTACATGGGTGAAAAAGATATCAAACGTCAAGCGCCTAATGTAGCTCGTATGAAAATGCTAGGTGCCACAGTAATACCGGCAACCAGCGGATCTAAAACTTTAAAGGACGCTACTAACGAAGCGATGCGTGACTGGATTAACAACCCAGAAAACACCCATTACATTATAGGTTCTGTAGTTGGACCACATCCCTATCCAGATATGGTAGCTCGTTACCAGTCGATTATTTCTGAAGAGATCAAAAACCAAATGGAGGGCTTGCCAGATTATGTGATTGCATGCGTGGGTGGTGGATCAAATGCCATGGGAGCTTTTTATCATTTCCTAGATGATAAAGAAGTACAGTTAATAGGTGTAGAAGCAGCTGGATTAGGTATTCATACTGATAAAACAGCAGCTACCTTGACATTAGGAACTCCGGGGGTATTACACGCCAGTCGTTCTATCATGATGCAAGATAAAGATGGACAGGTGGTCGAACCGCACAGTATTTCTGCTGGATTAGATTATCCTGGAATAGGCCCAGCTCATGCGTGGTTAAAAGTATCTGAACGTGCACGATATATGGCAGTAACTGATGCAGATGCGCTTATCGCAGCTGTAGAAGTAAGTCGTATGGAAGGTATTATTCCTGCTTTAGAGACGGCTCATGCCTTTTCAGTTTTGAAAGACTTAGATTTAAAACCTACCGACCGAGTAGTGATCAACTTATCTGGTCGTGGTGATAAGGATATGAACACCTATATGGAGGAATTGGATTTGTTTTAAATTTTTCTATTTCCTAAGAACCGAATTTCCTTCTTAAGTTAAAAGAGGACCAACACATCAATTAATCGCAAGTGATCATTTCAAATCGGTCACTCACTTCGGCCTGAATCTATGTAATGAACAGGCAAAATAAGAGTAATGCATTATGAAAAACAAACTCACGGAGTTACTCCAAGACAAGCCTGAAGGCTTGTTAAATATATTCTTTACCGCTGGATATCCTCAATTAGAAGATACCACTACCCTACTAACTGTGTTAGAAAATTCTAACGTAGACTTAGTGGAAATAGGAATACCATTTAGTGACCCATTAGCTGATGGCCCTACTATTCAAGAGAGCAGTAAAATTGCTCTAGAAAATGGTATGTCTATAGAGAAGTTATTTTCTCAATTAGAAAAGCATACGGCAAAAGTACCCTTGCTTTTGATGGGATATTTGAACCCGGTGATGCAATACGGACTAGAAGCATTTTGTAAACGCTGTCAAGAAGTTGGCGTAGACGGTTTGATTGTTCCCGATTTACCTATGTCTATTTACCAGACCGAATTTAAAGAGGTGTTTGAAAAGTACCACATTAGTAATATTTTTTTAGTGACTCCACATACTTCAGACAAACGTATTAGAGAAATAGATGAAAACTCTAACGGATTTATCTACGCGGTAAGTTCTGCAAGTACAACAGGTTCTAAAACTGATTTTTCGGCAGCAGTAGACTATTTAGGCAAACTCAAGGAAATGAATCTTACCACGCCTATTCTTACTGGTTTCAACATCAAAAACAAACAGAACTTTCAGGATGCCTGCAAATATGTGAATGGCGCTATTATAGGAAGTGAGTTTATCAGACAGATAACCGATGTAGAAGACATTTCTCAAGCAGCTGCAACTTTTGTTGCTTCTATTAAATAAATCAAAAAATCGAACGAAGGATTTATAATTTAAAATTGAGTTAAAACCTATCAATAAAATAGGATAAACTTTCAATATTCAATTTTCGGACTTATGTTTGCACCACAATGAAAATACAATACGTACATCATCATCATTTTTTCACTTACCGTCAGGCGAGATAAAAATGTATTGATGTATTTCAAACATATTTAAAAACCGTCTGTTTCAGACGGTTTTTTTGTTTTCTTAAATTTGAAAACTTTAAAATGTTTGTAGACAGCTTAAACAATATTCCCACATAGAATGGCAACAAAAATTATGATCAGAATAGCAGTACAAAAATCAGGAAGACTATCAGATAAATCTTTGCAACTTTTAAAAGATTGCGGAATCAAATTTGACAATGGCGGTCGCAAATTATCTACTCAAGCAAAAAACTTCCCTCTGGAAATTCTTTTCTTACGAGACGATGATATTCCACAATATGTAGCAAATGGCGTTGCAGATTTAGGAATTCTTGGATTGAACGAAGTAGAAGAAAAGGATCAAAAAGTAGATGTCATTAAACAACTAGGTTTTGCTGGTTGTAGGTTGAGTCTAGCCGTTCAAAAAGATGTAGATTACACAGGTCTGGAATGGTTCAATGGCAAAAAAGTAGCCAGTAGTTATACCACTATCGTTAAAAAATTCTTTGCCGATAAAGGTATCAATGCAACCACGGAAGAAATAGGCGGGTCTGTAGAAATTGCTCCAGGAATAGGACTAGCTGAAGGTATTTGTGATATCGTTTCTACAGGTTCTACCCTTCTCATGAATGGGCTTAAAGAAGTAGAAACAGTTATGTATAGTGAAGCTGTTTTAATTTCTAATCCCAACCTAAACTCCGAAAAAAATGACTTATTAAGCAAACTGCTTTTCAGAATGGAAGCCGTTCAAAACGCTAAAAAAAGCAAGTACATTTTGCTTAACGCACCTAATGATAAGATTGATGAAATATCAGCACTTTTACCTGGTATGAAAAGCCCAACGGTTTTACCACTAGCTGAGGAAGGCTGGTCAAGTTTACACTCTGTTATTGAAGAAAATGACTTTTGGAATGTGATTGATCAGTTAAAAGACGCTGGTGCGCAAGGAATATTAGTAAGTCCAATTGAAAAATTGATTGCCTAATGAAAATTATTTCTAATCCAGACAGTTCGCAACAACAGCAGTTATTAGAACGCCCTCAACAAGAGCGTGCTCATGTGGAGACTGCTGTACAAGACATCATTCAATTGGTAAAAGATAATGGTGACCAAGCCTTATTTGCTTTTGCAGAGAAATTTGATAAAGCAACACTTACTGTTCTCCGAGTTACTGAAAAAGAAATTCAAAAAGCAGGCGAACAAATTGCTCCAGAATTGAAAGCAGCCATTCAAATTGCTTATCAAAATATATACAAATTTCACGAAGCTAATTACACCAAGGATTATCCGGTCATAGAAACCATGCCCGGAATGACTTGCTGGAGAAAATCTTTACCTATTCAAAAAGTAGGTTTGTATATCCCTGGTGGCTCTGCTCCTCTTTTTTCAACGGTATTAATGCTGGCTATTCCTGCAAAAATAGCTGGTAACAAAAAGGTGGTTTTATGCAGTCCAACAGATGCTAATGGCGCTATCCATGCCGCTGTATTGTACACCGCAAACCTTTGTGGAGTAACTGAAATCTATAAAGCTGGTGGAGCACAAGCGATCGCTGCAATGACTTATGGAACGGAAAGTATTCCTGCAGTGGATAAGATTTTCGGACCTGGAAATGCCTTTGTCACCAGAGCTAAAGAACTCGCTCAACAACAAGGTGTAGCCATCGATATGCCTGCTGGACCATCAGAGGTTTTGATCATCGCTGACAAGGATGCAAATCCCGCTTTTGTAGCTTCAGACCTTCTTGCCCAAGCAGAACATGGACCAGATTCTCAGGTCATCCTTTTAACAGATTCCCTAAGCTTAAGCGAGGCTGTGAATGACGCATTAGAAATCCAATTAAGCACGCTTTCGCGAAAGCAAACTGCAGAAAAGGCTATAGAGAACAGCAAGACTATCGTTTTAGAAAACATGGAAGAGTGCATCAATTGGTCTGATGCCTATGCGCCAGAGCACTTGATTATAAATACGATAAATGCTGACGAAGTAGCGGAGCAAATTCAAGTAGCTGGTTCGATTTTTATAGGTTCATATACCTGTGAAAGTTTAGGAGATTATGCCAGCGGTACCAACCATACCCTTCCTACTTATGGATATGCACGTAATTACAGTGGAGTGTCTGTTGATAGCTTTGTCAATAAGGTGACCTATCAAAAAGCAACCGCTCAAGGTATAAAAAACTTAGGCCCAGCTGTTGAGCAAATGGCGGCTGCCGAAGGACTTGACGCACATAAAAATGCGGTGAGTTTGAGGTTGAAAACAGTTAAGAATTCAGATTTATGAGTTCAGAATTTAAATTAAAGTCCATAGTAAGATCTAACATCTGGAATCTGCAGCCATACTCCAGTGCACGTAGTGAATTTGACCTGTATGGTAGTGGTAAAAATAATTTGACTTTACTGGATGCCAATGAGAATCCTAAAGGAGATTTGAATCGGTATCCAGACCCAATGCAGTCTTTGATTAAAGAAGAACTCGCAAAACAAAAAAACCTTCCTGCCAACCAAATTTTTGTTGGTAATGGTAGTGATGAGGCCATTGATTTATTATACCGTATTTTCTGTGAACCTGGAAAAGACAGGGTGATTACCTGCCCACCTACTTATGGAATGTATGAAGTGAGTGCTGCAATTAACAATATAGAGGTAGTGAAAATTGATTTAGGTAAATCATTTGAACTGGATCTTGACGGGATCATGAAGAGTGCTGCTTTTACAAACGCAAAATTACTATGGATTTGTTCTCCTAATAACCCTACAGGAAATGCACTTCTTAAAGCCGATTTAAAGCACGACTGGCAAGCACAAAATTACACTCGTGGAGGAATGATGGACATGCCATTTGCACCAGAGTTTGAAGCTGAAATGCTAAATAATCAACGCAAATTAGATCAATTATTTGGTGCTTTTAAAGGTATTGTAGTCGTTGATGAGGCCTATCACGATTTCACAGAGCATATCAGTTTTATCAATCGATTAGAAGATTACCCCAATCTAGTGGTGCTACAAACCATGTCTAAAGCATATGGACTTGCTGGTGCAAGAGTTGGTTTTGCATTTGCGTCACCAGAAATAATCGAGCTATTCAATAGAACAAAGCCTCCCTATAATGTAAATGAACTCTCACAGAGAGCGGTTCTTGAAGCTTTATTACAAACAGAAAAGACAGAAAACGAAATTAAGGAAATTGTCATCAATAGAGAATTTCTTGCAGCGCATTTGAACAGTTTTGACTTTATCAAAAAGGTTTATCCTAGTGAAGCAAACTTCTTATTAGCTCAAGTAGATCAAGCTACTGACGTATATAATTACTTGCGTGATAATGATGTAATCATACGTAATCGCAGCAGTCAGATAGCAGACACATTGAGGTTTACTGTAGGGACGAGAAGAGAATGTGAAGAAGTGATAAAAACGCTTAGAACATTTAAAAAGAATTAGAATAATTAAAACTGGAGCCGTTCCATAACGGCTTGACCTATGAAAAAAGTATTATTTATAGACCGAGACGGTACGATTGTAAAAGAGCCACCAGTAGATTATCAGCTGGATAGTTATGAGAAGCTGGAGTTCTTGCCTATGGCGATTACGCAGTTACACCGTATCGCTAGAGAACTGGATTATGAGCTCGTAATGGTAACCAATCAAGATGGTTTGGGAACTGATAGTTTTCCTGAAGATACGTTCTGGCCAGTTCATAATTTAATGATGAATGTCTTAGCAAATGAGGGCATCCATTTTAGTGAGGTATTGATAGATCGTTCTTTCCCTGAACAAAATGCGCCTACTCGCAAACCGCAAACCGGTTTAATGTCTCCTTATATAAAAGGTGATTATGACCTGGAGAATAGTTTTGTTATCGGCGATCGCAACAGCGATATGCAGCTGGCAAAAAATTTAGGTTGTAAAGGAATTCAGTTGCCATCAATTACTGATGACTCTGAATTTGAAGATGACCTAGTCGTTTTAAAAACGGAGTCTTGGAAAGAGATTTTCCTTTTTCTACGCGGGCAACCTCGTAAAGTAAGGGTAAGTCGCAAAACCAATGAAACCGATATCAATATCGTTTTAAATCTAGACGGCTCTGGAAATGGAACTATTGATACCGGATTAAAATTCTACGACCACATGTTGGAGCAGTTGCAGCGACACGGTTCTTTGGATTTAGACATCAAGGTTAAAGGCGATTTAGAAATTGATGAACACCACACTATAGAAGATACGGCGATTGCTTTAGGTGACGCTTTCGCGAAAGCGTTATCCTCCAAAAAAGGAATCAATAGATATGGCTTTTTACTACCTATGGACGACTCGCTAGCACAAGTGGGCATAGACTTCGGTGGACGACCATGGATTGTTTGGGAAGCCGATTTTAAACGCGAATATGTGGGTGATATGCCTACAGAATTATTCTTTCACTTCTTTAAATCCTTTAGTGATGCGGCAAAATGCAACCTGAACATGAAAGTGGAAGGAGATAACGAACATCACAAAATTGAATCACTTTTTAAAGCATTTGCCAAAGCCATAAAAATGGCAATAAAACAAACCGGTGATGGTAAATTACCTAGCACAAAAGGAACTTTATGATTGCGATTGTAAAATATAATGCGGGTAATATAGGTAGTGTAACTAACGCACTGAATCGCTTGGGGATTGAAAACAAAGTGACCGATGATCCGGCAGAATTACAGGCGGCAGACAAGGTGATCTTTCCTGGCGTAGGCGAAGCAGGAACGGCCATGAAATACTTGCGGGAACGCGGACTGGACAAAGTTTTAAAAGAACTAAAACAACCAGTATTGGGTATTTGTCTTGGAATGCAATTGATGTGCCTTCACAGTGAAGAAGGCGATACCGATTGTCTTGGAATTTTTGATACTTATGTAAAGTTGTTCCGCCCTTCGAGAACCTCAGGGCTGGGTGAAAAAGTACCTCACATGGGATGGAATATTTTAAGCTCAGAATTTGAAGTTCCAAGCGATGTCCTGAACCAGTCGAAGGATCCAGACAAACTTATAACTCATAACTCCAAACTCTTAACTCATCTTCAGCCGAGTGATGATGTGTATTATGTGCATTCTTATTATGCGGAGCTTTGTGAGAATACAGTTGCGGCTTGTGATTATATCTTGCCTTATAGCAGTGTATTGCAAAAAGATAATTTTTATGCGACGCAGTTTCACCCAGAGAAAAGTGCTGGAATAGGAGAACAGATATTGAAGAATTTTATAGAATTATAATTTCTAAGTAGACAGGAATCTGGCTGGTTCAAGTACTGGATTTTGAGATTATAAATGCTGAGGTTTTCACCCTTTAGGGTTGGAAAAAAAACCGAAAGAAGCCGGAGATTCATTTAAATAGAAGCTGTCTTGCGATGGCTTGACAAGAAAAAAAATACCCTGTTAATTTTCCCCTTTAGGGAAATGTCCGCGGGACAATGGGGCTAAATCAGTCGCAGTTGCTGGAATCAAATAGATCTCCACCTGCACGAAGAATAAATATGAGAATAATACCAGCAATAGATATCATAGACGGAAAATGCGTACGCCTTTCACAAGGTGATTACAATAAAAAAACGGTTTATAATGAAGACCCACTTGAGGTAGCTAAAGAATTTGAGGCCAACGGAATTAAACACCTGCACCTTGTAGATCTGGATGGTGCCAAAAGCAGTCATGTGGTTAATTGGAAAATATTAGAACGTATCGCGGGACAGACCGGCTTGCAGGTTGATTTTGGCGGTGGTGTAAAAACCGATGAAGATATCAAAGTGGTATTTGAAAGCGGTGCAAAACAAGTTACTGGAGGCAGTATTGCAGTTAAAGATGCTGCTAAGTTTGAAGGATGGATTTCCAACTATGGAAGTGATAAAATTATCCTGGGTGCTGATGCAAAGGAAGGCATGATAGCAACACATGGTTGGTTAGAAAGTAGTGAGTTAGAAGTTGTTTCCTTTATTACCGAATGGAACAAAAAAGGAATCGAATACATTATTTGTACCGATATTGCAAAAGACGGCATGCTTGCTGGTCCTAGTTATCATCTTTACACAGAGATTCTTAAAACAGCTCCTGTCAAGTTAATAGCCTCTGGTGGCGTTGCAGTGGTGGATGATTTACATCGCTTGCTCGATATGGGTTGTGAAGGAGCCATAGTTGGTAAAGCTTTTTATGAAGGTAGGATATCCTTTCAAGAACTAAGAGCCTTTGTATAGTGAACATTTGACATATCAACTCCTAAAAGCAAGTGATCTACAAGAATTTCATGCCTTGCATATCATAACTGAGGTAGATCAATTCAATACCATGGGAATACCTGAAAGTATTACAGTCTCTCAGCAGTTACTAGATGAGGCCGTCAAAGATCAGAATAAAAAAACAGTAACTAAAGCCACCTACTCTATCAAATTGAAAGACACAGAAGGTTTTATTGGGATTTGTAGTATTATATGGAGCTCTAAAAAATATGCTAAGGCAGAATTGTGGATGAAGTTTTATCTTAAATTCTGGAATAAAGTTATGCTACCGAGACCGTTCAGAGACTTTTAAAGCTTGTTTTGAAGCATACCAACTTTATAGAGTTGAAGCTGGATGTGCTGTTGAGAATCACGCATCAAAAAGAGTACTAGAAAAATGTGGTTTTGTAGTAGAAGGAATACAAGAAAGAATTTGCCTCTAAAAAGTGGATGGAGTGATCATTATGAGTTGGAATATTGGAAGAAGAATGGAAAAAGAGATTAAAATAATCCTTTTGATAAACTAAATCAGAGCCAATAGGATTTTGAGTAAAGAAATTAAAGCTCAGACTCTTTAGGTTGGGAAAGGAAATTGAAAGAGATGGAGATAGAACTAGGCGATTCCGCGTTGTAGCGGAATGATAATTGAACATTTGAGTCGTAGTTGTTGAATTAAAAAGAGCTTCCTTTTAGGAACTGATCGAAGAGTAAGAAAATAAATTAAATGTAGGTGATAGATCTGAAGAGATTTCAGCCTAAGCGGAGAATTATGCTAAAAAAAAGAATCATACCATGCCTTGATATCAAGGATGGACGCACTGTAAAAGGAATCAACTTTGTTGGGTTAAGAGATGCTGGTGATCCCGTAGCGCTTGCTCAGCAATATGCAGATCAAGGAGCTGATGAGTTGTGTTTTCCTCGATATTACAGCAACTATTGAAAAACGAGATACACTCGTACCATTGGTAAAAGAAATAGCCGCTGTTTTGAATATCCCATTTACAGTAGGTGGCGGCATTAATGACGTGGCACTAGCTAAGGAAATTATTAAAGCTGGAGCTGATAAAATTGCCATTAACAGCGCTGCCGTAAAACGACCTGAGTTAATCAGTGAACTAGCGGCAGAGTTGGGAAGTCAGTGTGTTGTGGTTGCTGTGGATACAAAACGAATCGAGATAAATGATAAGTCAACGCCTTCCTTACTTCGACAGAGCTCAGCACAGGAGGACGCCTTGACGATTAATAAAGTTTTGTCGCCGGTGGACGAGTGGAAACAGAGTTAGAAACTATCGCCTGGTGTGAAGAAATAGAACGTCTGGGCGCTGGTGAAATATTGTTAACCAGTATGGACCATGACGGCACTAAAAACGGATTTGCATTAGCATTGACTGATGTGATTTCCAGAAAATTAAACATTCCTGTAATCGCTTCTGGCGGCGGCGGGACAGCTGCTCATTTTGAAGAGCTTTTTAAAGATACAGAAGCGAGCGCTGGACTTGCAGCGAGTATTTTTCATTTTTGGTGAATTGCCGGTTCCTGAATTGAAAAACATTAGTTGAAGCTGGACTTGCGATAGGATTCCTGCGGACTTAGAAACTTAGTTTGCGATAAGAATTAAAGATTTCCGTTTGCGGGGAAAACAAATCCGAGGCCGTCCTGCGACGGCTTAACGAGCAGCGTTATGTTACGGCTTGAGAAACGATATTAAAAACATTGCGGTGGGAATGGAAAGGTTTCCACTTGCGCAGAACTAGTGCTTATGAAATTAGACTGGAATAAAGAAGAAAACGGATTACTACCAGTAATCATACAGGATGCAACAACACATATGATACTCATGCTGGGTTATATGAATGAAGAAGCTTTTGAAAAAACTAAAATTGAAAAGAGAGTAACTTTCTTCTCGCGCAGCAAGCAAAGACTTTGGACAAAAGGAGAATCCTCTAACAACTTTCTCGATGTGGTGGATATTAAAATAGACTGTGATCAAGACACTATTCTCATAAAAGCAAACGCTCACGGACCTACCTGTCATACAGGTGCGGTAAGTTGCTTCGATGCGGCTAAAGATGGTTTAGATAAGGAGAATTTCTCTCGCTTTGACGCCACGCCTGCCGACAGCCAGAAAAGCAAATTTACCATCAACGACTTAGAAAAAATAATCCACCAGCGCATTGATGACAAAGTAGAGGGATCATACACCTATTCTTTGATTCAAAAAGGTATTAATAAAGTCGCTCAAAAAGTAGGCGAAGAAGCGGTTGAAACAGTTATAGACGCCATTAACGGTAAAGAAGAAGACTTTATCTATGAGGCTGGCGACTTGATGTACCATTACCTAGTTTTATTAAAAGCAAAAGGATTCTCACTAGCTGATATTGAGACGGAACTAGCTAAAAGGCATTCTAAGAACAATATCCAAACCACAGTTTCGTTATTTAAAAAATGCTCACTCGTGAAAAAAGCCGCTTTTTGTTTCATATTCGTCCTGATTATATGTACTCTAATCTCCTGTAGTACAGGAAATTCTTCTCCTGCCGCAGTATATAGCCCTCAAAATCGAGCCTACGTTCAAGGTAACATAATCAACACCTCAGGCCAACCGCTGATCAACAAAGAAATAGAAATTCTAGCCGTTCAAAACAACCTTTTACTTGGCACTTCAATCACCGATGATAATGGCGCGTTTGATGCTGTAGTTTTAGAAACTGGACTTAGCGTATTTGATCCCTTTCCAGGAAATTTTAGAAGTGGAGATAATGGATTTATTGTACGTCTTAAAGATACTAGTTACAGACACTCTTTTGTATTTGCATTTGCAGACTATCAATATAATCAAGATTACAGCTTTCCTGAAGTTATCATCACGCAAGGTGTGCCTGTTACCGTAAATTTTACAGATCAAAACTCGACCAACCTTCTTGAAAACGTAAGATTATTTTATACAAATTCTGAGTGTATGGAATATTATAGAGATTATGAAAACAGAACACGGCCAAATGAGTGTCATCAAGAATTCGGTCAATTTAAAGAGGATGGAATAAACACAATGACCACAAATCACGATGCGCTCATAGACACCCAAATACGATTGTTATATGAAATAGATGGTAACGAACAAGAACAATTGTTTTTAATAAATCAAGAAAATGCGGTATTTACTATTAATTATTAGTCTCTTTCTATTCAGCCATCATTCCATTGCTCAAAAAGTTGGAGATTCACTTAACACAAAACTGAATTATTCAGAAATAAAACAACAGTTTCATTTTAAAGCAGGTTTTCAAACAGACTTTACTTTAGGTGAAAGTTATATTTCTAGCGCAGACTCGCCTGCATTGGGTTTTAATCTTCAGGCAGACTGGCAATTTTATAAATCTTTTCAATTAGGTGTAGGTATGTTTAATAGCTCTCATAAAAACTTAGATAGTGAAGTTTCTGGTTTAGTGGAACAAACAAATTTGAGAGGAACCTTTATAGGAATAGGTTATCTAATTCAATTAAAAGAGGTATGGGCAATATCACCACATATAAGATATGCTGATATTAAGTTAAAACAGCAAACGAACTACCAAAGCAAGGAATTTGAAGAAAACGCTGACATGATCATTATCGGCGCTAGCATAAGCTATCAGTTCAACAATAGTCTTTCTAGTTTTATAGACATTGAATCTCGTCAACTCTATTATGAAATAGACAGTAGTCCTCAAATACAAGAGCTTTATGATAAAGATCATTTTCTTACGCTGTCCATAGGATTGCGATACAGCTTATTTTCCAAGAATAGCTTATTTTAAAATTGTCTTAATAAGCCTTTACTATAAAGAAAACCCAATTAACGCAGACTTGACTCTATTTACTTGTACCTACAATATCTTTGAACAAAAGAAAATTATGAGTAACAAACAACCTCTATTAAAGCCCATAACCATCGGAGCTGTAGAGTTAAAAAACAGAGTCGTTATGGCTCCACTTACAAGATGTAGAGCAACAAACGAACATCAAGCACCAGATGATAAGCATGTAGATTATTATACACAACGTGCTGGAGCAGGGTTGATTATTACGGAAGGTAGTGAGGTTTCAGAAAAAGCAAGAGGTTACCCATTTGTGGCTGGGATTTTTAATGACGCACAAGTTCAAGGATGGACTAAAGTAGTCGACAGTGTGCATAACGAAGCTGGTAAAATATTCTTGCAGCTGTGGCACGTAGGTCGTACTTCTTTACCAGATTATCATAACGGAGAGCTGCCATGGGCACCAAGTGCCGTGAATCCAGAAATAGAACATAGAAATGCACTAGGTGAAAAGAAACAAACTGTTACACCGCATGCCATGACTATGGAAGAAATTCATCAAACGGTTAAAGAGTTTGGTCAAGCCGCTGCAAATGCAAAAAAAGCAGGTTTTGACGGTGTAGAAATTCACAGTTCTAATGGTTATCTGATACATCAATTCTTCAACAATCAATCTAATTTAAGAACCGACCAATACGGCGGTAGTCCTGAAAACAAAGCTCGATTCTTTTTTGAAATCCTTGAGGCTATAAAAGAATCTTTTCCAGAAAACAGAATCGGCTGTCGTTTAAACCCGTCTTTGAATGGTGTTTTTGGAATTCATGGCACTCCAGATACGATTCCGTTTTTTGATTACCTCATCCATCGCTTGAACGATCACAATCTTGCTTATGTTCATTTATCAGAACCTTTTACAAATGTGAGTGATGTCAAATTTTTAGAAAGTCATATTGCAAAACATTACAGACCCATTTATAAAGGGAATCTTATGATCAACAGTCAGTTTGATCACGACTCTGGAAATAAAGTTATAGAAGAAGGAAATGCAGATTTAGTTGCTTTTGGAAAGCTATTTATTTCAAATCCGGATTTACCTCATCGATTTGAATGTAACGCTGTACTAGCAGATTGGAATCAAGATACCTTCTACTCTCAAGGTCGTGAAGGTTATACAGACTATCCTGTTCTAGAGCTGGAAAAAGCTAACAACTAATTCCTGTAAGTAATATCTGAGGCAACTCTTTTTTAAGGTCGATTACTTCGGTGGTCGACTTTTTTGGTATCCATAAATAGATAGATCTCAATGTACTTAAGAGGTTAAAAAGCATGGTCTCCACGCTCATTTTTTTAAATTCTCCAGAAGCAATACCGCTTTCTAGAATCTTTTTAAAATCAAGTTCATAATTCTTTCTCAGCTTGATGTATTCCTGATATTGCTGACCTTCCAGATGCATCCAGTCGGTATTTAAAACGGCAAGTGCGTTGGTGTATTCAAGAGCTATTTTTATGTGTAATAATATGAGCTGTTCCGCTTTCGCGAAAGCGGAATGATCATTATCCTCCACGGCATCCATACCAGTCGTAAATTCTTGAGCTACCTCAAGTATCAAGGTGGCGAGAATCTCCTGCTTTCCAGAAATATGATTGTACAAACTGGCCGCTTTCATGTCCATAGCAGCAGCCAGGTCGCGCATGGTAACAGCGCTATAACCTCGATCTTTAAAAAGTTGAGCAGCCGTTTTAAGAATTTGTTTTTTGCGAGACATAAGATGCAAATATAAGAGATGTAGCCGGTTACTTTTCTACTTTAAAACAAGAGTCAACAACTTATATCGGGTCATCGTATTTGCAACATAATCTGGTATTACTTAAAATTAATTAAAAGTCAATGTTCTGTAATTATAATAATTAGTTTTAGCCTAGCTTTGAGCTTTATCCTATTATAATGCTAGAGAATATAGAAATCAACCCACTTATAGAGCGATTACCGCCTCACTTAAAACAATTTATAAAGCCGCAAAACTACAAGCTTTATACCTATCAAGATCAAGCCGTATGGCGTCATGTAATGCGTAAAAATGTGGAATTTTTGAGTCAAGTGGCTCATGGTTCTTACCTCGCTGGATTAAAGAAAACAGGTCTTTCTATAGATCGTATTCCGTCCATGTATGGAATGAATCGCATTTTAAAAGAAATAGGTTGGGCAGCTGTTGCCGTAGATGGGTTTATTCCACCAGCCGCATTTATGGAATTTCAGGCTTATAAAATACTCGTCATCGCAGCCGATATTAGAAAAGTGGACAATATTGAATACACACCCGCGCCAGATATTATTCATGAAGCGGCTGGGCATGCACCTATTATTGCAAGTCCCGATTACGCAGAATATTTAAGACGTTTTGGCGAGATAGGTAGTAAGGCTATTTCTAGCGCACACGACCATGAGATGTATGAAGCAGTGCGTAAAATTTCTATTCTTAAAGAAGTGAGAAGTGAGAAGAAAGATGCCAAATTAGATAAAGAAATCACCGTAGCAGAAGCTGAAATAGAGCGCCTGCAAAATAAAAAAGTAGTACCTAGCGAAATGTCGCTTATCAGAAACCTCCACTGGTGGACTGTAGAATACGGACTGGTAGGAACGCTGGAGAACCCTAAATTATACGGAGCTGGATTATTATCCAGTATAGGAGAAAGTAAAAGCTGTCTAGAGCCTAGCGTTGAAAAAAGATCTTATTCTATTGATGCCGCTTATCAGGATTTTGATATTACACGCAAGCAACCTCATCTTTATGTAACGCCTAATTTTGCGCATCTAAGTGAAGTATTAGAAGAATTTGCTAACACCATGGCCGTGCGTAAAGGAGGACACAGAGGTTTGCAAAAACTCATTGATTCAAAATCTTTAGGAACTATAGAGCTGAGCACAGGACTGCAAGTAAGTGGTTTGTTTACTCGCATGATTACTAATGATGATAATGAGGTTGTTTTCTTTCAAACTTTTGGTGAAAGCGCTCTGGCGTATCGTGAAAAAGAATTGATAAGCCACGGTCGTCATACTCATAAAAACGGTTTTTTAAGTCCGCTGGGCAAGTTGAAAGGAATCAATCTAGCTATTGAAGATATGGGACCTCGCGACTTGCAGGCCTATCACTTTTATGATAATGAACGTATCGAATTCACTTATGAAAGTGGCATTAAAGTAGAAGGGTTAAACGTCACTGGTCAACGTAACGTAAATGGAAAATTAATGCTGATTCAGTTTACCGATTGTACGGTAAGTTATAAGGATGAGATTCTCTTTTCACCAGCAGATGGTATGCTTAATCTTGCCGTAGGAAAAGAAATAGCCAGTGCTTATGCGGGTCCCGCAGACTATTACAGTTTTGACCAAGTATATCACGAAAGCGACGTCAAAACGAGCAAATCCATTTTTACTAAAGAACAAGTCGCTATTCAAGGACTTTACGAGAAGGTACGTCATTACAGAGAAGAGGATAAGATCAACAAACCGTTATTAGAAAAGCTTAAAATTCAAGTTCAAAGTCACTATCCTGATGAGTGGTTGCTTGTTGAGGAGATTGAGGAGTTGATAAGTTAGTAGAAAATATAAAATTCCCTTATACATACACTATTGTAAGGGTGAAGCACCTTATTATTTTACTACTGATTTTGCAGCTATTCCTATGCATTTCATTTTCATCGAATAGGTATTTCTACATTGACTATGGTACCGTTCCCTATGTTACTTGTCAGTTTTAAATCTCCTTTTAAATCTTGAACAGCTCTTTGAATACTATTAATTCCGTTGTGAGCTGGGGTTTCTTTTCGATCGTAACCTATTCCATTATCGTGTGTGATGAGGTTCAATTTTCCATGTTCTACAGATGCAATACTAAAAACGAAACTGGCTTGAGCATGCGTGATTGCATTGTGCAAACCTTCATTGATGATCGTAAGCAGTTGTAGCGTTTCTTTAGGCTCAAAACGGAGAAGTTCTTTTTCGGGAAAGTTTATTTTATAAGCCAACTCATTTTCGATGGTTTGCGCATAATGTCTTTGAAGAACTCTAGTGGCCTGTTCGACGTCCTTTAAAGTAAAGTTGTTTTTACTGGCTGCAAATTGATAGAGCAATGTAACCGCTTCCGTTTTTGGTAATGTGCTCTGCGATGGCCTATGAGCTAATTCCTTTAGTATTTGATCCCGTTGAAGTTGCCGTCTGTTTTGCTCTTGCAATCTTTGTTGTCGCCTGTCGTTTTGCTTATCTCTATCTGCTGCTGATAGGAAGTAACTAATCACCAGTCCTAACAAAAGACCTATAAAAATATTACCTATAATTCCTTCCATAATTCTAAAATAAGAATTAAAAATGAGATGATTTTATAAGTCTTTTGTTTCAGGTCTTCTTTCGACATAAAATTGAGTAAGCTTCACATAACATTTCACTACTTTGCCGGTAAGTAATAGAAAAACAAACGTCTTAAAAATAAAAATATGTTCGGGTTATTTAAAAACAAGAAAAAAGAAATTATTCAAAAGTTCCTGAAGGATGGTGCTTTATTATTAGACGTGCGTACCTCCTCAGAATTTAATGGAAGTCATATTGAAGGCTCTAAAAATATACCTGTTCAGGTGATCGACCAGAAGTTAAGCAGTCTTGATAAAGAAAAACCTGTCATTGTTTATTGCGCGATGGGAGGAAGAAGTAATATCGCCGCTGCAAAATTGAAATCAAAAGGCTTTAAAGTAGTAAATGCTGGCGGAATAGGCTCCATGAGAAAACACCTCAAGTCCTGATATATCACGACTCTTTAATATCATCTAAAAGTTGTTTTTGTATTGATATGAAGTTTTAAAGCTAATTTAAAATAAGTTATATATTCTTCCTACATTTAGCTTATGAAATTAGATCATCATAATACAAAAGAAGGCGGTAGGTTTACGGTTACCAGCTTTCAATGTGGTCCCTCGCTAGAACTCCTTCAAGAAAAGGGATTGTATAAAATCATATGGTGCACGCAAGGTGAGGAGCGTTTAACCATAGATGGCTATGAAATAATTCTCAAAAAGAATCAAGTACTTTTTTGTACGCCTGTAAATATGGTAGCTATCCCTAAAGACAATGATGGCTTGATCGCTTTTATATTCAATCGGGAGTTCTACTGTATACAATACAACGATTCTGAAGTTTCTTGTATGGGTCTTTTGTTTTACGGTTCTTCCAACGCACCTGTAATTGAATTAAATGAAAAAGATCAGCGTAGTTTTAAAGCGATGTTGGTTTTATTCCAAGAAGAGTTTGCTACTAAAGACCACATTCAAGGAGAGATGTTGCGCACCCTTTTAAAGCGCATGCTGATCACCTCAACTCGGTTGATAAAGCTAGAAACTAATCAGGCAGATCTATCTGTAAAACAGGTGGAACTCATCAGGAAATTTAATATTCTAGTAGAACAACATTTTAAAGAAAAACATCAAGTGGCTGACTACGCAGACTTGCTTTTTAAATCGCCTAAAACGCTTTCCAATTTCTTTAAAAAGCACGACGTGAACTCTCCCTTGAAAATCATCAATGGGCGTATAGCTGCTGAGGCAAAAAGATTGCTGCTGTACTCTGATAAAAGTGCTGAAGAAATCTCTTATGAACTGGGCTATAATGAGCCTAGTCATTTTTCTAAATTTTTTAAAACACAAGTTGGTGTCTCACCAATGGCCTTTAGGAAGCAGGCTTAAGATCTTCTTCGGCACGTCCTCTAAAATAAATGGTTTTTCAGAATCCCTGCTATAGATATAAAGACATATTGAATATTTGCAACATCAGTGGCTTACTTAAATCTATCTAAAGCAACTTGATGATCAAAAGACTCTATTTACACGGCTATTTATAGCAGTGGCCTCCTTGTCGTTCGTAATAAACGCATGATCAGTTCTTTTGATGTTGTTTAAACATCACCCTCTTTTGTAGACTCTTCACACCTGACATACTGCCTAATTTTAAGGTTTTCAAAAGGTCATGAGGGTAGGTTTTATCTGTAATAATTCCTTTATTTAAAAGGAAAACTCCTTAGCCTTTTATTTGAGGATACTTTCTATTAGTCCCTTTTGATACATTGCTTTTTACTTGAGAAACACATGATGCTACCTTAGACAACTCACATAGATGTAGCCTATGTTTTTGACTTTATTCTAAAAATAATCAAAACACTCCAACATCAAATAGCGTTGAACGTATTTATTGGTTATAGATTGAAAGGGGACTTTCAAGTAATCAAGTCCTCTCTTTATCAATTAACCTTTTCATCAAACTGGTTAAACCCATACTTTGTAGTCTCAAGATGCCTTAAGAATGCCTCATATATTTTTGAATCTATCAATTTAAGCACCTACTTCTATGTACTATTTATTTGAATTTTTCTTGTGCAGTGGCTATCTAGAAAGTAGTGCTAATCCACTGCATATGAAGGAAAGATAATCACCACTACAGCTATCATAATCAACTAATACTTTTAAAGATGAAAACAATCAAGACGATTTTATTATTGATCCTTATACCTACCATAAGTTGTGATGGAAACGATGATATGCAAACTGACCCTAGTAATCCTACTGACGGGTTTACACATAACAGCGTTTTTTATGGAACGCCTAATGCTTATTTTGAAATTGATGAAGATGACGATGATCCTATTATAGGAGGTGATGGTTACCCTGATAACTATAGCTTCTTCTTTTCCAATGGAAGGATGTTTGATAACGATGCCAATGTAAATGGATCAAGTGGTGATTTTTTATTCTCTTTAAATACCAATAGCTGGGTATTTCTCAACATAGAAGTGAGTGATAACCCTAGTTTATCGAGTTCTGGGCCATTATCAGGAAACACCTATATCGTATCTAGTGTAAACGACTCTGTAATTGTAGAAAATGGTCAGATAGACTCTTTAACACCTGCTTACTTCATTAACAACATAGAATATGGAATTGGTAATGAAAACGTTGGAACTATAAATACCCCTGGTGTTTCTGGCTTATCGATTACTATTCATGCTATAAATCTAGATAACACAAATCCTACAGCTAGCACCATTGATGCAGATTACACCTTTATGAATCAAAACGGAGAAGTAATTATTGGACATTACGAGGGAACATTTGGGGTTATACTGGATTAAATCAAAAAACAAACATCAATCAAACAAAGTGAACTATGAAAAATATAATCAAAACTCTAGCAATAATAGCCTTAGCGGTAATTACCATAAGCTGTAATACTGATGATGGTACCTCTACCACAGGAAATACTCAAGAATATTTTAAATATAAAATAGATGACGGACCAGTGCGCACTTTTGACTATCAGGCAGAAGGACATCTAGAGACACATACAAGTAGCATCATTGATAGATATGAAATTAACGCAATCGGAATATCGGCTGATACTGGAGAGGTACGACGTATAGGAGGTAGCTTTACTTTTGACAGTTCAGGTCCTTTTATGCCTAATACCGTTTACAATTGGGGGTGGGCGACTGATAACGACCCTACTGCAAAATTTTTTTTTATAGAGAGAACCCCAAGTAATTTGTTTGCTTTATCTCTAGATTTTACAATGAGTGCCATTATAACAGAAGTTACTAGTCCAAACCCTACGAACATAGGTGATTATCTTGAATTCGTCTTTGCGGGTACTTATCAAGACGCAAATAATGTTACTCATAGCATTGAAGGGCAATGTAGAGTACTAAGAGACATGGATCAAAATAACCCATAACCCTATAAGTTTCGATATTTACCGTTTTTTGCGATTACAGGAATGCAAAGCAAACTGCTCGACGGCCCTATTGCTCCTCCCAAGTTGCACATAAAACCGGTAGCCCCTAAATTATCTATAGACCGGATGAGGAAACAACTCTAGGAGTCCATTATTTAATAACGAACTTTTATTTGATTTAGAGAATCCCCTACAAACAGCTTTCCTAAAAAGCTGATGTTTTCGAATTTTAACGGGATTTTTATAAGAAATAAGCTTTCCTGCGGGCAGTCATAGCGCGAAAACAAAACTTTCACAAGCTTAATACACCCAAATTAGCATATCCCCTTGCGGATCAACTAATGAAACTAAAAACAGCCTCCTATAAACACCAATTGATGGAATGGCCACAAGAAGGTCATCATATCATAGCACAATACGATGACGAAAAAGTTATTGTTTACCAATCCTACCGACCTGAAATAGGCCTTTTTGCTGCAGAAAATCAATATTTTGGAAGTGCATTTAGACCGACAAGAATGACATGGATCAAACCTAACTTTCTCTGGATGGTGTAACACAATAGTTGGGGAACAAAAGAGGGTCAGGAAGTTGTACTTGCCATACATCTAAAAAGAAAAGCTTTTGAACGTTATTTATCTAAAGCCGTCTATTCCAGTTATCAAAGCGATATCTATAAAGACCTAGAGCAATGGTAAAAGAAGTTAAGAGTTCCAGCATCAGGTTGCCATGGAATTCAGATCACGATCCCTATGGAGCAAAATTAGGGCGTAGAGCCATTCAATTAGGAATACGTAAAGAGGAAGCCCTTGCCTATTCACAAGAGGACATCATCGAGATAGAAGATATTTCTAATTATGTAAAGGAGCAGTACCAGTACGTAAAAGCACCCCAACTGGACCAATTGATATTGCCTAAAGAAAAGCCTTACTTACCTAAAGATGCTGAGGTTTCCAAACACTTGAGATTGTTATAAGGTTGACAAAGTAAACTCCTATTCCTAATCCTGCTTGGACAATCCATTTCATATAGAGGAGCTATAGACACTACAAATAAGCTCTTGCATCTATGATGGAAACTCCCTCCTTTTGCCAGTAATATCTTCTATTTTAATAGTAAAAACAATGGGAAGGTCGTCGTCATATATCTTACTGGAAAACTGATTGATAAAATCTAAATCACGTTGCTCTTGGTTTAAGATAATTTTTTTTATTCCTAATGAAAACTGATGAAGTATGGCTTTAGCATCACTTCCTGTATGCTCTTCATAAATGCCTTGTACCAAAACCGATTTCCAATTATTGACAGAATTTATTTCAGAAACACATAGTGAGACTGTATTTGTTTTTCTTAAAGCATTTGTTTTATGCCCATTACCGGAGTAACAGATGATATTATTTTGTTCTTCGTCATAAAAATAGGTAATAGGTACCACAAAGGGTTTGTTATTGTATATATAACCTAGGTGACCTATATAATTGGTTTGAAGTACAAAGGATTTTTCGCTAGTGTTTAAGGTTACAATCATATCAACATTATTTGAATTTAAAAATAAGGAACCCTTTATAAGTAAAGAATGACATTTATCATTCTGCCTAAAAAATACTACTGACTATCTCCTTTTATTAAAAATCAAGTTCCACTCCCAAAACTAAACCAGTAGCTTTTACTCCACCTAAAGAGTAATCTTGATAACCCGTATAATAAGCTGTCTTCTTTCTGTGGTATTTTAAGTGAAATTTCAGTTCATTAATGTTGCTTTCATTGATAAAGGATTGTTTAAAAGAGGCTTGCAGGCTGATAGGTTTGATAGGGTAAACCTCCACTCCTACTTGGTAAGCAACACCTATAGTATGCACTTCATTTCCAACATATGTCGCGCCTATTCCCCACCAACCGCTAAACGATCGTTCCCTTATGCGATAGTAATTGAGCATCAAAGAGGACACCTTTAAGTTATCTTTCCCAGCGAGATGACTTTCAAAAAAATGACGATGGGATAGCTCCAAACCTAAAAATGGATCAAATCGATAATTGACATGAGCCTCTACAGCATGTATAGCGTTTCCAGCAAAATAATTTGCGCCAACGTTGATAAAACTTCTTTTATCTCCTGGTTCTAACCCGTAGTCGTATGGCCCGTTAACATTCGTATAGTAATACGGATAAGGTGTAAAATGACGGGTCTCAAAATCTCCTAAAAGAGCTTTATAGCTGATAAATAAAAATAACTCTACAAAAACATCAGCTAAGACACTTTCAAAAAAGCCTGCATTATTGGAGGTATTGTTATTAGAGCTAGAACTGGAACTACTGCTATTAGAAGAAATGGATCTAGAAGAAAGGTTTTGTTTGGCTTGATCCAGTTTTCCTTGTGAAAATCCGAACATAGGGATCAAAAGAAATAAGAATAGCCACTTTTTCATAAAATATTTTCAATGATTTTCTAGAATCAACTATCGTGCCTGTAACCAAAACCCCTAATAATCTTATAAAACTCGTTCCTAAAATTTCCCTTTCCTAAATTCAAATTCATCCTTTATCTTTAGAGAAAATTATCTGACCATGAATAAGCTTTATTACCTCCTGTTTGTTTTTACTATTCTCGCTTTCCCTTCGACAAGCTTAGGGCAGCGCACGAAAGCGGAATTACAACAATTACCAGAACCCCCAGAAGAGCAAAAACTCTATGAATCACAAGAATTCAGATTGCTAGGACCCTTCCGTGGCGGAAGAAGTGCTGCGGTGACTGGAGTTCCAGGAAAACCTAACCTGTTCTATTTTGGAAGTACTGGTGGAGGTGTATGGAAAACACTGGATGGAGGACGTACTTGGAGCAATATCTCTGATGGTTTTTTTGGCGGCTCTATAGGAGCTGTAAGTGTGGCACCTAGTGATCATAATGTGATTTATGTAGGTGGTGGAGAAAAAACAGTACGTGGAAATGTATCCAGCGGCTATGGAATCTGGAAGACAGAAGATGCTGGAAAAACATGGACTGCTGCTGGTTTACCTCAAAGCCGTCACGTCCCGCGTATCGCCATTGATCCAAACGATCACCATACCGTTTATGCTGCAGTTTTAGGAAACATCTATAAACCTACTGCCGAACGCGGTGTTTATAAAAGTACTGATGGAGGTAAGTCTTGGAGAAAAACATTGTTTGCTAATGATATGGCTGGTGCCGTAGATTTAATCATCGATCCTAGTAATGCGCGGGTGTTGTATGCGAGTACGTGGAGATTACAACGCACACCCTATAGCCTATCTAGTGGTGGTGATGGTAGTGCGCTATGGAAAAGTACTGACTATGGGGAGACTTGGAAGGAAATTTCAAATAATGAAGGTTTTGCAAAAGGAACTCTAGGAATTATGGGGATTACCGTTTCTCCTGTAAATTCAGACAGAGTCTATGCTATTGTAGAAAATAAAGAACAAGGCGGTTTATACCGCAGTGATGATGCAGGACTGACTTGGAAAAAAACAAATGATGATAGAAGTCTAAGACAACGTGCTTGGTATTATTCTCGTATTTATGCAGATACTGAAGATGTCGATAAATTATACGTGGTTAACGTGAACTACCATAAAAGTACTGATGGAGGAAAAAACTTTAGCAGTGCACGAGCGCCACATGGCGATCATCACGATTTATGGATCGCTCCAGAAGACCCTAACCGCATGATTATGGGTGATGATGGTGGTGCGCAAATCACTTATGACGGTGGAGAAACTTGGAGCACCTATCACAATCAACCTACCGCACAATACTATAGAGTCACTACAGATGATTCTTTTCCATACCGCATCTATGTGGCACAACAAGATAATGGAACCATTAGAATACCACACCGCACCACTGGTCGCAGTATCTCAGATAGCGACTGGGAAGAAACAGCTGGTGGAGAAAGCGCACATATAGCGATAGATCCTAAAAATAACGACATCGTATACGGTGGTAGTTATGGCGGTTTCTTGACCCGATACAATCACAAAACTAAATCCCAACGCGCCGTAAATGTATGGCCAGACAACCCAATGGGACATGGTGCCGAAGGAATGAAATACCGTTTCCAATGGAACTTCCCTATTTTATTCTCCAAACATGAACCAAATAAGCTTTATGCTTTTTCGAACAACGTTCACGTTACTACGAATGAAGGTCAAAGTTGGGAAACCATCTCGCCAGATTTAACAAGAAATGACCCTACTAAACTCGTTTCTAGTGGTGGACCAATTACACAAGACAATACAGGTGTGGAGTACTACTGTACCATTTTTGCAGCAGCAGAAAGTCCGCTGAACGCTGGCGAACTTTGGGTAGGAAGTGATGATGGATTGATCCACCTTTCTAAAGATGCTGGGAAAAATTGGGATAATATCACTCCTAAGGGAATACCAGAATGGGCTCAAATTAACAGTATAGAACCTAGTCGCTATGATGCAGCAACTTGTTATGTGGCTGCAACCAGTTATAAACTAGGTGATTTTACGCCGTATTTATACAAGACGACAGATTATGGAAAGTCGTGGAAAAAGATAACTGACGGCATTCCAGCAGAGCATTTTACCAGAGTAGTACGTGAAGATGACCAAGTACAAGGAATGCTTTATGCAGGAACAGAAACTGGATTATATATTTCGACTAATGATGGGAAATCATGGAAATCATTTCAAATGAATTTACCAATTGTTCCAGTGACAGATTTGGCCGTAAAAGACAACAACCTGATTGTGGCAACACAAGGAAGAAGTTTATGGATCCACGATGATTTAGAATTGGTTCGGGATGCTTTTAGCAGCACGCTTTCGCGAAAGCAAAACACCAACCACCTCTTTGCACCAAAAACAGCTTATCGCATGGCTGGAAGTGGAAGAGCAGGTTCTCTAACCGAAGGAACAAATCATCCTGCTGGTGTACAAATGCATTACTACTTGCCTGAAGTAACCGATAAAGACAGTATCTCACTTTCGTTCTACGACTCAAAAGAGGAACTGATTAAAACCTATGCCACTTATGATAAAAAGAATAAGCTGGAAGTTAAAAAAGGAGCCAACTCCTTCAATTGGGATACGGTTTATGAGGGTGCTGAAAAACTACCAGGAATGATATTGTGGTGGGCCGACCTCTCTGGCGCTAAAGCGGTACCAGGAACTTATAAAGTAGTACTTATCGTAAATGGCGAAAAGCAATCGCAACCTATTCACATTATCTCTACTCCTACTAGTGAAGCTAGCGAGTCAGATATGCAAGCACAATTTGACTTTGTGAGTGAGATCAACGCTACGGTAGATAAAGCGCATAAGTCTATCAAAAATATACGCTCTTTTAATAAAAAGCTGGATGCTTTTGAAGGTTTATATGGGGATAGAGAAGAACAAGGGGTTAAAGAGATGATCGCTATGTCTAAGGAGATGAAAAAGAAATTTGGCGAAGTGGAAAAAGCACTCTACCAAACTCAAAACCGCAGCGGTCAAGACCCATTAAACTTCCCGATACGATTGACCAACAAACTGGCTCATTTAAATAGCCTTGCACAAATAGGTGACTTTGCTCCTACTTCTCAAAGCATCCAAGTGAAAAATGAACTCACTGTGGAGATTGAAAAGCAACTGGCTATTTTTGATGAAGTGTTGAATTCTGAGATTAAAAAGTTTAACGAGGAGTTTAATAAACTGGAGTTGGATTATTTGGTTATTGAGAAGGAAAAAAACTAATCAATGGAAGAACTTAACGGTTATTGGGAAGGCTATTACATTTATGGATTGGGCTTTGCCTTGCCATTTTTTGGTGAGAAAGTAAAGTTGTTTGCTCAATTAAATTTTAAAGACGGCAAAATAACCGGTCAGCATACCAAAGAAAAAGGACCTTTCTCAACAGGAAAAACTGTTAATTTAAATGGTTTCTGGGAACATCATATGGTTTCAATAACGGTACATTATACAAATAACGACGTGATATTAGAAGATGGGTTCCCTAAAGAGAACTTAGAACACGATTTTGAGATCACTTACAACGGCTATTTAGATTTGGACAAGAAAGCCATATACGGTTTGTGGTATATGGAACATGAAATTAATGGCACATTAGATTTAGAAATCCCACCTGCTGAAGGATTATGGATGTTGAGAAAAGCTAAAAAGCCAGTCAGTGATTTTGATTATTCACTTCTTGGCCTTTAAATTTAATATTAAAATCACTTTTGTAGAGATAAGAAGTAAGAGGCTGCTATCTTTGCGATATCATCGGCTACGCAGCTCAGCTGAATACCTGCCGGCAGGCAGGGAGCACTTTAAAATATGAAATATTTTGTTTATGTGATACGTAGTGATGTGGACGGCAGACTTTACAAAGGATTAAGTAAAGATGTAAATCAAAGATTGGTATGGCATAATCAAGGAAAAACAAGATCAACGAAAGGTTACAGACCATGGAAATTAATTTACACAGAAGAACTTCTATCTCTAGAAGATGCGAGAGAAAGAGAAAAATATTTTAAGTCGGGACAAGGAAGAGAAGAATTGAAAATATTAATACGGCTACGCAGCTCAGCTGAATACCTGCCTGCCGGCAGGCAGGGAGCACTTTAAAATATGAAATATTTTGTTTATGTGATACGTAGTGATGTGGACGGCAGACTTTACAAAGGATTAAGTAAAGATGTGAATCAAAGATTGGTATGGCATAATCAAGGAAAAACAAGATCAACGAAAGGTTACAGACCATGGAAATTAATTTACACAGAAGAACTTCTATCTCTAGAAGATGCGAGAGAAAGAGAAAAATATTTTAAGTCAGGACAAGGAAGAGAAGAATTGAAAATATTAATACGGCTACGTAGCTCAGCTGAATAGAGCACTGGATTTCGGCTCCAGCGGTCACAGGTTTGAATCCTGTCGTAGTCACCATCACTCCAGAATCCATGCTTTAAAAAAAGCATGGATTTTGTTTTTTCTAGGAGGTTTGAAGGCCCTTTAGCTTTCCTAATCGAGGAAAATAAATAAAAACGCAATCGATATTATAGGCATAGATACTAGACCTGTCTTAAATATTGTCCGATATTACGGTCAACTTTACAAATACAAAAAACAGTATTGATCCATGAAGGTTCCCAAGAAGATAGATAAATTTAGAAGAGTCCTATTTCGATCGATTACTCGGCAAATAGGCAGCAACGCAAAGAAACAAGATCTCCGTAACATAGAACCGGATAAGATCAAAAAGGTATTGATCATACGTCCCAACCATAGATTGGGAAACCTCTTACTGACCACTCCACTTGTTCAAGAAATTACGACCACATTTCCTAATGCTCATATCGACTTTTTAGCTAAAGGAATGCTAGCTCCTATTGTTTTTAAAAACTATAAAAAGGTAACTAACTTTATACTTCTTCACAAAAGACCATTTGACAACATTTTAAGCTATTTATCCATATGGTTAAAAATGCCCTTTAAGAAATATGACTTGGTCATCAATACAGTTAAATGCTCTTCATCAGGTAAACTACTTACTAAAATTACTCCTGCTACTTATAAGATTTATGAATATGAAGATGATGAAAACACAAAATCCCAAACTATTCATCATGCAAAAGAAGCTGTAATCGCCATGCGTACTGCTCTATATGGATCGGACCTTGAAAAGGTAACTAAAGAGGTGCCCATGTTAGCTATTAAATGCAGTGACGAAGAGCTACAGAAGGGCAAAGATATTTTAGCTTCTTTAATGGGTAAAACTGAAAATATTATTGCCATTTTCACTTTTGCTACGGGCGATAAGTGTTATTCTAAAGAATGGTGGTCTACATTTTACCAGCATTTATTAGTGGCATTTCCTGACCATCAAATTGTAGAAATTTTACCTTATGAGAATGTTTCTCAAATTGATTTTAAAGCGACTTCTTTTTATAGCAAAGATATAAGAGAGATGGCTTCAGTGATGGCGGCTTGTAATATTTTTATTGGAGCAGACAGCGGTATCATGCATCTTGCTTGTGCCTCAGGCGTACCTACTTTAGGATTATTTAGTGGCCGAATGGAACAATTTCGTCCTTACGGAAAAAACAATAATGCCGTAGATATTTCCTCAACAGGTATAGCGTATTGGACAGAAGAAATTAAAGGC
This sequence comes from Nonlabens sp. Ci31, assembly GCF_012974865.1. Lineage (NCBI taxonomy): Bacteria > Pseudomonadati > Bacteroidota > Flavobacteriia > Flavobacteriales > Flavobacteriaceae > Nonlabens > Nonlabens sp. Ci31. Next base: position 1,899,220 of record NZ_CP043633.1, on the reverse strand, counting down.
ATTCTAAATCCATCTCCAAAAGCAATAGATCAAGAGCACTAGAAGTGCTTCGTTTTCAGAGACCCATATCTTCAATTAGGACAACATAAGAACAGTTAAAATCTGTTCTCAACAAAACGTGAATGATTTTATTGTATGAGGTACAAGTACAATGGAAGTCCTATCGTAATGTTTAAAGGAAATGTTATGGCGAGCGCCATAGGCAAATACAGACTAGGATTAGCTTTAGGAGCTGCAATTCTCATCGCTGCAGGAACCGCTATATAAGAAGCGCTTGCTGCTAGAATGGATAATAGCAGTCGGTCACCAGTTTCACTTATTACATAACCGGATAAAAGTGCTACTGCACAACCATTTACAAGCGGCACAACAATGGCAAAGACTAAGGCAAACCAGCCTTTCTTAAACAGCACTCCTATTTTCTTACCACTAGTGATTCCCATATCTAATAAAAAGACAGCAAGAAATCCTTTAAAAAGATCAGTCGTAAAAGGCTTTATTCCAGCGGCTTGTTCATCACTAGCGATGTAACCAATAATCAAGCTTCCTAAAATTAAAAGTACACTGCCATTAGTTAACGCATGCCTAACCAGACCTAATATTTTACTCTTTGAACGTTCTTCTCCTTTAGAGCAAAAACTCATTAATAAAACCCCTACGATTATAGAAGGTGCCTCCATCAGTGCCATAACTGCCACCATATGACCACCGAATGGAATACCTTCCATTTCTAAATAACTTATTGCTGTAACAAAAGTCACTGCACTTACAGACCCGTAAGCCGCAGCGATCGCACCTGCATTCTCGATAGAAAATTTAAGCCTGAGAATGAAGAACGTATATAGAGGAACTGTTATGGCTAATCCTATTCCGATAAAAACAGCCCAATAAATATCAGCTGTAAATATGCTGTGCGAAAGTTCCTGACCCCCTTTAAAGCCTATGGCAAATAATAAATAAAGAGATATAAACTTTGAAGAATTTTCAGGAATCTCCAGATCACTTTTGACCTGAGAAGCAAATAATCCTAAAATAAAGAATAGCAACGCTGGATTTGACAGGTTATCTGTCAAAAGGTGTAAATCCATGGAAGGTTTTTAGGATACTACTAATTAGTCGATGATCTCTATTTCTAGAATACCGTTGATTTTAATCTTCTTACCCATTAGTCGGGCTTCACGGCATAGTTCCTTAAATTCCTTTCTCTCGGTAGTTAGTTCCACTACACGAGTGTCATCATAGCCCGTATCGCTGTTGATGTTACCTTCAGACATAGAAAGTCTGTGTAATTTATGGAGATTAATTTTTTCTCCTATCAGACTGCTTACGATATCTGAGGCTTCTGAGGCAGTAAATATGCCATCTACAAGTTGTACTTTATTCATAACTTCTTTACTTGTATTCATCATAAGTTAATTTTTGTTGTTATTTTTTATTTTAGATAAAACTGAGATGGCAAGTACCAAAAGGACAATTACCATAGGCATCATTAAAAAAGATGACATGGGATGATCTTCCAGTAAACAGACTGCTGTCACAATAAAATAAGCAATACTTAAAACTGCAATACCTATGTACCTCAAGAATTGAGAGATGCGGTCCAAATCGATATTAGTAAACACATTAAATGAACTTTCTGATCTCAACGAGCCCTCTGAAGACCTTCTTGTATTGATTTGCTGTAACATTAGTTGACTTATTTTTAATTGACAATACAAATATGCGAACATACACTCATTAATTTTTATTTATATTTGTAATGAAGTACATAAGAATTAATTATGCATTATACCTTACATCAGCTACAGATATTTCTTCAAATAGTAGAGAAGCGCAGCATTACTAAAGCTTCAGAGGCTTTGTTTCTAACTCAGCCAGCAGTCTCCATACAACTCAAGAAGTTTCAAGATCAGTTTCCGATTCCTTTAACTGAAGTGATCGGGCGCCAACTCTATGTGACCGATTTCGGTAATGAGATTGCTGATGTTGCCCAACGTATTCTGGAAGAAGTGCAGGTAATAGATTATAAAACCAGTCAATATCAAGGGAAACTAGCGGGTAAACTAAAACTCTCTATTGTCTCCACTGGTAAATACGTGATGCCCTTCTTCCTTTCTGGATTTCTAAATGAACATACTGGTGTGGAATTCTCCATGGATGTGACTAATAAAAAAACTGTAATTCACGATCTCGAAGAGAATAAAGTAGATTTTGCTTTAGTATCTGTGTTGCCCGATCATCTTGATCTCGACACCTTACCTCTTATGAAAAACGAATTGTATTTGGTAGGCAGTTCTGAAAGGGAAAAGAACAGAAAAGGTAAAAAGGAGTCGATCTTTTCAGAAGAACCTTTGTTGTACAGAGAACAAGGCTCTGCCACTAGAAATGCTATGGAAAATTTTATTCAGGGAAAAAATCTGCTGGCAAATAAAAAGATAGAATTAACTTCTAATGAAGCCCTTAAACAAGCGGTAATTGCCGGAATAGGCTATTCCATTATGCCTATGATAGGGATTAGAAATGCAGTTGAGAAAGGAGAAATCAGTGTTATTCCCTATAAAGGGCTTCCCATACAGACTCAGTGGAATCTTATCTGGTTGAAGAAGAAAAAGCTATCGCCTGCTGCGATTGCCTTTAAAGAATATATACTGGAAAATAAAGATCAAATCACTGCAAAATACTTTGACTGGGTTGTATAAGATTAAATAAAATAGTTGTTAGGTTATTTTAGAGTTGTGTTGCGCTTTCGCGAAAGCGAAACAATCACAAATACCTACCACATCACTAATTGAAGAGATCCACTTCCTTTATCGCTTATGGTATAGAGCACTTATAACATTTAATGGCTCTTCCTCACAATTCTAAGAATACCTTATGAAAGTTTAACTACTAAATTCCTAAATTAGGAGCTTATCAAAAGAATTAGAATGATTAAAAATTACACCAAGAGACTTTCTCAGTTGACCCAAGGGTTCTTCACATCAGGCTCTTTCTTAGGAATCATCCTATTGGTTATGGTAGTAATTGCTATGGTCTGGGCAAATTCCCCTTGGTCTCACTCCTATCATGAATTATGGGAGTTGAAGCTCACTATAGGATTTGAAGGTTCTGAATTAACTAAATCATTGCATTATTGGATCAATGACTTTTTGATGGCCTACTTCTTTTTTATGGTAGGTCTTGAAGTAAAACGAGAGTTTATGGTAGGCGAGCTTTCCACTGTGAAAAAAGCTGCGCTACCTTTAGTTAGTGCTCTGGGTGGTATGGTGGTACCCGCTCTACTTTATATACTCATCAACTATAATGGTGAAGGAGCTAACGGATGGGGAATCCCAATGGCTACAGATATTGCCTTTGCAATAGGCTTGTTAGCTTTGGCAGGAAAGGGAGTGTCCGATAGTTCAAAAACATTTTTAACGGCACTAGCAACCGCAGACGACATTGGGGCTATTTTAATTATCGCTTTTTTTCTTAGTGGTGGTCTGGATTTGAGTAATTTACTAGCAGCAGGAATTTATTTTTCGATCATGCTTTTAGGAAACCTTATAGGAATTAGAAACGTATGGTTTTACTTTATATTCGGAGTTTTTGGGTTGTGGGTAGCCCTTTTCCTTTCTGGGGTGCACGCCACCTTAGCTGGGGTGCTAGCCGCCTTATGTATTCCTGCTCGTTCTGTTATTAGCGAGTCCACTTTTGTTAAAAAAATAAAGGAAAGTGCTTCTCAACTGCACGACACTTCTTTTACCGATCATCAACTTCTTAGAGAAAACCAAGTAGGTATTGTTACCGAAATAATAAATGACAGTAAAAAAGTCCTTTCTCCCTTACAACGCTTGGAACAAAAAATAAAGCCACTCGTTAATTATTTTATACTTCCATTATTTGCATTATCAAACGCTGGAGTGACTTTAAAAGGAGATGTATTAGGGATGCTTTTACATCCTATAAGCATTGGAATAATTGTAGGTCTTTGTTTGGGTAAATTGATAGGTATTTTTGGAGCTTCTGCTTTAGTAGTAAAATCTAACTTAGGCAAATTACCTACTGGAACCAACTGGAGTGACATAGGCGGAGTATCCATGATGGCCGGTATAGGTTTTACCATGTCTATTTTTATCGCAGAGCTCTCATTAACTGATGAAAGATTGTTACAAATAGCAAAAGTGGGAATAATCACAGCCTCTGTACTTTCTGCAACTATAGGAATTGCCTGGTTCAAATGGTCCAATAGAAAACAGCTGACTGATGACACCGAATAAGGTTTAAAAGGCAAACAAACAGCTTTATACACAGATTTTTTAATAAAAAAGAGAAGCCTTTCGACTTCTCTTCTCTAAAAATATAAGCACGTGATATCCAATTCACTTTAGAAACCTTCAACAATTAGACACCTTATCAAATAATTTTTAAAGATCGCCACCTTGCTGTTGTATTCAAAACTTCAATTCCATCCACCACCTAAGGCTTTGTAAATTCCTACCCTTGTGAGCAGTTGGTTTTTTCTAGTTTCTACTAATTCTGTTTTTGCATTTAAAGCATCTCTTTGTGTCAATAATACTTCCATATAATCTGCTCTTGCAGATTGAAACAACTTATTAGAAATATCTATAGATTCATTAAGTGATTTTACTTGCTCGATTTTGAGATCATAACTTTTTTTCAAATTCTCAATCGCCGACAGTTTATTTGCCACTTCGATGTAAGCGTTTAAGATGGTTTTTTCATACTCAAAAACGGCCTGTAGCTGTCTGTCATTTGCTGTATGATAAGCAGCTTTAATTGCATTTCTGTTAATTAGCGGAGAGACCACGTCACCTGCAAGACTGTACAACAAAGAACTTGGTGTACTCGTTAAAAATTTAGGTTGAAAGGCTTCTAAACCTACCCCAGAACGTATACCAAAGGAGGGATAGAAGTTTGCCCGAGCAACTTGTACATTTAACTTTGCAGCAGCAAGTTCTAGCTCTGCCTGGCGTATATCAGGTCGGTATTGAAGCAGTTGAGCAGGAATACCCTTTGACACGCTATCAATTTCAATTTCAATAAAATCCTGATTGCTACGCATTACAACTGTAGGTTGCTGCCCTATTAAAAAGTTAATTTTATTTTCTACCTCTACAATTTGTTGTTTGATATCATATCGCTCACTCCTGTTTTTATAAACTTCGGCTTCAAAACGTTTTACGGCTAACTCTGTTGCTCTTGCCGCTTGTTTTTGAATCTTTACAATCTCCAGTGAAGCACCTTGAATTTCTAAGTTTTGATTAATAATCTTAAGTTCATAATCCAAGGCTAGCAATTCATAATAAGAACCAGCAATTTCTGCCACCAAGTTAGTGACCATAAAGTTTTTACCTTCTACAGTAGCTAGGTATTCCATTACGGCAGCTTTTTTAGAGTTGCGCAATTTTTTCCAAACATCTAATTCCCAAGATGCAAAAAGTCCCACTTGATAGTTGGTAAGTGGATCTGGAAAAGCATCTCCTTCTCTGATATTAAGGTTTTCTTCCACCGCACCATTTCTAGTAAACTCACCTACTTTTTCCACCTCAGCACCAGCACGCAGATTTACAAATGGTAAATACTCACCCTTTCTAGCTTGTATTTCATTTTGTGAAACCGCAATTTGCTGTAGCATTATGTTCAACTCTTGGTTATTTGCCAAGGCTTGTTCAATGAGCGTATGTAGTTGTGGATCTGTAAAGAAGTCGTTCCATTTTTTATGAGCGCTGGTTATAGTGTCCCCTTGCTCTAGTTGGTAGCTCTCAGGAAGTTGGGTTTTTACCTCTCTTACGTTCCTTGTAGGAACGCAAGATTGAAGAAGTAAAAACACTAATCCGATTATTATTAAATTATTTTTATATGAAAACATAATATTATTCTTTGTCTGTTGTACTTTTTAAACCGAGTTTATTGATAAGCTTTCTAAGCCTACTAAGTTCCTTTCTAGTCGTATCTCCTTCTTCAGAATATTTATAATATTCTTCAGAAACGGTAACTCTAGTTTCGTTCTTGATAAGGCCGCGACCATCTGCCATGGTAGCAAAAATGTAATAGAGCCCAGGAATGACTATAACACCTAATAAGGTACCTAATAACATACCTCCCATTGCAGATGCACCTATAGTCCTATTTGCTATTGCTCCTGCGCCAGAGGCTAAGACAAGCGGTATCAATCCGGCAATAAATGCAAAAGACGTCATCAAAATAGGTCTAAAACGCATTTTGGCACCTTGAATAGCTGCTTCAAAAATGGTTGCGCCTTGATCTCGTTTTTGGACAGCAAACTCGACAATAAGCACCGCGTTTTTACCCAATAAACCGACCAGCATGATCAAACCTATCTGTGCGTAGATATCGTTTGCTAGCCCCATAAACTTAAGTAATAGGAAGGAACCAAATATCCCAACTGGTAATGATAAAATAACGGCTAGTGGCAGCAAGAAACTTTCATACTGTGCTGCTAGAACTAGATATACAAATAACAATACGATTCCAAAGATATAAATGGACTCACTACCTCTACCGGCCTCATCATAGGACAATCCTTCCCATGCGATATCATAACCACGAGGTAAGGTTTCTTCTGCAACTTCTTGAATGGCTTTTATCGCATCTCCACTGGTAAAACCTTCGGCTGGCAATCCATTTATCGAGGCAGAATTATATAAATTATATCTGGTAATCTCATTAGGTCCTAATTTTTTTTCTAAAGTCATAAAAGACGAATAAGGTACCATTTCTCCAGTATCATTCTTTACATAGAGTTTCTCTAAATCTGATGGAAGCCTACGGTATTCTGGCCCTGCTTGCGTATACACTTTAAAAAATCTTCCGAATCGTATAAAACCCTGTTCGTAGGTACTTCCTATTAATATATTTAGATTTTCCATAGCCTTTCCTATAGAAACCCCTTTTTGCATTGCCGCCTCATTGTTGATCTTCAAGTCTATTTGAGGATAGTTTGCCGCAAAAAAGGTGAACACACCTGTTAGCTCTTCTCGTTTGCTTAAAGCGGTCATGAAATTCTTATTTACCTTATCAAATTCTTGATAATCGGTACTGTTATTCTTGTCCAGTAAACGCATTGCAAAACCTCCTGAAGAGCCAAAACCTGGAACTGCTGGTGGTTCAAAATATTCAATCACAGCTCCTAATCCTTCACTTTTCTCTTCCAGCTCTTCCATGATCTCATGAACAGAGTGTTCTCTTTCTGACCAAGACTTTAAGTTGATCAAACATGTTCCTGCATTAGAACCACGACCTTCGGTCATAATTTCATACCCGGCTAGAGAAGAAACAGATTCTATTCCATCTACTTCCAAACATAGCTTTTGTAATTTTTGAGCCACATCATTAGTTCTTTCCAGCGTAGCTCCAGGCGGCGTTTGAATGATCGCATAAATGGTTCCTTGATCTTCATTAGGAATAAAGCCAGAAGGCAATACTTCATTGGTGAAAAATATCCCAACACAAAAGACTATCAAAATAGAAAAAGTAATCACTCTTCTATTCACAATAAGCCTCAACAATTTGATATATCTACCGGTAAGTTTTTCAAATCTGGAGTTGAAACCGTCTATAAATTTATCTACTAAAGATTTTTTTCTAGGTTTCCCATGATTGTCTTTTAGAATCATAGCACACAATACTGGAGTAAGCGTCAAAGCAACAATAGCAGAAATAGAAATAGCTCCAATCATAGTTATAGAAAACTGTCTGTAAAACACTCCTACTGGACCTGACATAAAAGAAATAGGAATAAAAACGGCAACCATTACTAAGGTGATGGCGATAATGGCACCTCCTATTTCCTTGATTACCTTTTTTACCGCTTTATAAGGGCTTAAGTGTTCTTCTTCCATTTTTTCATGGACGGCTTCTACCACAACAATGGCATCATCTACTACTATCCCTATGGCCAGCACCAGAGCAAATAAGGTGATTAAATTTATCGAAAGACCGAATAATTGCATCACAAAAAATGCGCCTATTAAAGATATAGGCACGGCTATAATAGGAATAAGCGTGGATCTCCAATCTCCCAGAAACAGGAATACCACTATCGCAACCAGTATAAAAGCATCTCTCAACGTATGAATTACTTGCTCGATAGAAGCATCTAGAAAATTAGATACATCATAACTAATTTTGTATGCCACACCTGGCGGTAATTCGGTCTCAAATTCTTTTAATTTATCTTTTACTTTTTGAATAACCTCACTGGCATTACTTCCTAGAGTTTGCTTCAATACAATAGAAGCAGATGGTTTTCCATCTAGATTAGAATAAATATCAAAAAACTCGCTACCTAATTCTACCTCAGCAATATCTTTGAGTTTGAGAATTTCTCCTTCAGAATTTGCTTTTATAATGATCTCTTTATACTGCTCTTCTTTATTATAACGGCCTTCATAGGTCAATACATATTCCAGAGATTGTGCTTCGATCCCAGAGCTTTGCCCTATTCTTCCTGGTCTCGCGATGACACTTTGCTCGTCCATAGCTTGTAGAACTTCTTCGGCAGAGATGTTGTAGGCTCTCATTCGATCTGGTTTTAACCATACCCGCATTGCGTACTTACGGCTTCCCAATATTTGAGCACTAGCAATTCCTTCAATACGTTGAATCTCAGGTATGATTTTAGTGTAAGAATAATTATAAAGGAATTTTTCATCATTTTTATCTGCATCACTGAACAAGTTGACATACATCAACATACTCGGTTGCACTGGAGTGATGATAACTCCTTCCCGCTGCACTAATTCTGGCAATAAGGGCATGACTTGATCCACACGAGTTTTTACCCTTACAACCGCTTCATTAGGATCAGTTCCTGGCTCAAAAATAATACGTATAGTCGCTTCTCCTGCACTGGTAGCATCAGAAGCGATATACCTCATGTCTTGAACACCGTTAATGGCTGTTTCTAAAGGAATAAGTGTAGAGTTGACCAGCACCTCTGCACTTGAACCTGGATAAGCTATAAATATATTTACTGTAGTAGGTGCTATTTCTGGAAATTGTGAAACTGGTAATTTATTGATAGACAATAAGCCCATAAAAACAATCACAATAGCAATAACGATGGCCAGTACTGGCCGTTTTAAAAATCTGCTAAACATCTGTTGGTATTTTTAAGTTGGTATTACTCTGCGTAGAGTCCTAAGTTGGAAATGGCTTCTGCAGGAGGCACAAAATCGTAAGAAATCTTCTCTCCTACTTTCACTAATCTCAACCCCTCAAGCAACACCTTGTCTTTTACCGTAAGACCTTTTTCAACAACAAAAAGATGTGGCAACTCTGCTCCTACTTTAATTTCTCTCTGACGTATGATATTATCCTTATCAATCACAAAAACAAATTTCTTATCTAGAACTTCAAAGGTTGCTTTTTGCGGAATAATAATAGCATTTTTGAGCGGCAGGGTCATTAAAATACTACCCGTCTCACCATGACGTAAAATTCTATCTGGATTAGGAAAAGTAGCTCTAAAAGCTATGTTTCCTGTTTCGTTATTAAATTCTCCTTCTATAGTTTCTACTATTCCTTTGTGATTAAATTCACGATTGTTAGCCAGCAATAAACCTACTTGGGTTTTATCATCCCTATGACCATTCATCATGTAATCTAAATACTCAGATTCTGGAAGATTAAAATAAACCCACATCTGACTGTTATCAGATAATGTAGTAAGCAACTCGCCTTCATCTAGCAAACTTCCTTCTCGCACTAAAAAATGATCAATAATACCTTCAAAAGGAGCTTTAATTGTTGTAAAACCCAAATGAGTTTGAGCCATTAAGACTTCCGCTTGTGCTTTGTCTTTCTTTGCTTTTGCCAGAGCTAACTCGTTAGGGGAAACGATTTTATTTTCAACTAGAAGTTTAGTGTTGTTATACTCAATACCAACCGCCTCTGCTTCGGCCTCTGCTTTTGAGAGCTCTGCCTTGTAAACATTAGGCATTACTTGAAACATTAACTGCCCTTTTCTAACTAATTGTCCTTCACCTACGGCTATATGCTGTAAGTAGCCTCTTTCTAGAGCTCTTAATTCAATATGTCTAATAGAATGAATCTGACTTACGTAATCCTTAGTAATAGTGGTATCTAGTTGTATGGGACTCGTTACTAAATGTTTTACTTCTTTGTGATGGTTTTCTTTATGCTCGTTACAGCTTGATAATAAGACGCATGCAACGATTAGCAAAATAACTTGCTTCATGTTAATTTAATATTTTGATGATGATAAGTGATGAGTGAATTACAACCATGTTCTAATTATGTTATAGAAAACAAGTGGCTGATATAATAAAAGTTTACTGAGAAGGCTTGCCTATCTCAGTTCATCAATATCACAGTCTAAAAACCAGATACTTTATGTATAAAGGAAGTGAAAACGGAGGCTGGTTTTTACGAGAGTAAAATTTACAATCAGCCTCTATAGTTTGAAGAGCAATTCTATAAGGGGAATTACTTTTTAAATGAGAAAAATTACTTAAAAACTCTTTTGGATTACTTTCTTCTTCAAGATCTTCTTCTCCTACTTCTTCCAGATATTCTGCAAAGAAATAAATAGGATCTGATAAAGGGTCAGTAGTAAATTCTTTATTTTGTGTTGTAATCGAATCATCAATTACTTCAGCATGGTTGAAGTCAAAAGCGGCGTTAGATGCAAAGCTATGGACACCCAATAATTGGAATCCAAAAACGAACAACATCGTTATTATAGAAAAATTTCTGACTTTTATTTGCATTTCGAGTGCAATATTAAAGCATTTAATTTTCCAAAATTTAATTTTATACCTTTTTAACTATAATATTTTTAGTGCTAAAAATCTCCTTCGCAAGAATGGGTTCTGGAAGCTTATTAGTGTTCCGCTTTCGCGAAAGCGATAAAACAAAAAATACTTTTTCAAAAAGCATTTATAAAAAAAAGAGAAGCCTCTCGACCTCTCTTTTATAACTGAATAACTTAAAATTTTATTTCCCTACAATGTGCAGCTCTGCAAAATTCTTGTCTACATATAGGGTTTCAGTTTTTTGATCGTATTTCAAATCTTCCAATGAAACTTTTACATTATCTACTTCTACATAGTTGATTTCAAATGGTAAGCCTATAAAGTTAAAACGCAAGGTTTCATATTCTGCCGCATATTTTCCATCTTTATATTGAGAAATAATGATCTCTTTTTCCTTGCCTTTAAAACTTAAATTTCTAAGACTAAAACGGCCCTTTTTATAATCATACCCATCTGCTGCGTCTTCATAAACCACCGATTTTTCTTTACCTATGGTATAATAAACGTCTAAAGTTAAGAACTCTATTTTCTTCTCTCCTACATATTGCATTACAGGATAGCGCGGGATGATGGAACCAGCCTTAACGAATAAAGGGATCTCATCTATATCGGCATCTACCCATGCTTCTTTTCCTCCAGTAATCGTTTCACGAGTCCAGAAATTGTACCATTCCCCTCGAGGTATGTACATTCTACGACCTTTGGCGTTAGGTTCTAATATGGGACAAACTAGGATTTGATCTCCAAAAATAAATTCGTCATTTCTATAATGTGTCTGTGCATCTTCTTGATCGTACACCACTAGTGATTTCAACATAGGAGTTCCTTCTTCAGCATATTGCCAGAAGGCAGTGTAGAGATAAGGGAGTAACTTGTATCGCAGCTCGATAAATTTTCTAGTGATATTGGTCACATCCTCATCAAACGTCCAGGGTTCTTGATCTCCATGATCACCACTAGAGTGCACACGACAAAAGGGGTGAAAAATACCAAGGGCAATCCATCTTACAAAAAGCTCCCCTGTAGGCTGCTCTGCAAAACCACCTATGTCAGATCCTGCAAATGACATTCCTGAAAGTGCCATGCGTTGCGCTTGAATATTTGCAATACTCAAATGTTCCCAAGTTGCTATATTATCACCAAACCAGCTGGAGGAATATCGTTGTGTACCAGAATAAGCAGATCTTGTGATGACAAATGGACGTTTAGGATATATATACTTCTTGACACCTTCATACGTAGCCCTAGCCATTTGAGCACCGTAGATGTTATGTGCTTTTCTGTGAGAACAAGGATGACCGTCATAGTCATGACGTACATCATTTGGAAAAGTTTTATTAGGAACCTCCATCACCGCAGGTTCGTTCATATCATTCCAGATACCAGCAAGTCCATTATCTGCAATGAGACCTTTGAATAAATCTGCCCACCAAGTTCTTACTTTAGGGTTGGTATAATCTGGGAAATAACATTCTCCTGGCCAGACCTTTCCTTTCATATAAGGACCATCAGCACGTTTACAGAAGTAATCGTTTTCCATAGCTTCTTTGTAGACATAATAATCTGGATCTACCTTGATTCCCGGATCTATAATGGCTATGGTCTTAAAACCTTCTTCCCTTAGATCACTAATCATTTTAGTAGGGTTAGGAAACTTCTCCTTATCCCACGTAAAACAACGGAAGCCGTCCATGTAATCGATATCCAAATAAATAGCATCACAAGGAATTTGTAACTCCCGGAATTTTGAAGTGATTTCTCTAACGTTACTTTCTGGATAATAACTCCATTTACACTGATGAAAACCAAGCGCCCATAAAGGCGGTAATTCTGGTTTGCCGGTAAGCTCTGTATAACCACTCACCACGCTATTCACGTCTGGACCGTAAATAAAATAATAATCCATATTCCCCCCTTGTGCCCAGAAGCTGGTCACATGATGACGCTCTTGTGCAAAATCAAAGAAGGATCTAAAAGTATTATCAAAGAAAATCCCGTAGGCAATTTTGTTTTGAAGGCCTACGTAAAAGGGTACATTCTTATAAAGCGGGTCTGTGTGTTTACCAAATGCATATTGATCTGTTCCCCACATTTCAAATCTTTTGGCACGCAAATTATTATCTGCTGGCTTATCGCCGAGACCGTAATAACTCTCACCAGGCTGAGCCTTTTTAGACATTTTTACTATCTCTCCACCGTATTTATAGCTCTCTTCATAATGAAAGCCTAACTCGTCTTCACAGATGATTTTTCCTGTCAGATCAAAAATGCGAGATTTTAAATCTTTTTTTGCGATATGACAAACGATCTTTGAGGTAGTAATCTCGTAGTAATTCTTCTTTTCTACAACACTTAGCTTGTTATAACCTCTATTACTAGTGGCCTCTACCGCATAAGAAAAGTCCTTTTCAAGTTTTCCACCGGTACCGTATTTAAAACGTAACAAGCTGTCGCGAAAGATTTGAACCCGCAAAATCACACCATTATCTGCATGAAAGGTGAGTGTATCTACGACATGGTCAAATGAAGTCAATTTACCTGGAAAGACATTTCCCTGACTGTGTAACTCTGTATTTGTAATCATAAGATGATGCTATTCAGTATTTTAAAAAGCGCTTTGGCAAGACGCTCCCAGTTGTGTAAATTATGAAAAATATTGATCTATCAGCTTGTTAAATAGGAGATAGTTACGCAACGCTGACCCTTGAGAATTTGATAAAAACGATAACTCAGAATTATGGAATTCGCAATTATAATAAACGGTCATGGACAAAATTGCGATTTTGTATGTCGCTTTCTGAAGTACAGGCTGCTTTATAAAGCAGAATCGTTATAAAATACGGTGATCAGTTCGCATAAAAAGCCCACTTAAAAAGGGGCTTTCATCAAATATCTAATGGTATTCAAATAGCACTCACAACAGCTAGGCCACTGCATGATCATGCTCTAAATGTTTACCTCTTACTCCAAAAGCACCTGTCACATTTCTTTCTTTATCTTCTAGTGGAGTTCCAGCTGGAAAAGAAATCAATCTGTTATTTGAATGCTCTGTATTGAAAAGAGTTGTTTCTGGTTGTGATAGCTTTCCTGTTTTTCTGGATGGCATGTCAAAGAAACATGCAGTCTTTGCTTTATTCAATGAAATATCTGCACTACCCAAGCATGTAACATGCATACGAACAAAAACTACTTGATTTGCTCCAACATCTACAACGCTGCTATTCCTCTTTGTGTTTAGTTCTTTTGCCTTTGCTTTTTCCATAACAGCTTCAGCATGTTTTAGAAGGTGCTATTTAGCAGAAAGGATTTCAATTTTCTTGATATCTGGTGCTTGTGATAGCAATTCATCTGCTTTTCCCATCAGGGCTTTTGCGATCTCTCCATTAAGGTGTGCTTCACGACCAGATTCGTCTTGGAACGTATCAAAAATTCCGAAAGTAGTTTCGTCTATTCTAAAGCTGTACCAAGTCAATGTTTTTTCTTCTTTGTTAGCCAATTCTACAGCTCCTTTAATAAAGTCAGCTACTGTATTTGCTTGTTCTGGTTTTGCGTGTAAGGTGACTAATAATCCTAAATTTTTCATGATATATTTTTTGTTTTGCACTAAGGTAGGATAACAATTTTGGGAAAGGAGCAGCATTAATGGAATTTTAACGCAGTCTTCTAAGGGTTCATAAAACATTTTGTTTAGCAACTAATTTTCAAAAGAATCGCCCCTTCTGAATGCATTGCCAGATGATTCTTTCTTCACATCGGTTTGAGAAGAGAAAAAAATAATTTATGTATAAGGTGTCAAAGCTCCTTACCTCCCTTTATATGGAAAGCAGTTTTATTTATTAAAGAAACTCTTAGTGTTTTGTCTTACACAGAGCCGAAAAGAAGAACCGATACTAGAAATAATATTCAATTTTATTATAAAAACAGCCTATAAGTTAAGCTTACTTGAATAAACGATTGAATAAATAAATTCCTCTACCGATTATAATTATATGAATAACCTATTGAGCTATATTTAAAAAAAAGACTGGCTATCACACCAATCTTTGATAAACTCTATTTATTTAAATTTTATTTCTTAGTCATCAATGGATATTTTTTAAAAATAGCATTGACCAAATTAGTCATGGCTGTTACATTAGCACTATCATAAATACTTGTGCTACTTAGACCTTTCCAGACCGTTTCATTAGTTTCTCGATCTACCAACTAAATAATAAGAGTACTTTCTTTATAATTATAGGTATCGGTATCATAACCTACTACTCTAGGAAAGGTAGTATAGCCTCTGTAATAATAATTGCTGTAATATGGATTTACACTTAGCCCTGGACGGTTGTAATACCCATAAGAAGCTATAAATAGGGTCTCTTTCCAATTCTGTCTCTTGATAGATCTTAGAACTGATGAGTAGCAGTAAATCTGGTTGATCCCGCTCTAATTCATAACCGGCATCTATCATATTATCATTTATGGCTTGAATGACCATACGATTTACACCGTCTTTGGCATTTTTATCTGGCATTTCCAAAGCTGCGTTGGGTACATATGAGAATGTACGGTACTTATCTAAATTGTCATTTGTAGGTTTCATTGCAGTCACCGCTGGTCCACAACCATATGTAATTAAAACGATTAATGCGATGGAAATTGATTTTATTAGTTTCATGTTTGTTTTTCTTTAAAATAAGAAAACCCAAAAGCTCCTTCCCATAAAAAAAGTCAATTGACAAGAGCTGTACGCTTTAAGTCCCTATTTTAGGATATTTTAAGAAAATTATACAATCAAACTCCTACACTAGATAAAAACACAAATCCCTTATTCTTCTAACCATAAACTAAAACCCCCAAAGGAGGCAATCGCAACTCTGCACTTTGCTTTCTATGTTGCCATTCTTTTTCTTGAGCGATAAAGGATTTTTTAACTTTAAAGTTGGAGCCACCATATTTAGAGTCATCACTATTAAACAGCAATTTATACTTCTTATGAGTTGGCACGCCTATGCGGTAATGCTCTCTGACTACCGGTGTCATGTTACAGACGATTACTAGATGAGAATCCTTTCCTTTTCTTATAAAACTGATCACTGAATTCTCGTGATCTTCATAAGAAATCCATTCAAAGCCCTCTATACTAAATTGCTTCTCGTGCAAGGCTTTTTCATTTTTATAAAGTTTGTTCAAGTCTTTTACAACCTCTTGAATTCCTTGGTGTGGATCATATTGAGTCAGGTCCCAGTCCAAACTCCCGTTAAAATCCCATTCTTCATGTTGTCCAAATTCAGATCCCATCATCATTAAGTTACCGCCTGGGTGAGTGAACATATAAGAATAGAGCAATCTTAAATTTGCAAATTTTTGCCATTCGTCTCCTGGCATTCTTCCCAGTATGGAGCTTTTACCATAAACTACTTCGTCATGAGATAAGGGCAACATAAAATTCTCCGTAAAGGCATAAGTCATCGAGAAAGTCAAATCGTCTTGATGGTGGCGTCTGTAAATGGGTTCTTTTTTAAAATATTGTAATGTATCATGCATCCATCCCATCATCCATTTCATCCCAAAACCAAGGCCGCCGACTGAAGTGGGTGCGCTTACCATGGGAAAGCTCGTACTTTCCTCTGCAATAGTTTGTGTATCTGGATAATTGAGGTAAACGGCCTCGTTCATTTCTTTAAGAAAAGCAATGGCTTCCAGATTTTCTCTACCTCCATAAATATTAGGGTCCCATTCTCCTTCTTCTCTGGAGTAGTCTAAAAACAGCATGCTGGCCACCGCATCAACTCTCAGACCATCAATATGATATTGATCGAGCCAAAAAAGTGCGTTAGAAATTAGAAAACTTTTTACTTCATTACGGCCGTAATTAAAGATCAAAGATTTCCAGTCGGGATGGTACCCTCTTTTTCTATCAGGATGCTCGTATAAATGTGTCCCGTCAAAATAACCTAATCCATGCGCATCCTCTGGAAAATGCGATGGCACCCAGTCTAATATGACTCCCAGGCCGGCATTATGACAAGCGTTAACCAATTCTTGGAATTCTTCGGGATAACCAAATCTTGCCGTAGGGGCAAAATAACCAGTGATTTGATAGCCCCAAGATGGATCATAAGGGAACTCCATGACTGGCATAAACTCGATATGTGTGAATTGCATCTCTTTCGCGTAAGCGACCAGATCCAAAGACAACTCTTGGTAACTCAAACTTCGATCTTCTTCTATCTTTTGTTTCCAGCTGCCCAAATGAACCTCATATACGGAGTATGGAGCATCAAGCGCGTTATTTTTCTTGCGCGACTTCATCCATTTTTGATCATTCCATTTGGGTTGATAATCGTACACCACACTTGCGGTACGAGGTGGATGCTCGCAACGACCTGCGTAGGGGTCAGCCTTTTCAGTTACCGTATTGTTGTGTGAAGATTGTATTTTATATTTATAGGTTGCGCCGTGTTTTACCCCTGGAATAAAGCCTTCCCAAATACCGCTGCTGTCCCATCTCACTTGAAGCTGGTGTTCATTTTCTGTCCAGAAATTAAAGTCTCCAATTACAGAAACGCTTTTGGCACTAGGTGCCCAAACGGCAAAATAGGTCCCTACTACCCCATTAACGGTCATGACATGAGAACCAAATTTCTCATACAATCTATAGTGCTTACCACTTTGGAATAAATCGATGTCAAAATCTGTAAAACGACTGTGTGCGATTACCTCAGCCATCATTTAAAGTGAAAAACCTTTAGGAATAACTGCGCCTTTCTTAATGACAACAATACCGTCTTTTACCACAAAATACTCCGTTTCTTGATCTTTTAAATGTGGCCCTCCATCGATTTTTACGTCATCTCCTATACGTACATTTTTATCGATAATGGTGTTTTTTATATAGCATCGATCCCCTATTCCTGCCAGAATCTTAATATTTGATGTTTCGATTTTCTCTAGGGATTCATAGTCATCATTACCCATCATATACGTATTGATTACCGTAGAATCTTTTCCAATTCTAGAACGTATTCCTATAACAGAACGTTCAATTTTGGCAGCTTGAATGATACAACCTTCAGCAATAACGGCCTTTTTTAGATGAGTGTCTGATATTTTTGAGGTAGGCAACAATCGGGCGTTGGTAAAAACACGTTGCTTATCGTCATAAAGATTGAACTCGGGGATGTCATCAGTAAGACCTAGGTTAGCTTCAAAAAACGATTCTATATTTCCTATGTCTGTCCAGTACCCCTCAAATTGATAGCTCCGTATTTTATGTTTACCAATTGCCTGTGGAATAATTTCTTTACCAAAATCAATAGTGCTCTTATCGTTCATGAGCTCTATCAATAGATCTTTATTAAAAATGTAAATCCCCATACTGGCGAGGTGATTCTTGCCCTGGTTTTTCATTTCATCACTTACTGGACTGGTCCAATCTGATAATAAACTTGTAACTGGCTTTTCAATAAACGAAGTGATGTTGTTGTCATGATCCGTCTTAAGAATACCAAAAGACGGTGCGTCTTTTTCATTTACAGGAATCGTAGCAAGAGATATTTTTACCCCTGCATCTATATGTGCTTGGAGCATTTCATTAAAATCCATTTGATACAATTGATCACCAGACAAAATTAATACATATTCAAAATCATGTCTCAAGACATGATGCATGCTTTGCCTAACAGCATCGGCAGTACCTTGAAACCAGCCTTTGTTGTCTGGAGTTTGCTCGGCAGCAAGAACATCTACAAATGCTGAGCTAAAAAAACTAAAATGATAGGTATTCTTAATATGCCTGTTTAATGAAGCAGAATTAAATTGTGTCAATACATACATTCTCTTTAAACCAGAGTTGATGCAATTGGAAATGGGTATATCAACTAATCGGTATTTTCCAGCGATATTTACTGCTGGCTTGCTTCTGGTTTCAGTAAGTGGATAAAGTCTTGTTCCTTGTCCGCCACCTAATATGATACTTAAAACTTTGTCATTCATCATAATCAGTCGGTTAATGAGTTATAGAGTTGTATATAGATTCTTGCAGATCGATCCCAAGAATGGTCTATGTTCATGATCTGTTTTCTCAATTTTTTAATTTTTACTTGATCTTTATAAAGGGTGGCTGCTCTTTTCACAGAAGATACTATTTGCTCCACCGTCGTATCGTCATGCATCAATCCAAAGCCGCCATCTTCTATATCCACGATCGTATCTTTTAACCCGCCAATACCTCTAACAATTGGAATGGTTCCATACCTTAAGGAATACATCTGATTGAGGCCACAAGGCTCTACTCGAGATGGCATAAGTAAGAAATCTGCTCCTGCGTAGACGATGTGTGATAATTTCTCATCATAACCTATGTGCAAATTGTATTTGCCTTTAAATTTTTCTTTTAAAGCAATCAACTGTTCTTCTGTTTTAGGATCTCCAGATCCTAATAACAAGATAGAAACATTTTGATTATTGAGCACTTGTTCAAAGGCTTCTGGAAAAAGATCGGAGCCCTTTTCATAAACCAGCCTGCCTATAAAGGCAAATAAGGGTTGATCTATATCTAGGTTATAGGTATCGCATAGCCATTTTTTATTGGCCTTTTTACCACTTGTATTTGTTGCTGCGGTATAATTCTTTACCAGATAAGAGTCAGTGACCGTATCCCAAACTTGTGTATCTATACCATTGAGAATCCCAACACATTTTGCAGACTCATGACTTAATAAACCTTCTAACCCATTAGCCTGATGTTTCAATTCTTCCATATAACTAGGAGAAACGGTGTTCACACGCCAGGCACATTTAATAGCGCAGGCGAGCGGATTTATATTACCATTCCAATCTAGCAGTCCTGCGTGCTCTGCATTAAAAGCAGGGATATAATCTATAAGTTCGTGAGAAAACCACCCTTGATACTGTGCATTGTGAATGCTCAGCACAGAGGCTGTATTTTTAAACAACTCAAAATCATAACAATATTGCATCATAAAAGGAACTAGTCCTGTATGATGGTCGTGGCAGTGAATTACGTCTGGCAGTTGCTTTTGTGTCCCTAACCATTGCAGCGCAGCAATTTGAAAGGCAGTAAATCTTTTGGAATCGTCGGCAGAATAAACGTAATCTTTAAAGAGCAATGCTGGAATATCAATCAAATAGAGTGTAAAACCCAAGTCTATGTCTACGAGCTGGAGAACGTTGAATTTATAATGTTCTTGAGCTAAATGGACACTCCCACTTCCAATGTTTTTAAAGCTGTGTGTTTTTGTAAAAGCAAGGTCATAAAAGGGCATAATGACACTCGCATTTTCTCCTTGACCATTTTGATATTTAGGAAGTGCCCCCACAACATCTGCAAGTCCACCTACTTTGGCGACTGGAAAACACTCTGCACTGATGTGGATGATATTCATAAAATTAAGTGGTTCGTTTACGGCATTTAAATTAAATCAATTCCGACAATAATTACTTACTTTATTTCAAATTAAAGGAACTTTTTACGTCCATAAAGATATTTGCTCCGTCGCCCAAACGATCGCTTCGTTCATATTTGAAAAGATCTTAAATGGTTTTGCGCTGAATTGCTTTTCATAATTTGCTGTACTTTGTTTTATCTCAGAATTTGCGACAATTCCTATCCCTAACAAATTATCAATTTCTGCTACTTTTAAATACACCAACGGATTAACAGAGTATGAATGGACTCTATTTCCTATATAAATCATTTTGCGATTTGAAAAATGTTTATTAATCATCGCTTTCAAGACTTGCGCATGATCTACCGTCACTATTTCTCCTTCTTTAATCTGGTTGATCAAATAATTTTCAAAAATAAAAACCTCCGAGTAACCCAAGTCGTAATAGCGTAATTCCTTCATATGTTAAGTTGGCTCTTAAATATACATTAATTTATAGAAAAGAAGATTTTTTTTGTTCCGCTTTCGCGAAAGCGGAATCTAAATAAGCATGATGTTTAACATTCAGATTGCTTTGAAATCAGCCCTGTTATTAACAACTAAAATAATTATAAATCATTTTTTTTGATCAAAATTATATATGTGTAGTGATTTTATTTTTAGTAATTATGTATGTTATTTCAACCCCCCCCTGTTTAATGACTAGAAATAAGAGTGTTATGCTAGTTACCGAAGGAACTTACCCATACAACGGTGGTGGTGTTTCTACTTGGTCACATATTTTGTGTACGGAAACTAAAAACACCGATTTTACGATCTATGCTATTAATGCTGCTTTTGAATCTGCTACCAAATACGATCTTCCAGTATCTGTAAAAAACATTCTTCAAATTCCGTTATGGACTCCAGATGAACCACATGATTATATCAGTTATGGAGACGAATATTATAAAACCATAGGCAAGAAAGTTTGGACGACTCGCAAACCCGTAAGCACCCAATTTACACCCTTATTTAAAGAGTTGCTAGAATTTATTTATAGTGATCAGAAAAACATTCCCTTACTAGACGAAATATTCAAAAAACTGTGGTTGTATTTTGAGGATTATGACTTTAAAGAAACCATGCGCCAGGAAGCTGTTTGGAAAGTTTATAAGGAAACCATTGAGAAAGTAGTTAAAAAAGAAAGAAACCCTGACGCTAGTCTTATGGACCTTACTATAGGTATGCGATGGATTTATAGATTTTTAATACCACTCTCCATTACCGATGTTCCTAAAGTTGATATAACTCATTTAACCCTAAGCGGCTTTGCGGTCATTCCAGCCTTAATTGCTCAATACAAGTACGGATCAAAGATCGTACTTACTGAACATGGTGTTTTTATCAGAGAACGTCTACTGGCTATCAATAGTTCTGAATACCCATTTTTTCTTAAAAAACTGCTCATTAATTTTTCTGAGGCTTTTTCTCGACTAACCTATTACAAAGCAGAAAAAATCATTTCTGTCAATGAATTCAATATCAAATGGGAACAACTTTACGGTGCACCTTTAGATAAGATAGAAGTTATTTATAACGGTGTGGATCACGAGCTGTTTAAGCCTAGAGAAAAGCCTGAACACTTAAAAGGAATTCCTACAGTAGTAGCTTTGGCGCGGATATTTGAGTTAAAGGATGTTTTAACCATGATTCGATCTTGCGCTTTCGCGAAAGCGAAACTACCCAACATACAATATCTGGTCTATGGAGATGATCAAGCTGTACCAGAGTATACAGCAGAATGTCTGGACTTGATAAAAAAACTGCAACTTGAGAATAATTTTAAATTAATGGGGCCAAGAAAAAACTCGCATCTGTTATTTTGCGAAGGAGATGTTTCCATACTCACTTCTATTTCTGAAGGTTTCCCATATACGGTAATAGAGTCTATGGCATCTGGCATTCCAGTCATCTCAACAGATGTAGGTGGCGTAAAAGAAGCCCTAGACGAAGGATCTGGATTTTTGTGTAAACCTAAAAATGCCGAAGAATTAGGGAATCGAGTGGTACAATTACTTCTAGATGAAGCTTTGCGTCGCTCCATGGGAATACATGCTAGACAGCGCGTATTAGATCATTTTACTTTAGACCTTTTTATCGATCAATATGAAAAGGCTTATGAGAATGTGTTGTCTTCTACTATTTTAGAATCCAACTCTTCTCAAATAGAAAATGCTCAGACCACTTACTCTACAACCAACTCATGAGCACACAAAAAACGGCCTTAGAGCAGCTCCTTGAGGATATCAAAGAACGCAATGGCAAACCTGTTAATGTCTTAGTAGTTGCCGCCTCTATTGAATCCCTTGGAATAAGAGATGTAGATGCTCAAACAGATTATGATTATCCGTCCATACTTGATCTGGCAAACTATATATTTCAAATTCTGGATCAAAAAGAATATTACCAACTTAAAAATGAAAAACAGACCAATGCAGGAATAAAAGAATACAAGCGTATTTCTATTAATGCTTATATGACTGGGCGCAGTCTTCTATTTGCTAAAGAATACAGCACGGGACTTTTTCATTTGCTGCCAGTAGCGCTACAAATTTTTGCTATTATATTTTTTGGCTTTTCGCTTTGGACCTACGTAGGATTTAATGACCTTCAATCTACGGCAGTGGTTTTTGGGGTCATCGTTGGACTCGTTGCGACTGGCGGTTTTGTGCAGGTCATAGGTAAACAAGTATCCTTTTATTGGTATAGTGAAGACTATTCCATGGCCTACGCATCTATAAAACAAATTGTGCTTTTAGGAATGAAAACAATGCTGCTGTTATTTATAGTCTCCGTAGCCATTAATTTCTTTATTCATCTGTATCCCTTTTTATTTATTTGCATTGTTTATGCGTACGGATTTTTAATAGGCTTATTTCTATTAGCTCTCGCTCCATTATATACTATTAAGCAGCGCTGGATGATCAGTGTCAGCGTTTTTGTAGCTACGGCACTCGCCCTTGCTCTTCACCTAACAACTGCCATCAACACCTATCTTATCCACTGGTTGTCCATAAGTATAGGGATTTTTATAGCTTTTTCTTACTTGTTTATTTTCTTTAAAAAATTAATTGGTTCTACTAAAGGAGTTCATAATAAAGCACCTAAAATGCTGCTGGCCATATACCGCAACCTGGATTATTTCTTGTACGGAGTCACTATTTACAGCTTTATATTTATGGATAGAATCATCGCTTGGTCCAGTCGCAGCGGTCGTAATTTTCCTTATGCTATTTACTATGAACCGGATTATGAAATAGGAATGGATCTTGCTATTTTGGTATTTTTCTTCCTTGCAGGTGTTCTAGAATACAGTGTTTCAGCATTTTCTCGATTGATGGATTACAGGCAGCGCACCATGATATTTGATCAAGTGGCGCAATTTAATAAGTCCATGTTGCAACTGTATTTTAAGAATATCAAAATTTTTGTTGGGACCGCTATCCTCATTGGTGTTTTGTTATACTTTATAATCACCCAGCCTTGGGGCTATGAAGCCGGTTTTGATGAACAACTCTCTGATTTGAGTATTCAAGTTTTTATAGTTGGAGCACTGGGCTATTTATTTCTTACCCTAGGCATGCTTAATGTGCTTTATTTCTACACCCTTAACCGTCATAAAGAGCCTTTGGCTGCCATTTTTATAGCTACTATAGTTAATCTTATCATAGGCTTGTTATTGAGCCGATTTTTTTCTTATGAATACGCTGTTATTGGTATGTTAATTGGTTCCATGACCTTTGCTGCATTAACCACAATAAAAGCGATCAGGTATTTTAAAAAATTAGACTATCACTTCTATGCATCCTATTAAACTCATTTTACTTATGACACTCTTAAGTGCTGCTAACTTAAGCCACTCGCAAAAACAACAGGGTAAGATTTTGTTTTGTTATGGAGATTTTTATCCTCAAGATATTAAAGGATATGATTATGTTATTGTAGAACCTACTTTTTTTAATACAGAAGATGTGCAGACTCTCAAATCCCAAAACAAGCATGTACTTGCCTATATAAGTTTAGGAGAGGTTAATGAGGCAGCCTCTCATTACGACGAGGTAAAAAACGAGACCATAGGAGTTAACAAACAATGGAACAGTCATACGTTAGACATTAGTGCTCCTGCAACTATAAATGCGTTAAAGAATCAAATAGAAGACCATCTTGCTGTTAAAAAATTCGATGGCCTATTCTTAGACAATATTGATAATTATACAGAATTTGGGTCTACTCCTCAGCTTAAAGATTCTTTAGTTGGTTTTTTAAAAGGTGTAAAGTCTCGCTTTCGCGAAAGCGTCATCATGCAAAATGCAGGCCTATTCATAATAGAAGATTTGCGTCCACTCATAGATCTTATTGCTGTGGAGAGTGTTGCTACTAATTACAATTTTGAGAAAGACACCTATCAATTACGCGATAAAAAAGATTATAAGGAGCGCCTGGATCGCATTAAAGAAATACAGAAATTACATAAAATTCCTATCATACTCATAGAATATGCAGATACCGAGAAACTAAAGAAAAAAATTAAGAGCCGGCTTAAAGCTTCCCAATTCGATCTATTTATAGGACAAATTGATCTCCAAAAAACACCGAGGTTTAAAAAGTAATATGGATATTTTCTATACACCATCTGTAGTAATAGGCCCTTTGCGACTGCTGCTTTTTATTCTCTTTATTTACGGCCTAAATATTATTGCTGTACGCAGGGTTTCGGCTAGTCGTGGCTTGGACTATTTCATGTTAAGGTATCCATTATTTATAAGCGGCCTGGTGATGATAACCTTAGTTTTAACACAACTCAACGCTTATGACATTATAGTTATTCTAGTCATTTTGCTATCCATTCTTTTACTCATTTTCTTAAATCTCAATTTTAAAAAATCATTAAGAGGGCAATTCAAAGAGATCAAAAAACGCTTGCTCCTTTATCTTTTAATTAAAAAGGAACGAAGAGAGTTCTTCTTGGATGTTAAAGGATTTAATAAAAAATTTGAAGTCAGAAAAAGCATTAATGACCCCAAGCTTTATAAATATTTAAAGTGGCAAGTTGGTGTAGGCATAGCACTCGCCATACTAGCCTTTGCATCGAGATATTACTTCTTTTATTTTGACAGCTACCTCTTATCTGACATTTGGTACAGCGATCTAGCCATCATTAAGGACATCAATCACAATCAGTATTTTTTCCATTCAGGCACTATGATGGGAGAGTCTTCTCTTATCAGTTTTTATAGCGATATTACCGGTATAACTCATGCTAATGCTTTAATTTCTTATGGATTAATAGAAAATGCTTTGCTTACGGTTTCTTTATTTTGGTTTGTCAACAAAATAACCAGTAGGCCTATTTTACCAGGTTTAATTACGGCACTTTCTTTTATTTTACTATACCCATTATTACCTCTTAACATCAATCAACTGACAGAATCTAAACCTATTTTTACAGGTTTGTCCATCATGCTTCCCTATATCATCTATGCGCTGCAACCTGTTCAGAACTTTGAAAACCCTAAGAAATTCTTCTATCACATGTTAGTCCTTTCCTTTGGGATCATTAACATCGATTTTATGTTGGGAATTTTTATACTTCCAGTAATTGTACTGACCGCTAGCCTTTATAATTGGAGAGAATCGCACCTTTATTCTTTAAAACTATTGTGGAGTTATGTCTTGGCCTTAGGGATTACAGCCTTGATTTATTTTATTTCGGCAAGTTTTCAAAATTATGATCTCTTGCTTTTTATAAAATCAAATTTATATTCCTCTAATACCTATAGCTATTTGCCACAACTCCTATTCAAAACTGATGTCTTGTATCAGATCGCCATAGGAGTGGTACTGGTCGTAGCTTTTATCACTGCTTATTTATCCTATAGAAAGAAGGCTTCTACTTCCCTATTTATAGTTAGTTTGTTGCTGTTGAGCTTTTTTCTTTTGAATAAAATTAATTTTTACTTTATAGATATAGATATCCTCAACCAGCTTCTTGCACCTAGCATTTGTATTTTAATAGGTATTACAGTATTCGTTAGTTACAGCGCCTTTTATGTCAAAATCCCTATGTGGTCTAAAATGCTGTTGACTACATGTGCTATAGTAAGTGTATTCCTATTTATGGATAATGGAACTCTGGTTAAATTTCCTAAAAAGAATCTAGTCAATGAGCAAATCATAAGAATCTATGATAAAATGGGAACAGAGTTATTGCCTTATTCCTACACAGTGGTCAACAATGAAAAAAATTCCAGATTGGGAGAAGGAAGACATT
This sequence comes from Nonlabens sp. Ci31, assembly GCF_012974865.1. Taxonomy (NCBI): domain Bacteria; kingdom Pseudomonadati; phylum Bacteroidota; class Flavobacteriia; order Flavobacteriales; family Flavobacteriaceae; genus Nonlabens; species Nonlabens sp. Ci31. The sequence continues at coordinate 1,872,704 of NZ_CP043633.1, read as the reverse complement.
TTTTTACCAACTATAGAGAGTTTAACGAGAACTATCTTGTTCTAGATTCTACTTATCATTTGTATCGCAATAATTACAACTACTTAAAAGCTAACCCTGATGCTGTTATTCCTAATAGTGCTTTTGTATTTATCTATACCAAACAAGCTATAAGGGACCAGCGAAACAATCTCGATTTTCAGGAACAAGAAGTCACCTTAAAAATTATTGAAAAACTAAGAAAAAGAGGGCGTACGGTAAATCTCTATCGCAAAAGTTCTCAATTAGAAGTATTTGAAATCATCAATGAGCCTAAATCTAATAAAGTAGTAGACCTCCTTTTGTAACTATGAAAAATATTAAAATTTACAAATACGCCCTATTAATTATACTGGTCTCTTTCTTTCAAAATTGCGCAGTAGAACAAGAAGTCCCTGAAGTAGTTCAGGTTACTTATGACAAAGACAGTGACTTTCCATTAGTCATTGATTTTACTCGAGAAGGCAGCCTTAAAAAAGAAGTCAATCAAATTAGAAAAACACTTAACTACTCTAAAATACCTTATCAACAATCGGACCTTGAAAAGTTCAATAACAACCCTGTAATTCCGTCAACTGTTAGAGTAATTATCTTAAGAGATGTCAGCAGTCTTTCCCCAAAAACTATGGATAGTCTAGTGTTATTTATCGCTCGCGGAAACACTATTCTCCTACCTCAAATCTCTTACCACACAAATTTTGACTTTCTGGCCGGAATAAAACGCAACGCAGATAAAACAGAAAATTATAAAGCTCAAGGCTTTTCCTTTGACAACGATTTCCTACCTGGAATGAGAGGAAAAAAAACTGATGATAAAACAAAACACGACGGGTTTCAAAAAGATAACTTTAAGAAAAATGTGATTGTTTTAGCTACAGCATTTAACGAGCCTACCTATCCTACCATCCTAAAAAATAATATAGGTGCAGGTCAAGTCATTACTTTTAACCGGTTAGAAACACCATTAAAGGAGGGACGTGGTTTATTATTTAGCGCTATTTTAAGTGGCCTGCAAGGGGTTCCTTATACCGTAGCAAATGTGAGCACTATTTTTTTAGATGATTTCCCTACGCCACTTTATACTGGCAAAGAGGAGCCTATTGAAAGAGAATATCATATCAATTCAGCTGATTTTTACACTAAAATATGGTGGCCAGATATGTTGGCTTTGGCTCAAAAATACCAACTTAAATATACCGCTATTCCTTGCTTTGATTATCGCAACAGTGTAGAACCTCCCTTTTTATTTCCAGAATGGGATAATAGTTTAGATCCTTCTAATAGAACCCCTAGGCCAGATATTCTTATGAAAGATGTCGTCAAACAACATCACGAATTGGGATTTCACGGGTACAACCATCAATCGCTTGTAGCGTCACAGTGGCCTAACGAGGATTTTATGTTTACCGCATTAGAATCTGTTGTAAAAAAGTGGAAGGCATCTGAATATGGTACTTTACCTAGAACTTATGTACCGCCATCTAATAACATCGATTATATAGGAATAGAGGCTTTAAGCATAGGAATGCCATCTGTTAAAATAATGAGCAGTTTGTATTTGGGAGACTTTGAAGATGGAGGAGGACGCGAGTTTGACCTGGAGCCCTACAATTCTGACCTTTACGATTTCCCTAGAATAAGTAGTGGTTATGTCATCGAAGAACAGACCGTATTTGATCATCAGTCCTTATTTCTATACACAGGTATCTGGTCTCATTTTATACATCCAGATGATGTCTATCAAATTCCTAAAGAAACCAACTCTGATAGAAAGGGGAATTTTGAGTATAGAAACAAAAATTCTTATGGATGGAAAAATTCAGCTGATGGTAGTCCAGGATTACTTCCTAGGTTTGAAAACTATATCAAGCAAATAAAAAAGCAATATCCTTTAATGCGATCTTTAACTACAGAAGATGCCGTAATTAAAACAAAACAGTGGAGAAATTCAACTTTAGTTTATAAAGTGACCGATCAACAATTAGAGGTAAGGAGTACCGCTGGAACAGCACAGTTCTGGATGATGTATATAGAAGGTCACTTGGTGAAAGACTTTGAAAACCTCCTTAAAAAAAGAGAACTTTACTTTAGCTCCACTAATTTACATGATGGGAAATTATTTATGGTTGAAACTGCTGGCTCTAGCCTCGTAATACCTAGCCCGTTTTTAAGCCCTGCTCCTAGCGGTACATTTACTGCTGACAAGGCTATTGTTGACTATAAAAAGTACCTCAGCGATGAAATAGAATTTACCGACACCAACGAAGAAATTGCTTATTATGTAGCAAATGAGAACCTATCAAAAGCTATTTCGGTTTTACGTGAAAAAATAGTCCAGAATTCAAGTTTTAGCAATAACGACTGGATGGCGCTGCATACCTACTCCATCTGGAATGAAGAGCCCAATCAATTTTGGAGCTTTCTAAATGAAGAATATGTAAAAAGCAACAATGAAATGCTAGTGACGCTTTCGCGAAAGCTTACACAACAGAGCGACTACCCTGACTTACCAACGCGTCAATTGTGGATGGAACGAAAAATGGAGCTTTTCCCTGAAGACGAGGCTCTTAAAAAGCTATACCAAGATTCTTTTAAACCATCTGAGGAAAAGGACCTTTCTGATCAAGAATTACTACAAGCAATAGTCAAGAATAAATCCTCTGAAAAGGCTGAGTTATTATCTGTTTTAATGGACCAAAATGAGGACTTGGCCAGTACCTACCTTATAAAGCTTCAACCTTGTGAAGACAAGTCGTTGCATCAAATAGCAAACAAAATAGCACAAAGCTTTGCCGATAGAGACAATTACGAACTTGCTTTAAAATGGGCAGACTGTGCATCTAATTTAGAGGCTGAAACTACTACCGCGTGGCGCATAAGTACAGGAGATAAGGAGGCTTTAAAAAGCGCTGATTATCCCGCCTATTTAAGTTACTTACTAGAAAAAAATCCTTCAAAAGCCTTGCAGGAATTGATTTCTAAAAATCCTTGTCAGCAACCTAAATTACTTTCTATAGCATCAGATATTGCTTATGCTTATGGAAACATAGGGTCTTATAGGAAAGCGATTGCTTGGTCTCAATGTGTTCCAGATTTTAGTATTACAGATCGTTTGCAATGGAATGCAGAATTGGGTAATTATGAGGAGATGACCTCGATTTATGATACCTATATAAAATCTAACAAAAGAGACCCGGATATTGAATCTTACATGGCTACTGCTTTTAAGTCCGCAGGTTTATACGACAAGGCCTTTGCAATTACTTCAAAAATGCTTGAAAGTGAACAAAGAAAACTACTAGTTGTATCTCTGAACCAAGATTTTAGAGATTTAGAATTACCACAACAAGAGCAACTTGCTCTTTCCTATCCAGAAATAGTAGACGCCGAAAACAAAAGAAGGCTGAAAAATGAATTGCGACCTATTAAAGGAACCTTTATAGAAACACAATCTGATCTTTTGACAGATCAACTAAATCCAACATCCTTAAATAATTCCATAAGCTATTCTTTTACCGACCGTAAATGGCAGCGGCACAAAATAGGAGTTAATCAAGCGAGAGCTTATCAAATCAATATCAATGAAGAGAACATTAATAATCGAGATCATGATCTTCTGGGTGTTAGATATAGCTTTAAATCTAAAGAGGTTTTTAAAAAAATCAACTACTCTGCTGGCTTAGGTTTGAATTATGATCTGACAGATAAAAAGCTTTTTTACGAGTTACAAGCAGGAATTTCCTTACCTCTAGATAGTTTATATAGTTCGGCACAATTTTCATTAAGGCCCGCTATAACTGGACCTGCTTATAGTTTAGATATATATAGAGCTCAATGGAGTGTTTATGAAGAATTACAAATGCGAGGAAGCTATCAAGCAGTACTAAGTATGGAAGGAAACTATTTTACAGACGGTGCTATAGACGGCTTATTATTAGCTAGGTTAGGGAAGAAGCTTAAACATGGTAACTCTGTGCTTCAACCTTATGCAGAAACTGCTGGAATGCTAGGTAATAGAGACAATAGTGCTGGCTACCCCTATTGGACAATCAAAGAACGATTGTATGGAGGTGTTGGGATGGAATACAATTTTAAAAATCCTAGAAATAAATTAGATATTACCCTGAATGCAGGCGGGTTTTTGGACACCTTCTCCGGCAGTTTTCTGAGGTATGGAGGAAAGGTCTATTATCCTATTTCTGATCGATTCATATTGACTAGTAACGCAGAGTTTTTTACTCTAAAAGATTTTTACAGTAATAACTTCCTTTTGGGACTCCAATATTATTTAGATTAAATTTTTTATAGGTTCTATTAGACTTTTAAAGAGGTAAAGAAAAAGGAGGCATTTAGGTTTTAATTGCAGAATAATTTATACATTGATCTCTAATTACCAAATTGATAAAAAATTATGAGCAAAATTACATTTATAATATGCATGCTTTTTACCTCCTTAGGGTTTGCGCAATTATTAGAAGATTTTGAAGGACCAACATTTCCAACAAGAAGCGCAGCAAATGGAGCACCTGTACCTACCATCGTAGCAGATCCAGGTCCAGGAGGAATTAACGGTGATGTTCTTGAAATAATCACCACTAATGCAGGTCAACCATGGCAACAGGCTAATTTAATATTACAAAATGGAAATCTTGATTTAACAGGCACAGATAAACTTGTTTCTGTTGATTGGTATTCAGCAGCGCCTTTTGATGGATTTATTAGAGTTGACAATCGCATATCAGGCACAATCGCAGCAGGAACTGCCGAAGCTGCACATCCAGGAGGAGGCTGGCAAACACTTGTTTTTGACTTTACTAACCAAGCACAGCCAAGTCAAACTGGAATGGTCGCACCTAATGGAGTTTATCAAGAAATGTATTTTTTTAATCTTTGGAATATAGGCGCTGGAGACTTTAACAGCCCAGCCGTTGCATCGACAACTTACATAGATAATATACGTAAAGGCCTTCCGCCTCCTCCGGACACCGATTGGACAGGCGCCACAAATACAGGTTGGAATACCTCATCAAATTGGAGTAATGGCGTACCCGTCCCCAATTCCTTTGTGACTATACCAAACACCGCAAATGATCCCATAGCTGCAGGTGCCGTTAGCATAGCAGGTATGTTGATAGAACCAGGTGCCGCCGCAACCATAAATGGCGCTGTAACTAGTAGTGATGTAATTACCGTTTCTGCTGGTGCTTCATTTATAGCCCCTGCATCCGTTTCTGGAACGGTGACTTATGAAAGGAATCTGAATTCGACTAATTGGCATTATATTTCTAGTCCAGTAGTTGGACAAGATGTAGATGATTTTGTTGCGGCTTCAGGTCTTCAGGCAGGAGGAAGCAACATCAGTTTTTGTACGTTCAATACCGCTACAAATGACTGGGATTTTTATCAAAGTGGAACTTCTAATGCAAATGTTTTAAATGATGGTCAAGGATATATTGTCAATTTAACAGCAGCCTCAGGAGGTATTTCTTTTACTGGAACTATGAATGTAGGTGATGTAACTAAAACGCTTACCACAACTGGAGAAGGTTACAATCTATTAGGTAATCCATATACGTCATACATAGATAGTGGTGCCTTGTTATCTGGAAGCTCAGGATCTTTATTCTCAGAAACCATTTGGGTTTGGGATCAATTTACCGATAGTTATACCACTTATGTATCTATAGAAAATTTTCAATTAGCGCCAGGTCAAGGGTTCTTTATTCAATCTAATGGAGCAGCAGGAAATGTCGCAATAAATGAAGCCTTCCAAAGTCATCAAGGGACAGACACCTTTTTAAGATCATCTGGCAGAACAGAAGTCAATCTCACTCTTTCTGATGGCTCCAACACAAAAAGCTGTAAAATATTTTATATAGGCGGTACTACCACTAGTTTTGATAATGGTTACGACGGACCGAAGTTTCGTGCTTTCCCAGAGCCTTTTTCTATTTATACACATTTGATCACCAATGGATTTGGAAGAGACATGGGTGTTCAGTCATTACCAAATAATGACTACGAAAATTTAATTGTTCCTGTAGGTATTGACGCTACTTCTGGAACACCAATTACTATCTCTGCTAACTCTGAACATCTTCCTATAGGCATTAACCTATATCTTGAAGACAGACAGATGAATACATTTACATTATTAAATGCTACTTCAGATTTCACCTTAACACCTGCGACTGATTTAAATGGGACCGGGCGTTTCTATTTACGCACTACCAATAGTGTACTAAGCACAAATGAGACTGCATCAGCTTATGATTTAGAAATTTACACCAGTGATGCTAGGAAGGAATTGATTATTCAAGGACAATTATCTGGTAGCACAAATGCAAATCTCTATGACTTAAAAGGCAAATTGGTATTAAGTAAAGAATTAGAACAAACAAGCAATTCAAATGCTTTAGATGTTTCTAATTTGAGCAGTGGCCTTTATATCATAAAAGTAGACAATGGCCTTCTTTCTAAAACAGAAAAAGTAGTTATTAGGTAATATACTTTGAATAATAAGTGAATTAAGAAACATCTAATTCCGTTAGCTTAAAGTCTTAAGCCTCTAATCAGTTGAAATGGTTAGAGGCTTGTTTGTTTTAAATAAGCTCAGTTTTATAGCCACCTTTCCTATTTCATTTGGAACTGGACAGCGCTATAGAAGTATGAGCACAACAGATCTGTACTCCCTTGGATTGGTTAACTGGCCATTAGAGGTGTTTTAAAGAGCTTTAGCCTACTTAAAAAACAACGTTGGAAGTGAATGCCACCCAACCTTTACAAATCATTTACCCAGCTCCTAATAAGTAACAAAAATGATATCATGCCGCATTTGTATTTGTATTTGTATTTGTAAAAATGCTTTGCTTTGAGTTTATCCAAACTCCTAAATACAAATAGAAATAGGAGAACCAATCACGCAAATACATCTCGACTAAGAACTTGAAACTAACGAACTGTATTTTACAAGAGGAATTCACCGAGACTTATTTGACAAATTGCCACAATCTAGGAGAGGTAAAAGATACTCCGATCTTTAGGCGTTTGAGGACAGAGGGTCTTTATACCAAGAAAGCCTTCGTACTAAAGGTTTAAATTTTTTCAAAGAAGCTAATGAGTAACCTATTAAAAAGACCTGATTTGTATTTGTACAAATCAGGTCTTTTTAATTTCTGAGAAGTTTAATGAAATTATTTATTTTCTAAAGCCTCTAAGCGTTTTAGTATGGCAGCATTTACTGCCTTTAATTCTTCGTTATCCTTTTGAAGTTCTTCTATGATAACTTGTTGCTCTTGTACCGCTTTTACAGTAATAGATATAAAATCATTGTAACGAACACCATACATTCCTTCAAGATCCTTTGAGATGATAGCATTATTTTGATCACCAGCAGCAATTAAAGCCCCTTCGAGTTCTTGCGCTATAAATCCATACTCTGTTTTTTTGTTTTCATCATTTTTTCTAACATAAGAAACTGGTCTTAGTGTTTGTAAAAAATCTAATCCCAAACCAGAATCTTTGATATTATCTTTCCATCTTCTATCTGAAGTAGTCGTCCAAGCTATTTGTGTTGTAGCCGTCCCTATAGTTGTATTTCCGATTCTTATGCTATTACTCGCTGGTACTGGCGCACTATCACCAATCACAATCCTATTAGTCCCTCCAGCTGGAGCTCCTCCAAAAGAACTCCCGATAAATATACTATTGGTAGCATTTGTAACATTAACCTCTGTCCCAATGACAATATTTCTTTGACCAGTAGTGACGTTAGCATTCCTGCCCATCAAAATATTAAAATTACCACTAGAAGATCCAGACCCTGCACCTTCTCCTATAGCTGTATTATTATTACCTGTATTATTTCTTAAAGCACCAACACCCACAGCAGTATTTTGCGCTCCTGGAGAAGCGTTTATCAAAGCCCCTAGACCGTATGACGCATTTGTACCGCCAATTCTTCCAGCTACATCGCCATTTCTTATAAAAGTCACATCAACAGGAGTTGTTGTCCCTAAAAAATTGGTACCCTCTACAATATCATCATTTCCAACTGTTAACCAACCTGCAGCAACTGCGGTCGGTGGATCAGGCGGCGGCGGTGGACCAGAACTTGCATCAGTTCCTAATCGCACCCATGGTCCAGTAGGGGAATTCAGGTAGTAAAAACCTGGACTAACATCTGTGGTACCTGAGGCTGGTGTTATATTATATACAAGTTCTGATGCAATAGGTGTCGTCACGGTGACCGTTGTTGTATTTACCAATGCAACCCTAGGGATTAATAGACCATCTGTTGTAGAAGTTACATCCAGAGCTCCATTAGGAGTTATTGTGCCGATACCGACTTGAGCACTTAATGTAAACGTAAATAATAAAGCAAATGATAGGTGTAAAAATGATTTCATAGGGCGTTTCAGGAATAAATTTTCAAATCTCAAGCTATTGAAATTTGTTAGCTTTATAAAAATAGAAAATTACACAACTATTACCTCCATAAATGAGAAATCCTTGCTAAATTAGAATATCTATTTAGATTATCTTGATTATTTGCACTTCATCTGTTTTTTATGCACTCTTTAACGATGAATAAAAGGATAAGGAGGCCGTGAGAACATACTCACGAGCAATAAAATTGCTCTGTTACCCCAAAAATAAAAATGGCTGCAATAAATTGCAGCCATTTTAAATGAAGCGAAGTATAAGATTAAGTCAGTTGTGCTTTTACAACCGTACTTATGGTTCTCCCATCTGCTTTTCCAGCGAGTTCTTTATTTGCCATTCCCATGACTTTACCCATATCTTTCATTCCTGCGGCACCTGTTTTAGCTATGATAGCCGCGACCGCTTTTGTTATTTCTTCTTCACTGAGTTGTTCTGGTAAAAATTGCTCTAAGACTGCTGCTTGAGCGAGTTCAGGCTCAGAGAGGTCTTCTCTATTTTGCTCTGAAAAAATAAGAGCACTGTCCTTGCGTTGTTTTACTAATTTTTGAACCAATTTAACTTCCTCTTCTTCGGTCAACCCCTCGCTAGTGCCTGATGTTTTAGCTATTAAAATCTCGCTTTTTACTGCTCTTAATGCTGCGAGAGCTGTTTGATCTTTTGCTTTCATGGCCTCTTTCATGGCTGTCATGATATCTTTCTCTAAACTCATAATCTTATTTTTATAGTATTGATAAAGTCTTCTATATGGTTAGGGTAAATTGCTAGATCTACATACTCTTATCCACCAACCAAAAATACGCTATTGTAAAACATAAAAAAAACCAAATACCATTACCGTATTTGGGTTTTTTGTGTTTTATAGAAACTATTTCTAATCTACATTATCATGTAAAAAAGAATTGTTATTAGGTCGCAATTGGATCTCGTTATTCTCATCTGTAGAAAGTGTTGTTCTCGATCTGTCTCTTTCTTCAGGTAATTTATCCAGTTCCACACCATGCCTTAAATAAGCGGGTTGCTTCTCTATCTCATCTAATCTATGAGAGCTCTTGAACTTAAAATTATAAGCGTGCATCTTGCGCTTGCGTTCTTCTGCTCTAAGTACTAAAGCTTCATTAAGAGGCAGGTCAGTAGGGTCTACATTTTTACGCACCTCTTGATCGGCTTGTTTAGGTGGTTGCTCCACGTCTTTTGTCAGGATCCTTATTTCTGGCTCTGCTACCACATTCTCTTTGGATTCTTTAGGTTTTGCAGAGTTCAATTGCTCTTCTACTTCCATATAGTCTTCTAGAGAATACTTTTTTTCACCTTCTTCAGAAAACTCTGTTACTGGAACCACATTAATAGGATCGTTTACTTCAATATCATCTAATTGGTAGGTAATAGCAGGCGCATCTTTGTCTTTTAACTGTGCTGATAAAGGCATGTCAAAATCTAAGAAAAATTGGTCTTCCTCTTCTTCCTCTGTGATTTCTGAAGTTATTTCTATAGATTTTACTTCTTTGATAACAAATTCCTGCGTCTGTTCCAGTACTTCTTCGTGCACGACATTGAGGTCTTTTATTAACTCTGTGGTAGGAATCAATGTGTTTTCTTCTACTACCGGTACAATTGTTTCCTCTGCCTCTTCATCACCTAGTTCATGAACGATAATTAATGGCTCAGCAGGTTCTGAAGGTTGCACTGTTTTTGGTGGTTGTTCCGCTTTCGCGAAAGCGGGATCCTCTTCTATCTCCTCGCCCAAGTCCATGATCAATTCACCAGGGATAACATTTCTAGTCGTCTCTTCCAAAATTGCTGTGGCACGCTGCTCTTCTTCCAGTGTGTGGATAATGCGCTTAGCTTCTGTATTTGATATCTCATTTTGTTGCTCTACATCAAATCCTGTAGCAATAACAGTGATGGAAATCGCGTCGCCTAAAGCTTCGTCTTCTCCTACACCCATAATGATATTTGCTACTCCTCCAGCCTCATTCTGGATGTGTTCATTTATTTCACCTATTTCATCAATGGTAATTTCTTCGGTACCAGAGACGATCAGTAACAACACATTTGTAGCGCCTTCAATTTTATTATCATTCAACAAAGGAGAGTCTAAAGCTTTAAGAATTCCTTCTTGAGCTCGGTTAGAGCCAGTTGATTGTGCACTTCCCATTATAGCAGTACCGCTATTTGCGAGTACTGTTCTTGCGTCATGTAAATCAATGTTTTGAGTGTAGTGATTTGTGATCACCTCAGCAATACCTCTTGAGGCAGTAGCTAGTACCTCATCAGCTTTAGAGAATCCTGCTTTAAAACCTAGGTTTCCATAAACATCTCTCAATTTATTATTATTGATAATGATCAATGAGTCTACACTTTTACGGAATTTTTCAATTCCTTTTTGCGCTTGCTCATTTCGTACTTTTCCTTCAAAATGGAAAGGCGTCGTCACAATACCTACGGTAAGAATATCCATATCGCGAGCGATTTGTGCAATTACCGGCGCAGCACCTGTTCCAGTTCCTCCACCCATTCCTGCGGTGATGAATACCATTTTAGTATTAGAATCTAAGAGCGCCCTAACGTCTTCTATGCTTTCTTGGGCTGCGCGTTCTCCTACTTCAGGATTTGCTCCAGCTCCTAAACCTTCCGTTAAAGTTACTCCTAGTTGTATTTTATTAGGTACTGGGCTATTTTCAAGCGCTTGCGAATCTGTGTTACAGATGACAAAATCTACTCCTTTAATCCCCTGCTGGTACATGTGCTTGATGGCATTGCTACCACCACCACCTACTCCGATGACTTTGATTACGTTTGATTTGTTTTTAGGCAAATCAAAAGCGATGCTGTTAAATTCTTCACTCATAATATGGCTACTTTATGGTTTAAGCTTTGTGGTCGTTTCACCACGATATTCCTATTAATCTGTTGCAAGCGAGCAATCTTAACTGCATTACTCTGCCTTATCAAGAAACTCTTTAAACTTAGTTGCCCAAGTATCAAAAATTCCTTTCTTTTTCACTTCTTCCGAAATAGTTGAAGATTCTTCTTCTGTTTCTTCTCCTTCTTCTGTTGGTTGCTCTAGAACGGTTTCTTCTACTACTTCTTCCTCATCTTCTTCATATTTTCCTTCCAGGCCTTTCATTACCAATCCTACTGCTGTTGCAAATAATGGACTGGTACTTTCTGTATCGCTATCGCCGGCGAGGTGTTCATTGGGATATCCTATTCTGCTAGGCATTCCTGTCACATACTCTGCGAGTTGTTTGATATGCTTTAACTGGCTTCCTCCACCAGTTAACACCACTCCTGCGATCAATTGTTTTTTAGGCTCATCATGACCGTAGTTTTTAATCTCTACAAAAACTGTTTCTAAAATCTCAATAACACGAGCATGAATGATCTTACTCAAGTTTTTAAGTGTGATCTCCTTAGGCTCGCGACCTCTTAATCCAGGAATGGAGACTATTTCATTTTCTTTATTCTCTCCAGGCCATGCACTACCAAATTTTGTTTTGAGCAGCTCAGCTTGTTTTTCTATGATCGAGCAACCTTCCTTAATGTCCTGAGTAATGATGTTACCCCCTTGAGGAATTACTGCCGTATGCCGTATGATCCCATCTTTAAAAATGGCTAGATCTGTGGTTCCACCACCTATATCGATTAAGGCAACTCCAGCTTCTTTTTCTTCTTGACTCAAGACCGCATCAGCACTTGCAAGTGGCTCTAGAGTTATTCTCTTTAATTCAAGATCGGCACTTTTTACACACCTATAAATATTGCGTATAGAGGCTACTTGACCTACTACTACATGAAAATTTGCTTCTAAACGACCACCGTACATTCCTACCGGCTCTTTCACGTCTGACTGTCCATCAATTTTATATTCTTGAGGCAGTACGTGAATGATTTCTTCTCCAGGAAGCATCACCAATTTAAACACTTGATTACAAAGCGTTGCAATATCGTCTTGGTCGATAACGACTTCACTATCTGCTCTGGTGATGTAATCGCTGTGTTGTAAACTGCGTATATGTTGTCCCGCAATCCCTACGGTTACCTCTTTTATTTTAATCCCACTTACCGTTTCTGCCTGGCTTACGGCTTGTTGTATGGAGGTAATGGTTTGCGTTATATTATTTACCACTCCGCGATGAACTCCCAAACTTTTTGATCTCCCTACACCTAGAATCTCAAGTTTGCCGTATTCATTCTTACGACCGATCATAGCTACAATCTTAGTTGTACCTATATCCAGTCCTACTGCATATTCTTGTTGTTCCATTTTCCTACTTTTTTATTACTACTACTTGATTATCAAATCGCAAGTCTATTGATTTGATCTCGCTCAATCCCTTATCCTTCTGCATCTTTGCAAGAAAGGCTTTGTAATTCACCATTTTATGATCTAGCTTTTCTACTTTTCCTAACTTCACTTTAAAATCAAAAGCTCTTACCGATAGCGTCACCTCGTCTCTTTTATCAAATGCTACTTGTGTAAAAGATGCTTTTAACAACTCATCACTTTTGATAAAATTGATCAACTCAAAGGTTTTATCCTGTACGTTCTTTTTATAACCGTACACCAACGGAACATTTACTGTATGTTCTTTTGATAATGGCATGATCAAATTATCCTGATCGAGATAAGCATTCGTTTTTCCCATGATCCTTGCAATAGGCTTTCTGGGTTGCACAACAGCTTTAAGCAATCCATCAATAGAAACAGAAACCTCTGCGTCTCTGATCATTGCGTTTTGAACAAGTCGCCATTCGCTCTTATTCAAATCTAGATTTTCTATGATCAGGTTCTTTACAGTATCGTTATTTTGTATCAACAATTTATTAACGTTTTTTTCAGAAATCAACGGATCGCTATAGTCTGTAAACGTGATACTTATGTCTTTTAATTTTCTGTTCTTATATCTGCTTGATGCAAAAGCGTAAAGACTAATTACCAATAAGATAACCAGCACCAACCTTAAGATATTCTTTAGTTTATGCATCGCCCCATTTTTTAGTGAGTTGATCTATTTCTACGCCTATATCTCCAGCACCTAACATCAAGACAACTCGTGTGTCCATTTCCTCGATAAATTCTTCGAGATCTTCCTTCTTTACTACCCTAACCATCTCTGGTGCATTTTCTAACGAATTTATTTTTTGACACAACAGTTCTGAATGGATTCCATCTATAGGAAGTTCTCTTGCTGGGTAGATATCTAACAAGCCCACTTTGTCAAACTGACTTAAAGCTTGCGCAAAATCGTCCATAAAATCACGCGTCCTAGAGAATAGATGCGGTTGAAACACGACTATTTTTTTCTCTTCTGGATACATTTCTGAAACGGCCTGAAAAACCGCATTTATTTCTGTAGGGTGATGTGCGTAGTCGTCTATCAATACTCGTTTATCGTTATCGATGCGATAGGTAAACCTGCGCTCTACTCCTGGAAAAGAGGCTAAAGCCAATCGAATTTTTTGAGCATCTGCTCCATATTCTAAAGCTACGGCCATAGCCAGTAGTGCATTACTCAAATTGTGCTTGCCTGGTAGCTTTAAAAAGCATTTTTCTAGAACCCCTTGAGGGGTTTTGAAATCAAAATGATATGCACCGTCAATGATCACTTCATTAAGCGCTTGGTAAGATCCAGAATCAAGTCCTACTTGGAGTCCTTTTAGATCTAATTTTTCATTGATCAACAAGGTTTTACCTTCGAGCAAAGCCGCAAAATCATGAAACGTTTTTTCAAAAGTCGCTGCATCTCCATAAATATCCAAATGATCTGCATCCATAGCAGTAATTCCAGCGATATCTGGATCTAATTGCATGAAGGAACGGTCAAATTCGTCTGCTTCAACGACCATTACATCTGTTCCAGAACAAATATAATTAGTGTGGTATTCTTCTAAAATCCCACCTAAAAAGGCCGTTACTTTGACATCGCTTTTGAAAAGTAAATGAGCCAGTATAGCACTTGTGGTTGTTTTTCCATGGGTTCCAGCAATGGCTAGACAGGTCATTGTTCTAGAAATCTGACCTAGAAGTTGTGCGCGTTTGATGGTGGTAACCCCGCTTTCGCGAAAGCGGACTAATTCTCCAAAACCCGCTGGTACTGCCGGCGTGTAAATAACTTGTGCCGTTGGTGAGTTTTTGAATGCCTCTGGAATCATTTCAAAATTATCTGAATAATGAATCGCAATTCCCTCTGCTTCTAGTTTTTTAGTCAAGGAAGTAGCGACACGATCGTAACCGGCTACTTTTTTTCCTTGTTCATTTAGGTAACGAGCCAGCGCACTCATACCAATTCCCCCTATCCCGATGAAATAAAAATGTGATATGTGTTCTAACTCTTTCATTTGAGTAATTGCTCTAATTCGTTAACAATAGATTTTGTAGCGTCTGGAAGCGCTTGCTTTTTTATGTTTTCAGAAAGTTTTTTCTGTAATTCTAGATCTGCATACAAGCCTTTCCAAAGTGTCGTGAAATTCTGATTCAGATCTTCTTCTTTAATCATCAATGCAGCCTCTTTATCGGTTATGGCTTGTGCATTTTTAGTCTGATGATCTTCTGCCACATGTGGTGACGGAATAAAAATCACTGGTTTCCCGACTATACAAAGCTCTGAAATTGATCCGGCTCCAGCACGCGAGATGATAAAATCTGCTGCGGCATATGCGAGATCCATTCTGTTTAAAAAAGCGTGAACTTGAACGCTTTCTTGATTTTTAGTTTTGTACTCCTCATAATAGAATTTACCGCATTGCCAAATGATTTGCACCTCTTCTTTCCATACGCCCAATTGACTTTCTATCAATTGATTGATTCTTCTTGCTCCAAGACTTCCCCCCAGCACCAATAAGGTTTTTTTATGAGCATCTAATTGGAAATGAGCTATGGCCTCTTCTCTTAAATGAGAACTATCGAGCAGGTCCTGACGTACTGGATTACCTGTCAAAACGAGTTTCTCTTTAGGGAAAAACCGCTCGAGGCCTTTACTTGCTACACAGATTTTATGGACTCTTTTACTCAATAATTTATTAGTGATTCCTGGATAGGAATTTTGTTCTTGTATTAAAGTAGGGACTCTCATTTTATGAGCCATAAAAAGAAGTGGTCCACTGGCAAATCCTCCAGTACCTATAGCAATATCTGGTTGAAATTTTTCTATGATCTTACGTGCATCATAAAGACTTTTTATCACTTTAAACGGAAAAGCCAGATTTCTAAGAGAAAGACTTCTTTGAAAACCACTGATCCATAGCCCTTTAATTTCATAACCTGCAGCAGGCACTTTTTCCATCTCCATGCGATCCTTTGCTCCTACAAATAGTATTTCACAGTCTGCCCATCTTCTCTTGCATTCATTTGCAATAGAAATCGCCGGGTAGATATGTCCACCTGTTCCTCCACCTGATATGATTATTTTATATGGCTTCACTGAGTACATCTAAAGGATTCATTTCATCTTCTTTTACTTTTTCTTGAGCAATAGTCTCTTCTCGTTTTGCACTTACACTCAACACGATTCCTATGGCCATACAAGTCATTAATATAGAAGTACCACCACTACTTACTAAGGGCAAGGTCTGTCCAGTAACGGGAATCAAATTAACTGCTACTGCCATATTTGTCAATGCCTGAAAAACAATAGGAAAACCCACTCCTATGACCAGTAACTGTCCAAAAATAGAGCTGGCTTTTGTAGAAATGATGATCAATCTAAATAAAAAGAACAGGTACAAGGCGAGTATAAATAGACCTCCTATGATTCCAAATTCTTCTAGAATAATCGCATAAATAAAATCACTTGCCGATTGCGGCAATACATGTTTTGTCGCACTTTTTCCTGGACCTACTCCAGCAATGTAACCGTTTGCGATAGCTGTTTTGGCACGTTCTACTTGATAGGTGGAATCTGCATCTCCTTCCCCTCCAAATGTGGCAATACGAGATACCCAAGTATCCACACGGTTGGGAAAGACTCCTGGAAAAGCTTTTGCTGTAAGAATAAATAAACTCAACGCTACAAAGCCTATTCCTATGATACCTAGTAAATATTTAATAGGATAGCCCCCCACAAAACAAGTCATTAATATCATAGTGAAAATAAGTAATGCCGTAGATAAGTTAAAAGGTGCAATAAGCACTAATATGATTCCTACTGGCACCCATAATGGTAAAATAGACTGTTTAAAAGTGACCACTTTATCTTTTATAGCCGCCAAGTATTTTGCTACGTATGCCATCAATACAACAAAAGCAAAGGTGCTGGTTTGAAACTTCATTCCTATTACAGGAACGGTCATCCACCTGCTCGCACTGGCACCACCCATAACGGTACCTTGCATTGCCGTGTAAATGAGTAACAGAATGACTACTGGAAGCAGTAAAACGCTCAACCCTCTAAAATATCGGTAAGGGATCTTGTGTACCGAATACAAAAGCCCCAGTCCTATAACTACATGTCCAAAGTGCTTTACCAAATACTTTGTGGTATTACCTGTTCCCTTTCCTATATAGGCAAGATTTGCACTTGCGCTGTACACAGGAAGGAAGGAGAACACCAGTAAAATAATTACCAGTGCCCATAAAAAGGAATCTCCAGATATGTAGCTTCTAATTTTCAATTTATAATCCTCTTACTGCGTTTTTAAATTGGCGTCCTCGATCTTCATAGTTTTTAAAAAGATCAAAACTGGCACATGCGGGACTTAACAGTACTGTGTCGCCTGCATGAGCTAGCTTATACGCCACTCTTACGGCATCTTCCATGTTACTGGTTTCTACCATTTGCTCTACACAATTACCAAAAGCCTCTACGATCTTAGAGTTATCTTCTCCGAGACATACTATAGCTTTAACCTTGCGATTTACCAGACTGTATAAATCGGAGTAATCATTTCCTTTATCCACACCACCAACAATCCATACTGTAGGTTGCTCCATACTGTCCAACGCATAATAAGTTGCGTTTACATTAGTAGCTTTTGAATCGTTGATGTATTGGACTTTATTAATTTTTAATACATTTTCTAAACGGTGTTCTACTCCTTCAAAAGAAGTAAGACTTTGTCTGATGGTCTCTTTTCTTATCTGTAGAAGTTTTGAAGCGGTAGATGCAGCCATTGCATTTGCTGTGTTGTGCTTTCCTTTAATTGATAATTGCTCTGTAGGCATAGTAAATAATGAGTTATGGGTGTTAATATGAATCTGATTGTTATGTAAATAAGCTCCTGTTTCTAGTTTCCTTTCCATAGAAAAAGGAATGAGCTGTGCTTTTATATCTAGTTGTTCTATCGAGTCGGTAATTGCTTTATCGTCGGCATTATAAATGAGGTAATCGTTCTCATCTTGATTCATCGAGATACGCATTTTACTGGCTACGTAATTCTCAAATTTATAATCGTATCGGTCCAAGTGATCTGGAGTGATGTTAAGGATAATGGCAATATGCGGTTTAAAAGTGCTGATACCATCCAGTTGAAAACTGCTTACTTCTAACAATCTGTTTGCCGAATTACCTTCAAAGACTTGTTGTGCAAAACTCTTCCCTATGTTACCGCCAGTGGTGTGATCGAGCTGGGCCACGTTAAGAATGTGATCTAGTAAACTGGTTACCGTTGTTTTTCCGTTAGCGCCTGTTATCGCAATAATGGTTTCGTCAGTGAAACGAGCGGCAAATTCTATTTCTGATAGCACCTCAATTCCTTTGGCTTTAATCGCTACGATTAGTGCTGTGTTATCTGGAATACCTGGGCTTTTTACTACTATAGAAGCGTCGAGAATTTTCTCCATCGTATGACCTCCTGATTCATAGGAAATAGCTTGCTCTTGTAAAGCTTTCGCGAAAGCGGAACTTAAAACCCCTCCATCACTTAAAAAAACATCATAGCCTTTTTGAGCACCTAATACAGCTGCGCCCATGCCGCTAATCCCTCCACCGAGGACGACAAGACGTTTATTACTGTTATGTGGCTGCGACGCACTCATTAACGCACTTTTAGGGTTACAATACTGATAATAGCGAGCAATATTCCTACAATCCAAAACCTTACAACGATCTTGCTTTCATGAATACCTCGTTTTTGATAATGATGATGTAATGGAGACATGAGAAAAATCCTTCTCCCTTCACCATCTTTCTTTTTAGTGTATTTGAACCAACTTACCTGCATCACTACAGAAAGGTTTTCCATTAAGAAAATACCGCAAAGAATAGGGATCAATAATTCTTTTCTAGTCGCAATGGCCAGCACGGCGATGATACCTCCAATGGTAAGACTTCCTGTATCACCCATAAAAACTTGGGCTGGAAAGGTATTGTACCATAGAAAACCAACTAGTGCTCCAGCAAAAGCGGTGACAAAAACCACCATTTCGCCAGAGTTAGGTATATACATGACATTGAGGTAATTTGAGAAAATGATATTCCCAGAAATCCAAGCAAACAATGCCAGAGTAATGACGACGATAACACTAGTTCCCGCGGCCAGTCCATCAATTCCATCAGTGAGGTTTGCTCCGTTAGAAACAGCTGTTACGATAATAATTACGATAGGTATAAATACCAACCACGCCCAATTTGCAAGACTGGGATCGATCCAGTCGATCAAGCTTGCATAGTCCAACTCATTATTTTTTACAAAGGGGATCGTTGTTTTGGTAGACTTTTCTGCAGGTCCAAATTCTACAGGAATGTTTTGAGAAACGAGCTCTTGTTTATTTGTAGGATTTACAATTTTTTCTTTAATCGTTATACCGTCGTGAAAGAACATTATAGAACCTATAATAGCTCCTAAACCCACCTGGCCTATCACCTTAAAAACCCCTTTTAAACCACCTTTATCTTTTTTGAAAATCTTGATATAATCGTCTGTAAAACCTATCAATCCCATCCAGATGGTGGTGATGATCAACATAACTACGTAAATATTATCTATCTGACATAAAAGAAATGCTGGAATCAAAGTGGCCAAAATGATGATGATTCCACCCATTGTTGGCGTACCAGCTTTTTGCGCTTGCCCTTCCAAACCTAAATCGCGTACGGTTTCTCCTACTTGCTGTTTTTGTAAAAAGTTGATGATGCGTTTACCATAAATAGTAGAAAAGCCTAGCGAAAGAACAAATGCAATAGCCGCTCTAAAGGTGATAAACCCAAAAAGCGATGCGCCCGGCATATTAAATTCTTCTTCTAGATATTTAAATAAATAGTATAACATCTTATTTGTTGAGTTGGTTAAGAAACTCTGCGATTAATTTTCGATCATCAAAATCTGACCGCACACCGTGAATCTCCTGATAGGTTTCATGACCCTTACCTGCGATAAGGATGATATCATTTTTGTTTGCCATTTTTGCAGCTGCTTTTATGGCTTGCTTGCGATTTAAAATGGTAATGGTTTTCTTAAAGTCTTGTGGCTGTACACCAGCTTCCATATCGTCCAGAATCTTCTGAGGATCTTCCGTACGCGGATTATCGCTAGTAAAAATGACTTGATCACTCAGAGCTGCCGCTATATGAGCCATTTTGGGCCTTTTGGTAACATCGCGATCTCCTCCACAGCCTACAACGGTGATCACCTTTTCATTTCTGGTACGAATGGAGTTGATCGTTTCCAACACGTTTTTAAGTGCGTCTGGAGTATGTGCATAATCCACTATAGCGGTAATTCTATCTTCTACTGTAGTAAAGTATTGAAACCTTCCAGAGACTCCTTCTAACTGAGAAATCACCTCAAGCACCTCTATATCTTCTAATCCTAATTCTATCGCACAAGCATAAATAGCTAAAACATTGTAAGCATTAAACTGCCCAACCATCTTAGACCATACTTCATGCTCGTTGATTTTCAACAACAAACCACCAAATTGGTTTTCAATAATCTGTGCTCGGTAATCGGTATAGGTTTTTAAGGCATAACCTAATTTTCTAGCCTTGGTATTTTGAAGCATCAAAGCTCCATTTTTATCGTCCAGATTAGTTAATGCAAAAGCCTTTTTAGGCAACTCATCAAAGAATCTTTTCTTGACATCCCTGTATTCAGCAAAGCTGTTGTGGTAGTCGAGATGGTCATGAGAAAGATTCGTAAAAATCCCACCAGCAAATTCTAACCCAGCAACTCGTTCTTGTGCTATTCCATGACTACTCACCTCCATAAAACAATAATCCACTCCTACAGCAACCATATCTGTCAGATGTTTATTGATCGTTAGTGGGTCTGGCGTGGTATGCTTGGTAGGAACCACTTTCTCATCGATCAAAATCTCTACGGTAGAAATCAATCCAGTTTTAAAACCTGATTTTTTAAATAATTGGTATAATAAAGAAGTAGTGGTGGTTTTACCGTTAGTACCAGTAACACCCACTAATTTTAAGTGTCTTGAAGGGTTTTGATAAAAGTTTGCCGCTACTAATGCCAGTGCATTGTGAGCATTTTCTACTTTTATATAGGTGACCTGCTCCTCTTGGTAATCAGGAAGCTCTTCCAGAATAATCGCTTTTGCTCCTAACGAAACTGCTTTTTCAATGTACTCATGACCATCAACGGTTGTTCCTTTAAGTGCAACAAAAACATCTCCTTTTTTGATCGCTCTAGAATCAAATTGGATTTCATTGATCTGTACATCTGTAGTACCTATGACTACGTCCAGACTTACCTTATACAATATGTCTTTAAGAATCATCATAATAATGTGAGTGTTACTTTATCTGTAGAAGCGAGTTTTGTTCCTTGTTTTAAACTTTGAGAGCTTACTTTTCCAGAGCCTCTAAGAACTACTTTAGCCCCTAGGTTTTCAACTATTGCGATGGCATCCATAGCTTCCATACCTATTAAATTGGGCATTTTATTAGCAGTTGTTTCCGCTTGTTGATGCATGGTCTTTAAGTAGTTGTCATTTGATTTTACGATCTGTACAGGGATAGATTTTTGCAGTTCTACCTCATCTAATAATGGGTTATTAGCATAGATCTTTTGAGCAATTGTTTTAAAAACTGGTCCTGCTACAATGTTACCGTAGTATCCTTTTTTAGTGTTTGGCTTGTGTATGACTACGATACAACTGTACTTGGGCTTATCTGCTGGGAAGTATCCGGCAAAAGAAGCTATATAATTTCCTGGGCTTTTCCAATACTCTGCCTGACAGGTTCCTGTTTTACCCGCCATAGAGAAGTTTTTATTGTAAAGATTATCTGCTGTTCCTCTTTTAACCACATTCTCCATCATCACCTTTACTTTATCGATGGTACTCTGAGAACAGATAGCAGGATTGATAATCACTCTGTCAAATTGTTCTATCAATCGCTCCTTTGACCTTACTTCTCTAATAAGTCTAGGCTTTACCATCACACCATTGTTAGCTACCGCATTATAAAAAGTTAAGGTTTGAAGCGCTGTCAATTGCACCCCATAGCCAAATCCCATCCACGGCAAAGAAAGACCGCTCCAGTTTTCATCGTCTGGATGCGGAATCATAGGAACACCTTCTCCTTTAATAGGAAGGTCTAATTTTTCGTTTAGATTCATACTGTACAATCGATTCACATAATCATCTGGATGTGATTTATAATTGTTTTGAATCATTTGTACCAATGCCGTATTTGAAGAAACCTCAAAGGCTTTTGCAACACTTATTTTTCCGTAACCACCGTATTTAGAATCCCGCACATTACGACCGTAATAGGATATTTTCCCACCTTGAGTATCAAAAACGGTACTGGTATCGACTACTTTATCTTCTAATGCGGCAATGACACTCATCAACTTAAAGGTAGAACCTGGCTCATGAGATTCCCAAACAGCATAGTTTCTCTTTTCATAATACTTACCACTTTCTGCTCTACCCAAATTAGAAAGCGCTTTTATTTCTCCAGTTGCCACTTCCATAACCACCGCAGTACCATGGTCTGCTTCAAAATACTCCAACTGTTCTAATAAAGCGTGATGAGCAACATCTTGCATGTTGACATCTATGGTTGTGTACACATCATAACCATCATTTGGGTCAATTTGATTCTCACTTGAGATAGGCTTCCATTGATTCTTCCCTATTTTCTGTTCTAAACGCACTCCATCACTACCTCTTAAATAAGGAGCAAAAGCACCTTCTAAACCTACAGGCGCACTGCCATTGCGATCATAGCCTACAATACGCTCAGCCATTTTTCCCAACGGATGCTCCCGAACGATCCTTTTTTCTATAATAAGGCCGCCACGATAAGGACCTTTTTCAAATAAAGGGAACTCTCTTATTTCTTTGTAGTCTCCATAATTGAGGTTTTTTGCGATCAGCATATAGCGGTTGCGATTGCTGTGTGCCTTTCTCAATTTTTGAAGGTAATAATCTTTAGACGTATTAAATTTCTTTGATAATGCTTCTGCTAGAGCGGCTATGTTATCATTAAAGTCTTGGTTAGATGGTGCCAAAGCATCAAAACGTATATCATATTTACTGATAGAAGTCGCCAGCAACTGACCGTTAGCATCGTATAAATTCCCTCTTGTTGAAGGGATGGTGTCGTTTCTAAAAATGCGTTGTTCAGCTTTTGCTCTGTAGGCATCACCGTCCACAAATTGAATGTTGATGATTTGCACGACAACCAATAGCGCAACAATAACAAACGCTGCACCTACCAAGTACATTTTATTTAATATGTTTTTACTAGTTGTTGCCATCTTTGGTCTTTAAGATTATGATCTTCTGCGGCGGATTTTGAGCCGGAGCAATTCCTTTCTTTTTAATTTTTACCGTTACGGTAGATTCCATTTGCATGAACATCAACTTTCTTTCTAAATCGGTATACTCGCTATGCAACTCTGTCACATGCTCATTAAGAGCCGCCAGTTTGTGCACCTTTCTCTCGTAACTATGACCTGTGTAAATCATGACTATGGCTAGAAAAGCAGCAAACAGGATAAAGCGCCAGTTTTTAAAAGCATCATCATTAGTTAAAAAACTACCTTTTAGTATGTCATAGATTTTGGCAGCCATTTATTCTCTTTCTATTTTCTCTGCAATACGCAGCTTAGCACTTCTAGCGCGGTTATTTTCCTTGATTTCTTCTCTGGAAGGAATGATCATTTTACCTATTTTTTTAAAAGGCACACTGGACCTACCGAAAACATCTTTCTCAGGCTCTCCCTCAAAGAGTCCATTTCGCATAAACCTCTTTACCGGTCGATCTTCTAAAGAATGGTAAGAAATCACACTCAGCCTTCCGCCTACTTTTAAAATATCTTCTGACTGTCTTAAAAAATCGTACAGCACTTCCATTTCTTTATTCACTTCAATACGTATGGCTTGAAATACTTGAGCCAGCAGCTTATGCTCTATACGTTCTGGAACTAAAGGAGCACAAATCTCCTTAAGGTCTGCAACGGTAGTAATTTCAGACTCTTGTCTTGCAGCTGTAATGCGTTGTGCTAGCTTAAGCGCTATACGCAATTCCCCATAGGACTTAAAAATTCTAATAAGATCTTCTTCACTGTATTGATTCAATACGATGACCGCATCTAAGACTTGATCTTGATTCATACGCATATCTAATCGCGCATCAAACCTGGTAGAAAACCCTCTTGCTGCCTCATCAAATTGATGGGAGCTCACCCCTAAATCTGCTAAAATCCCGTTTACTTTTTTAATGCCATAAAGTCTTAAAAAGCGCTTCATGTAACCAAAATTCTGAGGGATCAACATAAAGCGATCATCTTCAATCGTGTTCTTAAGTGCATCTATATCTTGATCAAAAGCATAAAGCTTTCCTTCAGGACCTAATCGGGCAAGGATCTCACGAGAGTGTCCACCACCGCCAAAAGTTACGTCCACGTATACGCCAGACGGATCAATATTCAATCCGTCTACGGTTTCTTTTAAAAGAACCGGATTATGGTAAGAGATCGGTTGTGTCATTTGCCATTACTTCTTCAGCGAGATCAGCAAAGTCATCTAGCGAGTTATCAATAGCCGCTTCATACCTTTCCTTATCCCAGATTTCTAATATATTTACCGCACTTGAAACGGTAACTTCTTTTGTAATTCCTGCAATGGTTATGAGGTCTTTGGGAATGAGCAGTCGCCCATTTGCATCCACCTCAACAGTTTTAACTCCAGCGGTAAAACGACGTATAAAATCATTGTGCTTTCTATTGAAACGATTCAAACCGTTCAATTTTTCCATCATCTTATTCCACTCCACTAGTGGATACAACTCTAGGCAAGGCTGAAAAACAGCCCTTTTGATTACAAAACCTTCTTGCATGACAGGTGTCAACTGCTTCTTTAAAGCGGCTGGCATCATGAATCGCCCTTTGGCGTCGGTTTTACACTCGTATGTTCCTATAAAGTTGATCACTGGAAATAGCTGTTTTGCGCTATCTAAATCAAAAATAGGGAAATTAATACCACTTTTTACCACAATTTCCCACTTTGTTGATAAATGCAGCTGTTTCTGAATAACTCCCCTAGTTATTAACAATTATAAGATGTTGTATGAAATCTTAAGATTTGTGGTCGTTCCGCTTTCGCGAAAGCGGAATAAAAATTAGAGGAATAGTTTTCAAAGAAACCTTTGCTTTACAAATAGCTAGTAGAAAACATTGTTTTTCCTATACGCAAAACCATTATATTTGCCACTTACAATTGCCATATGACGCACGATCTTATCAAAGACGGTAAATTTGAATATTATATTACTGGAGAGGGTACCCCTATCATCATATTACATGGTTTGATGGGAGGGCTCAGTAATTTCCAAGGTGTAATCGATTATTTTCCTCCTAAAGGTTATCAAATAGTCGTGCCTATTTTGCCCTTATACTCTACGCCATTGATCAAAACTAGCGTTGGGACCTTTGCAAAGCACATCAATGCGTTTATAGATCATATGGGTTGGGATGAAGTGATTTTGTTAGGTAATTCTCTGGGCGGACATATAGGCCTACTGACTACAAAGATGTTTCCTGAAAAGATAAAAGCGCTGATCATCACCGGTAGTTCTGGGCTTTATGAAAGTGCTATGGGAGACAGCTATCCCAAAAAAGGAAATTATGAATACATCAAAGCAAAAAGTGAAGATGTCTTTTATGATCCGGCTGTAGCTACTAAAGAAATCGTGGATGAAGTTTTTGCAACGGTAAATGACCGTAATAAATTGCTTAAAACACTCGCCATTGCAAAGAGTGCTATACGCCACAATATGTCAAAGGATCTTCCTTATATGACAACACCCATTTGCATTATCTGGGGAAGACAAGATGGGGTTACACCGCCTAAAGTCGCTGTAGAGTTTCATGAAAAACTACCCAACAGTGACCTTTATTGGGTGGACAAATGTGGCCACGCTGCCATGATGGAACATCCAGATCAATTCAACGATATTTTAAACAGCTGGTTGGAGAAACGTGGACTGTGAGACGAGGTTCCATGTTCCATACTATTTGCAAAAACGTTGAGATTAAAAATTATTTGAATAACAATATCTGGACATTAATCAACTGATCTTTATCGCTAACTTATTGGTTTATAGGAATTTTAAAAAACATCTGGACCTTTTGAAGCTAAACAGATGGGAACTGATTAGGATTCATCAACAACTTACAGATAAGCATCTGGAAGAGATACCTGTTCTGATTTCTAGTTCCTATTCTACTCCAGCCTTCTATATGGAATCACACCAAAATCCTACATTTGATATTCTTTTTTTAGCTTAAAAACCTTTGAAGTTGCCGATTTGAAACTTAAATCTATATCTAAACTTAAAAGTCAAGAAGTACTCAACACGTTTTTTCAATCTGTTGTTCTCGCTTAAAACCTTTGGGGTTGCCTTGACAGCTGCTCTATAATTTTATACTTTTTCTTCAGGCAAAACTGCACCGATTGGTCCAACCGGTTGGGTAAAATCATCTTTATTCTCTTGAATATTTTAAACTTCCTCATCCCTCATCTCTCAACCCAAATCCCTCAAGCCTCATTACTCATCCCACATACCTCAACCCAAATTCCACATCCCTCATTCCTCATTCCTACTCCCACATACCTCAACCCAAATTCCACATTCCACATTCCACATTCCACATTCCACATTCCTCATTCCTCATTCCTCATTCCTCAACCTGAATTCCACATCCCTTCATCCCTCATTCCTCACTCCTCATTCCTCAACCCAAATTCCACATCCCTTCATCACTCATTCCTCACTCCTCATTCCTCATTCCTCCAATATCACTTACTACTTCATCAACAACTCCTGCTTAAAAATGTCCCTGAAAGGGTTTACTATTCTCCTTAACTGTATCTTTGTCATATGAATATTACGAGCGCAGAATTTATTATATCTAATCAAGACGTATCCAAATGTCCCAATTCTGGTATTCCAGAATATGCCTTTATAGGCAGGTCTAACGTAGGTAAGTCTTCATTAATCAACATGTTAGTGAATCAAAAAAGTCTTGCCAAAACTTCTGGAAGACCCGGTAAAACGCAGTTGATCAATCACTTTTTGATCAATAAATCATGGCATCTGGTCGATTTACCAGGTTATGGTTATGCACGAGTTTCCAAATCTAGTAAAGCTAAATTTCAAAAATTTATAACGAAGTATTTTGAGAAACGCGAGCAGTTGGTATCGGGATTTGTGTTAGTAGACGTAAGACATGATCCACAACCTATAGATGTAGAATTTATGGAATGGCTAGGCGAGAGTGAAATTCCTTTTAGCATCATTTTTACCAAAGCAGATAAATTAAAACCCAAAGCATTAGAACGCAATGTGGATGCTTACAAAAAGTATTTACTGGAAGGAATATGGGAAGAAATGCCTCCTTATTTTATCACCAGTGCTTCTAACAATCAAGGTAAAGAGGAGTTGTTGAGCTATATAGGTGGTATTAATGAGACGATTAATTAAAGTTCAGAGTTCAGAATTCAGAGTTCAGAGTTCAGAGTTCAGAGTTCAGAGTTCAGAGTTCAGTAAGGTTAAAAAAAAACATAGACATTAAAAACTTTTTGGACAGCCACTTATTACCAGTAACTATCAATTTAAGGTTTTATCGCATTCCCACGATGGGAATATAATTTAGAGTCTGCACAAAGATGATGCAGCTATGGAACAGAACGTCTTAAACATGGAGCCCTTATTTATTCCATCATCTTGATTTTTGAATAACCCTATTAAAAAACCGGTCTGTCATTAACGGTGTTCCTGCGTATTTCTCTTAGAATATCTTCTATCCCGTTGACTTTCATATCGTAAACACTGGTCATATAATTACCCAATTTACCCGTAGGAAAACCTTGCCTTCTGAACCAGATGTAATACGACTCTGGCAATTCACTTAAAAACTTTCCTTTATGAGTCCCGAAAGGCATTTTATACCATGCCATCTCTATGAGTAGGTTGTGATCAAAAAGTGGTTCTTCCATAAGACCTGTTTATGTACTCTAATTCAATGTTCCATAAGATTTAAAAAAACAATAAACGTTTTACTGTAATTGATGTTTTCCAACCTCTATGCTATATAAAGCTCTAAGCTCAAGACTCCCTTAAACCTACTCCCCTTCTTCCTTAAGATTCAGCTTCTCTGCAAAATAATCACAGAAATCGATCATGGTATCCCGCATCTTGTCATCATTAGTTGCACGATGATAAGTATCTGCCATAGAAACTAGAGTTTGATGAAAGAAAACACGCATCTCGTCTACGGGCATATCTTTGGTCCACAAATCAATTCTAAAGGACTCTTTCTCCTCGCTGTTCCACATAGAAACCATCATCGCTTTTGCCTCTGCAGCGTCCACGCCACCGTCTGGAGCACTCCACCTGATGTGTTCTGGAACACGGTTTTCATCAAGTTCAATTCCTATTTTAATCGTAGATCTATTTTTTTTATCTGACATTACTGTAAAGGTTTGTATTTGGAACGTTTAAAAATTTCTTCTGCATTTAAGTCGATCATAGTTTGTAGATCCACTTCATTATTTTCCATGAATGACTTGACCATTCGGTATCCTATATAGCGACCTACTCCACCAGGAGTTTGCTGATCTACTTCTAAATAAAACTTTGAAAAAGGCGCTGGAAGTATGAATCTGGAAAGCAACTTAGAGTCTGTGTCGTACAGCAACTCATTATCTATAAAATAACGCCACATTTGGGACTCATTTTCTACGGTAAATGCATATTTCTCTGGAGAATAATAAAACAACTGATCGCCTGTAGCCTTAGGGGCAAAAAGCTCTTGCACATAATGCAGCTTTCCATGGTAAATCATATTATCTAATAAGGCACGCTCCATAGAAGGCGTTACAAAAAGTCTCGCATAAGCCAGAGCGACATCTGCCGGCAACTGCTCTCTATTTAAATTCTCCCGCTGGTATTTATTGATTCCTACATACAATTCGTGATCCTTACCTAGATACGTATCTATAGAAATGATCAATTGGCTCGATGTAGGAATCACTTTCTGACGGTAATTCACATCTGAGAGAACTGTTACCACTGGCGTCGCATCAAATTCCGGAAAATAATAAATAACATGTCTCATGACATCTTCCATCTCGCGCTCCATCTCCTGATAATTAAAATCGGCATTCTTTACCGCATTTTCTAATGCGTTATGAATGGTATCTTTTCCTGTTAATTTTAAAATCCACAGGCTGTCTGGAACTCTAGGCGGAAAAAAGAGAGGGAATTCTTTTTTTAAACGGGGCAAGTCTGCTGCATTTGCATTAGCAAACTCTTTATGGAAGGTGACCAAATCAACATCCACTTGTATGTTAGCGATCTCCTCTTCGACTTTATGAGTAGGAGTGCATGAGGTAAACGCTTTCGCGAAAGCGAGAATAATAAAAAACCTAGATAAATTCATCTTCATACTCTTATAACTCCCTATATTTTTATTTATTTTTAGGCTTGCAAAAATACGATTATGAAAGTAGAAAAGGTAACAGATCACATAGTAAAATGGCTGAAAGATTATGCCTCCAAAGCTGGGGTTAAAGGCTATGTAGTAGGAGTAAGTGGTGGTGTTGACAGTGCCGTTACCTCTACTCTATGCGCTATGACTGGCCTAGAGGTACTGTGTGTAGAAATGCCTATTCACCAGCATCAGGATCATGTTACTAGAGCTCAAGAACATATGATACAGTTAAAAAACCGATTTGACAATGTAGACGATGTGAGAAGTGATCTCACAACGGTGTTTAATATTTTTAAAGATCAGATGCCTAGTGTTACCAGCAACCCTCAAATCGAGCTTAGCCTAGGAAACACCAGAGCAAGGTTAAGAATGACTACTCTGTATTATCACGGTGGCGTTCATGGATTACTTGTTGCTGGAACTGGTAATAAAGTAGAAGATTTTGGCGTTGGCTTTTATACCAAATACGGTGACGGTGGCGTGGATGTAAGCCCTATTGCTGATTTATTAAAAAGCGAAGTTTACGCAGTAGGAAAACACTTAAAGGTACCTGAAAGCATTCTAAAAGCGGCTCCAAGTGATGGACTGTATGGTGCTGAAAGAACAGATGAAGACCAAATAGGCGCTAGTTATGATGAATTAGAACGAGCGATGCATCAAGCAAACAAAAACATTCCTGTGGAGACTTTAAGTGCTAGAGAGCAAGAAGTCTTCCACATATACTTATCTTATAACAGAAAGAATCAACACAAGATGAATCCAATTCCGGTCTGCGTCATCCCAAAAGATTTACTGTAATAGCAGTATGTAATGAACTGTTTTGTAAGGCAATACGTACGTATAATATTGTAGGCATAAGTTATAAACAGTCTATATTTGTTTATTTACTATTTATAACCCATGAATATCTTAATAGCAGATCATCATCCCGTTTTCAGAAGAGGACTTAGAAGTATGATGAAAGATCATAAGGAATTTAGTTTTAAAGCAAAGGTGGATGACGCTAATGACCTCATAGCAAGCATAGCATTCCACCATCCAGATGTTTTAATTCTAGAAGTAGACTTGCCTAATTCTAGCGGCATAGGCACTCTAAGAGAACTGAGATCACATTTCCCAGATTTAAAAGTTCTTGTAGTAAGTTATCATCCAGAAGAAATCTACGCTATAAGCGCTGTAAAAGCAGGAGCTAACGGCTATATTTCAAAAACACGTTCTATAAAAGAGGTTAGAAAATCACTTTTAAGCATAGCTAGGGGAGAGAGCTATCTCTCTGAGGAAATGAAATCCCAAATAGACAATAAAAACAATAAGGACATTCTTAAATTCAAAAAATTATCTACTCGCGAGATTGAAGTTTTGAACTTACTATCTAAAGGCCGTCGCAACAAAGAAATTGCTAAAGCCCTTTCTATCCATGAAAAAACGGTAAGCACTTATAAGACTAGGTTGCTTAAAAAATTAAAGGTTGATAATATCGCTGATTTGATACACCAGTCCCGTTTGCTTCAAATTGCTAGTTGAACCTACTCCAACCACCTGAAGGAATTACTGTTCTATTTTTTACATCAATTTTTCTACGTAAAATATTGTAGTTATTGATTTGTTCCAAAGCGCCAATATTCTCAACTTCAGGACTATTTTTTGCTATAACCTTATTAATTTTATCTACTATATCAAAAAGCAAAAGTTGTCTTAAGTGATATAAAACTTGACTTGTATACTCAGAGATTGTTTGGTCTTTTTGAATGGGAAAAATCTTATGTCGTTCCCAATCATGTAAATGATATTTATCATCAGACATAGCAATATCAGCTATCGTATTTGCATATTCCCCTTCAAAAGCTGATAAGATGAGTTGCGTATCAATTTCTTGCTCCAGTAGCAACACATCAATGATCCTGGTGTATATAATTTGAAAATCTGGATTGGCAAATTTGATTTCATCAGCCTGTAAATCCATATAGATTTTTTCATACACCCGATGTTTGGTTTTTACCGTTTCATATTCTAGCTCGACACCGCTATCATCTTGAATGTATTCATCTTCAAATAACTCATCTTTACCTCCATACATTAGTAAAATTGTAATGATTGAACGTTCTAAAAGGGCTCTTCTATCTACTTTGACCGTTGCTTCAGCAGCTTCTACTTTAGTTAAGGGTTGCTGTGCTTTTTCCCTACTGTCTTTTTTCTTTTGTTCATTAAGGCTGGCATTGCGCACTTGCGCCAGGGTTGAGAACAACACATCTTCCCCTATATCAAGAATGGCAGCACTTTCTCTTACGTAGATTTCTCTGGAGATATCATCGGGTATCTTTGCGATACTATTTACAATATCTCTTATCATCCCTGCCTTTTTGATAGGATCGCCTGCGGCTTCTTTTTTAAGGAGGTTGGATTTAAAAGAAATAAAGTCTTGAGCGTTATTTGTTAAAAAATCTATGATCTCAGACTCTGTATGGGATTTTGCAAAAGAATCTGGATCTTCTCCATCTGGAAAAGTACAAACACGTACATTCATTCCTGCTTCCAGAATAAGATCTGTTCCTCTTATAGCAGCACGCATTCCTGCAGCATCTCCATCGTAAAGCACCGTAATATTTGTAGTCAACCGCTGGATTAAACGTATTTGCTGACTGGTTAGGGCTGTTCCAGAACTAGACACTACATTCTTTACTCCAGCCTGGTGCAACTGAATCACATCTGTATAGCCTTCTACAATATAACAAAGATCTTCTTTAGCAATAGATTGCTTTGCCTCATAGATCCCATATAGTACATTAGATTTATCGTAGATCTCACTTTGAGGTGAGTTAAGGTATTTAGCAGCTTTCTTTTCATTACTCAATATTCTACCACCAAAACCAAGAACTCTTCCAGAATGGCTGCGTATAGGAAACATCACACGCCCTTTAAATCGGTCAAATTGCTTGTTTTCTTTTACGATCGAAACACCTGTTTTATCCAGAAATTCTAATTGGTATCCCGCCTTGATAGCTGCATCTGTAAAAGCGCTCCATTGATCTGGGTTGTAACCTAACTGGAAGTACTCCATCGTTTCATCTGTAAACCCACGCTCTTTGAAGTAGCTGTACCCTATTGCTTTTCCTTCGGCTGTTTTCAGTTGGCTTTGAAACCATTCTGCTGCATACTTAGAAACGAGAAACATGGATTCTTTTTCGTCTTGAGCTTGTTTTTGCTCGTCTGACTGTTCGGTTTCTTCTACTTCTATATTGTATTTTTTGGCCAGCCACTTGATCGCTTCTGGAAACGTAAAATGCTCGTGTTCCATAATAAAGGTCACTGCATTTCCACCTTTTCCAGAACTGAAGTCTTTCCAGATTTGTTTTACCGGTGACACCATAAAACTAGGGGAACGTTCTTCCGTAAAAGGACTTAATCCTTTAAAGTTAGCACCTGATTTCTTTAACTGTACAAAATCACCAATCACCTCTTCTACACGAGCGGCGTCAAATACGGCATCTACAGTTGTTCTTGAAATCATGGGGTTTTGTTAGGAGATGTAAAACTACGTGTTTTTCAACAAAATTTTGTTGTGCGGTAAAGGAAGCCTTATAAAAAAAGAAAAGCAGACTCGTAAGTCTGCTTTGTGAATATATATATATTGTTTTTACGATTACCTTAAAACTGATATCTAAGACCTAATGCGATATCTAAATCTAAACCATCGTTATTAAAATTTGAATCTCCAAAACCGAGTTCTGGTCTAAAGTCTAATGAAATTAACAAAGGAATACTAAAATTGTATTCAATTCCTATATCACCTGCGATAAATACAAAAGTATCTTTATTATCATTGTCATTATTATCATCCTTAAAATCATAGGATCCTACTCCTCCTCCAAGACCAAGATACCAATTGAAACGATTTTCTATAGGCATAACCCATTGGTATAGACCAGTAAGTTTAAAACCGTCATAATTCTTACCATCTCTCCACCCCAAGTCCAGTTCTAATCGATTGCTACTACTCAAACGTGCCTGATAGGATATTTCTCCTCCAAAACCATCGTTATCTCCCAATCTTAGGCCTAAAGCATTTTTAGAAATTTCTTGAGCATTCACTGTAAAACCTACTGCTATTACTAATAGGAAGGTAATTAATATATTTTTCATTTGGATTATTTATGAATTGATTATTGTTTTGCTTTTGCGTTTTCTTCTGATTTTGCTCCCATTCTGTTGAAGGTGTACATAGGTGCAAATCTCAGTTTTAAACCTGCGATTTTATTATTATCTGAACTTGTTAAACCTTCATTTTCCACTGTGTTTTTTCTGGTGTCAATAGCCTCGTACAATAATTTGATTTCATCCCAATCTTCTCTTGAATAGCTATCTCTATTTTCCTGAGCAGTATCTACAAAGTTTTGATATACGCTTAATATATTGTCTTTGTTTATCCATTCAAACTTCATGTCATCATTGATATGATCATTACCTATAAGAGACGCTTTCAAATTGTTTTCTAAAGCGAGTTTATTTTGATAATCTCTTTCCAACATAATATCTTTTTTATAGGATTCAAATTGTGAGATTGATTCGTCTATATCATTTTTTAAGGATTCCGTTTCTTTAAGCTCCCCTAAACTTTCACTGGCGGTAAATCTATACGTAGTATGTTCTTTTTCAATTTTCTCCCAATTGGTACTGGCATTAGCAGGGTCTAAATTGCTGATGGAATCTACGTAGGTAGAATAGTCTTCTACGTTTTCTGTTGCTATTTGTCTTTTACCATCATTACAGGATGTAAGAAGTAAACCCAAAACGCAGGATGCGATTGTAAATTTTATTGTTTTCATGTTATTTGCTTTGTTAGTGTTTGATATATTCTTTTACCGTTTTTCAATCTCAGTAAAAAAGTGTTTGAGCCTATCTCGTAAAACTGTTCTGGGCTATTTATACTTTAAAAAAAGGCTGCTACCCTAAAAGAATGATATAGATAAAGGTGATTCTTTAATCCTGCATTGCTGTTATACAATTACAGCAGGATATTACATAAATCACAGATTTTAATAAGGCATATGACCTGTTGACATCTATTAGAAATATTGTGGTAATTATTTATTTAAGTACCAATAACAAAGATGTCTGGACTCCTAAAATCATGGTTATTCTTAACGTTTAAGATATTATCTGTAAAAAAGGGTAGCTTTTAAAACGCTACCCTTTTAAACAACTTTTATAAATATTATAATGGATTCACCAAATACCTTACATCTTGCTAGGTATAATATCAATGATCACAGTTCTGTTGTAAGCTCTTTGTTCTGGCAGTTTGTTTCCAAAAGGAGCTGAATTTTCATTTTCACCCAAACCGTCTACTTCAAATAGGACTCCAGCCGTGCCCAATTTACTCACACTGTTTTTCAAAGTGGTTTGCACATCTTTAGCTCTTTTTAAAGATAATGCTTGATTATACACTTGCTCACCAATAACATCAGTGTGCCCGTGAATAATCACTTTTGCATTAGCAGGAATTTTAGGTGCTACCACTTCTGAAAGGTATTTGTTATACATTTGGATAGCTGTGGCATCATCAAATTCATAAATAATACTGAATCTCATTCCCTCTTCAATTTTAGCAGGTGTCCAGGCTACAATGTGCACATTAGATTCTTTAGTCACGACCTCTCCGGCACTGCTTGTACCTATCATTTTCATTTGATAATCTCCTTCAGGTTTTGTTCCTAAAATCGTTTTGCCAGGAATACTAACTTCTTCTTCCGTATAAGGTCCGAAATTTTGTACAGTTCCATTTTTATCTGTCACTTCCATTTTCCATGTTCTAAATGCTTCATCTTCTCTGTCAACTTTAAAAGTAACATAACTAGAGATAGGCGCATCTTGAGCTCCTGAAATTTGCACTGGTTTCAAGGGTGCACTTGGGCCGTTCTGGTATTCCATTAATAAGACTGGAGAATTGCTCTCTACAGAAACTCTGCGATCTCCTTCACGAAGAAGCTTTAACTCACTTTTGTTCCCTCTTTCTTCTTCCGAAACTTTTGGCTTATTTCTTCCTTCAATGGCAATTCTAGTTGCATTGATGGAGAAAACATCTACTAAATATGTTTGAACAGATGCAGCCATTAGTTTTCCTTCTGCAGGTCCATTTTCTGAAGATCCAACCAAAGTGATGGTTGAGGCAGGATTTTGATCCATACGTTTACCAAGAATATTTAAAATATTTGAGTTACACACTTAGCATCTGTTTTATATCTTTATGATAAATTGGTTTAGCTATTACCATTCTTTCTATTGTTTTATGGAATATGCTCTGTTTGGATTGAGATCGATTAATTCTAAAACAGAATTCGTCAAAGTAGCTTTGCACATGCCATTTACTAACATGGGTAGGTATTGCTCTCAACCAAGATTTTAACTGCATAATTACAACATGTAGTTCTTTAAAATTACTTCCGTTATTACTTAGCTTCTGCTCTATATCATAATTCTTTTTAAGTGGAGCATAACCTCTCCATTTATCGGTAACTATTTTTGCAGAGGGATCTATATGTTCTTCAAATATTGGAGTTAGTGATTTAGCTGAGTAATCATCTATAGACTTCACATAAACTCTTTTGATTTTATGTTCGGCGCTCAGTTCTACCGCTATCACTGCTTTTTTCTTTTTTGAATCGTAACTTCTACCTTGCTTGCCTTGTTCTTTTCCCCCTACGGTAAATTCATCTACATGAACTATTTCGGTTAGAGGATATTTTTGACTGCTTTTCATTGACTTTCTAACTTTCTGCATGAAATACCAAGCGGTACCTTGACGGATATCAAATCGCTTTCCCATTTGAACACTGGAAACACTCTTGGTACTAGTACTCATTTCAAACACAACGCAGAATGCCTTTTGCAAACCAAATTTAACCTTATGAAACAAGGTGTTTGCAGTGGCGCTTTCAACGTGATTGCAACTGTAACAGTGATATCTATAACCAGATTTTTCACAGCCCTTAGTGTGACCACATTTTGTACATGTAAAACCATCCTGCCATTTTATTTTTGCTAAATATGCTTTACAAGTATCATCATCTGGCAGTTCTTTCACAAAACTCAGTATATTTTGACCTTTAAATACTTCCATAACCCGTGTTATTAATGATAACAAGATACGGAAACTATATGACTAACTCAATAATTATTTATCAGTCAGAGGTTCCAAATAACTTGAACCTTTTAAGTACATTTACTGAGGCAGTTTTACAAAACCATTTAATATTTTTTCACAGTCTTTTATATAACCCTCTAATAAAGATTGTGAGGTATAAGTTATAAATTGAACGGTACCACTAGAGTTAGAATAATAGTAACCGTAATACGTGAATTTAATGCCTTGTAAAGTAACGTTTAATCGCAAGAACAGCACCTTTTGACCGTTCACCATTCTGTATTTTCTTGAATTACCTTTAAATCTGGCGCCACTTCTCTTCCATTTAGTATAGCCATCCCTTTCAGATTTTCCATCGGTATTTCTAATCTTTCAGCGATGAGCATGCCGTATAAATCTTCTCCTTTTAACTGAAATTCATACTCGGCTTGTGCATTATCCGTCGCTTTTTGGAAACTCTACTCTTTAGGATCTAGCCTTACTCCTATAGCTACTTTGGCACTTTTAAGGAGAAAGGTAGCGGCATGCTCTTTAGAAAACTTTTCCATACTGTAATTCACCGAAGTTTCCACGTCATCTTTTTCTTGATTTACATATTTCCGTGTACCATTATGATACAAAACCACTTCTTCAGCTATCTCCGTCACTGCTGACTTTTGTGTTTATATTAAAAATAAAGTTGCCAATGCGAGTACTAATGTTGTGCTTTTCATAAAGAGAATTTAATTTAAGCTTAATAAATTGGTGTGGAAGAAAACCAAAAAAACTGTCGATCCCCTGAAACCTTTTACTTTAGCTTACTATAAGGTTGATGGGTATGAGCTAGAGTGCATACAGTACCTGCCAAAGGGATAAAAGTATGGAAAATTGAGTTTTAGAAGCTCTACCGTCATTCTTGTGAACCTTTTATAAGTATATCAACTACTAACTTTGGGGAGCAAGTAAAAGCTGTAGTATATCCTGAAGCTAATAATGATATTAATACTATATTAGTAAAGGTATAAACAGTTTTACTTAATGAAAACTATCAGAATTCAAATGAAAACCAACATTCAACTCGTAACGATTGGCCTTTTATTAAGTCTGGTAATTTCTTGTAAACCGAATGTGAAAAACACGAATCGACAAGAGGTAGAAAAATACACTGACGAAATTTTTGACCCTTTAATTCGTGTCAGAAGGGACTTACATAGCCACCCTGAATTATCAGGAGAAGAAAAAAGAACTTCTAAAATCGTTGCCGATTATTTGAGAGAATTAGGCTTGGAAGTAAGGACAGATATAGCAGGGAATAGCGTGATCGGAATTTTAAAAGGCGGTAAAAAAGGTAAAAAAATAGCTTGGCGAGCAGATATGGACGCTATTAGAATGGAGGCTACGGACACCGTGAACTTGAATTCAAAAAATAAAGGAATTGCACATATGTGCGGTCATGATGTTCACACCACTATAGGTTTGGGTATAGCTAAGGTTTTATCACATCAAAAAGAAAAGTTAGAAGGAAGCGTTTATTTTATTTTTCAAGCCTCCGAAGAAACATTTACAGGAGCCAAAGATTTGATTGAGAATGGTCTTTTTGATATTATCGAACCTGAGGAAATTTACGGACTTCATATAGGTCCAGCTAAAAAAGGGACCGTCAGCACTAAACCGAAAGAATTATTTGCGTACCAGAAAACAATTCAAATTAAATTAAACAATGACAGTGGTAAAGAAGAAGAAATAAAAAGGTTTTTGACTAGCCTATTACAAGGATTTGTGCGCAATGCTCCGAATAGTTCACCTTGGTCTTTGAACCATCTTACCGATCCAGAAATGGGTTTAGAAAATGAGAAAACCATTTATAAAGACTACTTTATTTTACAAAATACTGAAGTTAAAAACACAGCTGACCTTGTTCTCTTTAAGGCTGATCTCCTTGAAACGAATAAGGATCATATCGATAGCATTCTCACTCGCATTCAAAACAAAATTTTCCATTCAAAATGGAAAGATTCCTTCATTTCAATAGAATTTACAGCAGGCAATCCAACAGTTTACAACGACCCAGAATTGACGAAAGTTGCATTGCAAACTATTGAAAGTTCCTATGACAAAAAGCTTATCCAACCAATTTATGGACAAATACCCTATTTTAATGAAGACTTCATATACTATCAACAAAAAGTACCAGGCGTCCTGTTTCTTTTAGGAGGTTCAAATATGGAAAAAGGCCTCTTTTCAATGCCTCATTCGCCTGAATTTGATGTTGATGAAGAAACTATAAAATTTGGCGTCACCTGTTTTTCCTCTTTGATTTTAAAAAGGGCTAATAGCCAATAATACGAATCACAGAGCCGTGTAAAAACAGTGTCTAATTCAAATAATGAATTGTCTGATCTTACTACAGAATTTAAAAACTTAAATTAATAACAACTGTCTGTATTTTATGGAATAATAGATAAAAGGACCCATAAACAAAAGAGGCACATTAGTATATAAGAACTTTTTTAGTTGACCCCCACTGTTTTTTAACAAGTTTTGTTCTTATTGTTTTCCTCCTGTTATATTTGTATTTTGTAATGAAAATCATAAAATGAAAAAAATAATATTTACAATTGTAGCTCTAGTATTTACCACACCTATTTTCGCTCAAAACGGACTCATTGAAGTAACTGTAACAGGTATTCAAAATACGGCAGGTACTATCGAGATCGGTGTGTATGATCATAAATCATCATTTCTTAACTATGGCCAAGAAATTAAAAGCGCAAGGATAAAACCAACAAAAACAGGAGGTTTACATTATACGTTCGAAAATCTCCCTGACGGAACTTATGCAGTTGCCGTTTGGCACGATGTAAATGGAAATCGTGAAATAGACAAAAACATCTTTGGAGTCCCAAAAGAGGCTTATGGTTTTTCTAAAAATGTATTTGGACCTTTCGGACCTCCTGATTTTGAAGATGTTTCGTTTCAAATTGTAGATAGAAAAGATATGAAGTTCACCATCAATTTAGAATAAAGACCTTATTTGAATCGTTTATGTACTAATGCGATTCGTAAAGATGGTGTACTGTTCTTTTTAGTGCTGCTATTTCTTAACAAACTATGCTGCTAATTAAAATGTACACCCTTTTACCTTTTTGAAAAGGCAGTGGAAAATAAAACAACAAATTCATCCTGATTCACAACCTATACAAACAAAAAAAACTCTTGACTTCTCCAGAGTCTTTTTAACTTAGTAGTCCGCCGCGACGGAGACTCGAACCAGCGTACGCCGCGGCGAATAGGAGCCCGACCAGCTATCCCTTAAAATTAATGTGGGCATCCATCCATTCTCTTCCCAGGCCAGATTTCAACTGTTTTTCTCGTTCCATGGCTGCTTTCTTACTTACACTTTTCTATCGTATGCCATGCTAGTCTGCTATAGGGCAGACTATATGTTGGTAAAACACTAGCGTTCCTATACTTTATGCTGAAATCATCAAAATATACCCTTTATAGGGTATTGACAATACTCCATAGTTGTAGTAATTTTATAAATCAAAACAAACTAAATGAAAATTTATCTTACTCCACTCTTATTTCTCTTAGCAATTACTGGACTACAACTGCAAGCCCAAGAAATTAAATGATAACTAAACATGTAGAAAGCGATGAAGTCGCTCGTTTGGACGAGGGTTCGAATCCCTCCGACTCCACGATTAAACTAAACCTCTTTAAATCAATGATTTAAAGAGGTTTTCACTTTTCTATAAAATAATTAAAGAGTTGTCATTCATAGCGTTATATGTTCGAACTTTTACAATTACTCAATCAAAAGCTTTAGCCTTACTAATATTTTAAATAATGATGCTTATTAAATACATTAACGCTATATTTGTTGTAAGTAAGCAACAAAATGAACTCCAGAAAAACTATTCTTCTCCCTAAATATCAAAAGATGTTTGAACAAATAGGTGAGAATATTAAATTAGCAAGAAAACGTAGAAAGTTAACTACTGAGCAAGTTTCAGAGCGAGCTGGTATTCATAGAGCTACACTTTATCGTATAGAAAAAGGCGATCATGCCGTTTCAATAGGTTTATATTTTAACGTATTTAGAGTCCTTAACCTTCAAGATGACTTTCTAAAGCTTGCCAGCGAGGATGAATTTGGTAGAAAGCTACAAGACCTTGATTTATTATAGAAACTATGGGGAAAGGGAAATTTGATATTTACGTTTATGCAGATTGGATAGGTCTAGAATCTGTTGCATTGATAGGTATTCTGTCTGCTCATTTTGCCAAAGCTAAAAAGGCATTTAGTTTTGAGTATGACCGAGCGTGGCTTAAAAGTGAATCCCTACATCTACTTGATCCAGATATTGACTTTTTCTCTGGTGCGCAGTATCCATCAAACAAAGAGAATTTTGGGATCTTTCTAGACAGTATGCCCGACACTTGGGGAAAAACCTTAATGAAACGCAGAGCCGCTCAAGATGCAAGAACTAAAAACGAAAAAGCTCAAACACTCTATGAAATAGATTATTTATTAGGCGTTTATGATCAAAGCAGAATGGGAGCACTTCGTTTTAAAACTGATAGGAACGGACCTTTTCTCGATAATGATGAGCAATGTCCTACTCCACCATGGTCTTCTTTAGGTGATTTACAAGAGGCTGTTAATCAATTAGAGAATGATGAACATAACGAAACCATCAGAAAATGGATCGCAGTACTTATCGCTCCAGGTTCTTCATTAGGTGGAGCAAGGCCAAAAGCTAATATTCTAGATAGCAAAAAAAATCTATGGATTGCAAAATTTCCCTCCAAAACAGATACCATTGACAAAGCTGCGTGGGAATATCTAACATATCAACTAGCAACAAATGCTGGTATAAAGATGGCAGAATCTAAAATTGAAAGGGTCAGTGGCAATTATCATACATTTCTAACTCGTAGGTTTGATAGAGAAAATGGCAACAGGATTCATTTTGCATCTGCCATGACCATGACTGGTAATACAGAGGATAATACTAAAGGAACAACTCCTAGTTATTTAGAAATAGTTGAGTTTATTGAAAACTTCGGTATAAATATCGATATAAACCTACACCAGTTATGGCGTCGTATTATTTTTAATATCGCTATATCAAACACAGATGATCATTTACGCAATCATGGTTTCATTTTAACGGATAAAGGCTGGATCCTATCGCCAGCTTACGACTTAAATCCTTCCATTGAGAAGGATGGCTTATCCCTAAATATTGACATGAATGATAACGCGTTGGACTTTGAACTAGCAAAAAGTGTTGGTCCTTATTTCCGCTTACGCGAAAGCGAAATGGATACGATCATTAATGAAGTTTTACAAGCAGTTAAGAATTGGAAAATAATTGCTAAAAAAATAGGAATTAAAAATGCTGAGATAGAACTTATGTCTGGAGCATTTAGATTTTGAAAATCTTAAAATTTGATTTAGAGATAATTATCTCAATATCTTCACTCAAAAAGTTCGAACTCTTTCGCTCCGACTCCTCGATCAATCAGAAAACCACGCCGGTAGGCGTGGTTCTTTGTTTTATGGAAAACCTAGAGCGGTACGCTCTAAGGTTTGGAATAAAACAAAGAACTAGGGCGATAGCATCGTGGTTTTCTAGTTGAAGTACTGGACGCGCTAGGGAAAACCAGTAGGTAATCCCTCCGACTCCACGATCAATCAGAAAACCACGCCGGTAGGCGTGGTTCTTTGTTTTATGGAAAACCTAGAGCGGTACGCTCTAAGGTTTGGAATAAAACAAAGAACTAGGGCGATAGCATCGTGGTTTTCTAGTTGCAGTACTGGACGCGCTAGGGAAAACCAGTAGGTAATCCCTCCGACTCCTCGATCAATCAGAAAACCACGCCGGTAGGCGTGGTTCTTTGTTTTATGGAAAACCTAGAGCGGTACGCTCTAAGGTTTGGAATAAAACAAAGAACTAGG
Source organism: Nonlabens sp. Ci31 (assembly GCF_012974865.1). Lineage (NCBI taxonomy): Bacteria > Pseudomonadati > Bacteroidota > Flavobacteriia > Flavobacteriales > Flavobacteriaceae > Nonlabens > Nonlabens sp. Ci31. The sequence continues at coordinate 1,830,247 of NZ_CP043633.1, read as the reverse complement.
AAGATAGCCCGTGGTTTTCTAGTTGCAGTACTGGACGCGCTAGGGAAAACCATTAGGTAATCCCTCCGACTCCACGATCAATCAGAAAACCACGCCAGTAGGCGTGGTTCTTTGTTTTATGGAAAACCTAGAGCGGTACGCTCTAAGGTTTGGAATAAAACAAAGAACTAGGAAGATAGCCCGTGGTTTTCTAGTTGCAGTACTGGACGCGCTAGGGAAAACCAGTAGGTAATCCCTCCGACTCCACGATCAATCAGAAAACCACGCCAGTAGGCGTGGTTCTTTGTTTTATGGAAAACCTAGAGCGGTACGTTCTAAGGTTTGGAATAAAACAAAGAACTAGGAAGATAGCCCGTGGTTTTCTAGTTGCAGTACTGGACTCATTAAAGGTCAAGTGGAATAAAATTGAGCTGCCTAAGCAGGCTAAAAAGCTGCTCAAAAGTTTATCTTTAATAATTAAAGACTTTATATGAAACAAATCATCTCCATAGAATACTACTTTCAAAATTTAGATCATATACCAATGATTGATGTGAGGTCACCTGGAGAATTTGCGAAGGGACATATTCCTAATAGTAAGAACATTGAACTGTTTACTGATGAAGAACGAGCAGTAGTTGGCACTGCCTATAAGAAAGAATCAAAAGAAAGGGCTATTGAAATAGGGTATGAATATGTTAAGACAAAACTCACTGATTTTATAACTAAATCTATTGAAGTCGCACCTGACAAAGAAGTTGCAATACATTGCTGGCGTGGAGGAATGAGAAGCAATGCGTTTGCCGATCATCTTATCGAGAACGGTTTCAAAAAAGTTTATGTCATAGAAAAAGGCTATAAAGCATTTAGAAACTATGCATCCCGATTTTTTGAACAGCCGTTAAATCTCAAAATATTGGGTGGATATACGGGAAGCGGTAAAACTGAAATATTGCATTCCTTAAAAAATAAAGGGCAACAAGTGATCGACCTAGAAGGTCTAGCTAATCACAGGGGTTCTGCATTTGGTGGTATAGATCTCCCACCACAACCCACCAACGAGCAATTCTCTAATGATTTATTTTCAATAGTACACCAGCTGAATCCCGAGCAACCCGTATGGGTTGAGGATGAAAGTAACTCCATAGGGAAAATTTCAATTCCCAGTGGATTTTTTGAGAAAATGCAGGATTTGCCCGTGTATTTTCTAGACGTTCCTTTTCAGGAAAGAACAAAACATCTTGTAGACACCTACTCAAGTCTAAGTCAAGATAAATTAGCAGATGCAATAGGCCGAATAACAAAAAGACTGGGATATGACAAAAGCAAGTTTGCTCTGGATGCACTTGAGAATAAAAATTATTCCAAAGTTGTTGAGATAACACTTTTTTATTACGACAAAAGCTATTTAAAAGGATTATTAAAACGCGAAGAATCTACGGTAACTAAATATAAAGTCCCAAACGTTAATCCTGAAAATACAGCAGAATTCTTAATCAGCTTAATACATAAAAACGAATGAATGAAGTTATAAAATTAACCAGTTTTAGTCATGGAGCTGGTTGCGGGTGTAAATTATCACCCAAGGTGTTAAGCACCATATTAGAAACCACCTCTCTAAAAATAGAGGATCCACGACTATTAGTAGGTAATGATACTAGAGATGACGCTGCTGTATATGATATGGGTAATGGAATAGGTATTATAAGCACTACAGACTTTTTTTTACCTATAGTAGATGACCCTTTTACGTTTGGAAGAATCGCAGCTACTAATGCGATCAGCGATATATATGCCATGGGAGGTAAGCCCCTAATGGCGATTGCAATTCTGGGTTGGCCCATTGATAAAATAGCTCCTGAAGTAGCTGCTCAAGTTATGGAAGGCGGCAGGAAAGCATGCGCTGATGCAGGAATAATTCTTGCTGGTGGTCATAGTATAGATAATCCAGAACCTATTTTTGGACTTGCAGTTACAGGGTCTATAGCAATCGCTAATCTCAAACGTAATGACAAAGCGGAATCAGGAAGTATTCTATATCTCACAAAACCTTTGGGAGTTGGTATTTTAGCAACAGCTCAAAAGAAAGGTGTTTTAGAAGAAGAGCATAAGGACATTGGGGCCAACTCAATGATTATTTTAAATGATGTAGGACAACAACTCTCTGAAATTGAAGAAGTATCCGCCTTAACTGATGTCACTGGATTTGGACTCATGGGTCATTTACTAGAGGTTTGTGAAGGTAGTAATGTATCTGCCATTGTCAATTACAGCAAAGTGCCCGTTTTTGATGAGATTCACGCCTATATCGACAAAAAATGTGTCCCAGGTGGAACCTTAAGAAACTGGGAAAGTTATGGCCATAAGCTTCATATTGAAGATGAAATCACAAAATATATCTTATGTGATCCACAAACCAGCGGCGGATTATTAATTGCTGTGAAAAAAGAGGCTTCACATAAAGTGGAAGCAATTTTAAAAAGTCGAGGGCTTTACGCTGAACCTATAGGAGAACTAATAGAAAAATCAGATGCACTTATTCAAGTTAACGAGTGATGATCTTTATCACAACTGTGTAAAATGTAAAAATCAGAATTCCATAAATCGTTTATAGTTTTTTATCTGGTCTTAAAGTATTCACAGTAAAATTAGTAGCAGATTTGTAGTACTCCGTTCAATAATAACAAGTCTCAAATATCAGGGTATAGACTACGAAAGGGATTCGGTAACGCATCAAAAAAAGCGGTTCGAATCCCTTCGATTCCGCCGACTAAAACCACATTCAACTGATTTTCAGTTTTATGTGGTTTTTTATTTAAGTTAGTAGACGACCGTTATACGATGCTGATTTATTTTACGCCTCCGTGAAATAAAAGTTTGTAATCTGACCAGATCTAAAGCTACACATTAGATTTCTTTCCCGAGAAAGCACCCAAGGCTTTCTCTTGTTTTAGATCATCTGGATGGTATTTCAGAGTTAATGATCAGTCGCACTTTAAAGAACTTTAACTTCTTCTTATCTATTGCATCAAGCGCTTCAAAGGCTACTTGTAAAATCTTTCATGAATCTATCAACTCCTTAAAATGCTCATAGATCATGACCATTGCGAGGGTATCTAGCTCACAATAGCGCAGCAAAGCGTCTACAATTTCTGAATGTTCTAGATCAGAAATGCCTCTTCCTTGCAGTTTTGCGTAAGCGAAAAGTGCCGCACCACCATCTGCTATTTGCGGAGCGTCAACCCTTGCATTTTCTAGAGCTTCCTCTAATTGCTCATTAGTCAAACCCTCAAAAAGAGGTGGTAGCGATTTGTAGGGATTTACGAGTTGGCCTTCTTCCGTTTCCAAGAACACATAATCATCCTTAAAGTTTTTACTGGTGAGGTTGATCGCCTCAACGGGCTGGCTGTACTTTTCTTTTAAGTAATCGCTGGAATCCAATACTGCGGGCAATATGGCCTTGATCGAATTGGACCCGCCAGTTTGCGGATGATAATAATTACGCACCACTGTTTTTTGCAAGTCAATCATATCACGCGAGCCTGGAGCATACCCGTTGGGATTGCTTCCCGTAGCATGGCTTATGCTTTCTATAAAATCGCAGAGTTCCTTTCTATCAGGTTCATTTGAATTGCATAGCTGGTTATGGATCACATTGACAATCGTATTCTCATGATTATGATACCTAAAAATACTGCCGTCATTCACCTCTAAATCTCTTTTCAAAGCTCGTATAAATTCAAAATTAGGCAACACCCCTTTCTCCACATTGATGTACTCGCTGGTATGTTCCACCCGACCATCTTCATAAACAATATGGTGGCTGTATTGAAACGCCAGTTGCTCATAGGGCCGCATTCCTGCAGTAAACGGAATCGCTACCGCACTGGTTTCAAAATCAATAAAATTCAAGGGATACTTCCATTGAGACATTTCTAACCTTAGGTTTTCAACATCTGCATAACTGGTAGAGTCATTCTCCTTGTGCTTCTCGATTTGAAGCCATTGTCGCTCACTACGGCTCAATCCATGTGCATCTGGTATGATGTTCAGATCCTGCTCTTCCAGCTCGTCCATAAAGATCTTACTGCTTTCAAAAGCTGTTCTTGCCGGATTATACCATACGTCCGCTGTTTTAGGATCGTTTAATCGCTTTCGCGAAAGCGGAACAAGGTCAGGTCTCAAAACAGGCAACTGCTCCATCCAGCATTCGTGAAAACCACTTAATTTTCCTGGTGGTGGATCTGAAAGTTTGAATTCGCAACCATAGCAATGAGTTCCAATGGGAGATTCTATTTTTTTATCAGCCGCATAATGATGCTTAAAATCCAACAGCATCTCTTCAAATCCTAATTCTGGTCGATGCGGATTCTCATTAAAAATAAAATCCACTTCCTCAGAAACATTGATGTATGCGAGAATGCAATCGCCCAGATCCTCTCTGGACAAACCTGGAGTAACCTCAACACTGGTTCGCAAAGCCGAATTAGGAACGATTTTAAAATGACTGTTCAAACCATTCACAGTAGTTCGTTTGGATTTGTCCACCAGATTGAGATAAGGCACTATCTGCCATTCTGGATGGCATTCCTGAATCACGTAGTGCTGGAAAGCGACATCATAGAGATTCTCTTTCCATTTGCTTATGAGCTTGCCTTTGGGTGCTAATGAATCATGACTTGAGCTATCAATGGATCTTGCCTTGACCTCAATCAACCGAATCTTATTCCCTTTTTTCTCAAGGATATCCACCCGTATAAAAAGCCCCTCATACAGAAAGGCGGCTTCAAAAATTGTTGCGTTCTCTTGCTGTAATAATTCTTGAGTGCGCTTAACTAGCCCATTATAATCCCAGTCTTGATCCAGTATTGCGACGCCTTCAGGAAAATAAAGTCGGGCTAGTTCTTCCACCTGAAAACCTCCTTGCGCTAGACCTTCCAGAAAACTGTCGGTCTCGCTAGTGTCTTCATACTCTTTCTTTCGAGTATAATAGAGCTTCGTCGGACAGCTTAGTGCGAGCTTGAACCTTGATTTTGTGAGATGGCGTGGGTTGATCATTATTGAGTTCTATCGTCTATAAGTGGATTTCTTAGAATTACACCTTCGTGATCGCAATAATCTTTGAAATCATTTAGATTCTTTTTTGTAGCCTTCTCATTTTCAAACTGAGAAATATTATACGATTTAAAGATCATTTTACCTTCGCCCTTTTCATACTTACCGTGAGCTTCAAGAACTAATTTTGGATTATTAAAATTATCATTGAATACCTCTTCACACTCCCATAAATTTTTACCTGCAATAAAAATTAACTTAGACTCTGACAGCTCCACGCTAGCGAAATTTTCAATATCTGTTTTTGTAGTGTGATTAGATTTACCTTTTCGTTGAGAAGTTTCTTTTTCGTTAAAAAGTTCCTGTCGGTTGGTAAGAAAATATCCCGTATCTGAAACTAAGAATATGGAAAAGTTATATTGGTCTTCGCTAATACTTAGATAATCTGAAGTAAAATTATACATGTAAAGATTTAACCAATCCCATGACCATAAACCTAATGTTACTTTTTTTGCTTTTGGGGTAGCGTTGCTAAATTTAGACCAACCAGCATGGCATTGTCTTCCATAAAATTTATTGCTGTAATCGACGATGTCAAGAATGCGTTTTTGGAATTGATATAACAAACGGTAGGACGATCTTACGTCTTTTAATATTTGTTCTAGGTTGTTTGAGGAATCCATAAAGATATTCTAGTTAATGAGTTAGTTAAATTGTTTTGAGCGCTATCTAGAGTCTCAAACCAAATGTGATTAGAAATGTAATATCCGTGTAGTGCTAAGGCGTCTAAAATAGTTTGTAAAATCCTAAGGTAGGAGCCAGAGGTTGGGACTATTTCTAATGAAAGTTCAATGGTGATTGTATACGAGGTGATGATTTCCATAAGCTGTCGCCAGCGTATTTTAAAAATGTCATAAGACTTAAAATCTACTTCAATTATACTTTTTTTCTCTACTCTAATACCTCCTAGAGCGAAATAAATGAGTTGTTTGTTATCGCTGTCATTACTGATGTTTTCTCTGTAAACCTTGATCTGATCTGCCCATTGTTTCTCAGATTGCTGGTTATTATCATATCGCTTTGCTTCAATAATGATATCAGCGTATTCAAATTCTATAAACACATCAGGTTCTATATATCTAGTGTTGCTTACATCTGGAATATCTTTGGTATCCCAGCTAGGCCAGAAATGTACATCTAGAACTCTTCCCACATGTGGTGGCAGTTCTGAATTTTCTGGGTTAGATTTTCTAATAATCTCCCAAATCATGGTATCCGGAAGTAATAAAAGGTAATCTAAAACAGAGGACGTAAGCGTATCCTCTTTTTGATCGCTTTCCAACTTAAACTTACCTCTAGCTAATGCGTTATACATCTATTCAATTTTAATATTGATTCAGTTAAATATAATTTATTTATAAAGCTTAAGATTATTCTCCAGCTTCACCTTCACAATCTTGCGTAATTCCACTGGCTCCACAACTTCCACATTCTCATTCATCTGCAGCAACTGCATAATGAACTCGTGATTAGGTTGTAAGTAAAATGTAACCTGAGCTTGTGAGTTATCTGGTGTATAGGTAACATGTTGACTATGATGCAGCGGCAGTGTTTCCAGATACTTATGTTGGAAATTATAAGTAGTACAAACAATTTTCAATGGCCCCGGGAAATAATCTTCGCTGTAGTTGATCCCTACGATATCGTTATATCTCTTGAGTCCTTTTTCAAAATTCTTTGTATTAATTCCAGGCTCCCTAATGATTTCCAATGATGAAATACGTTCAATCCCATAGTTTTTAAATATAGTGTCGCCATCCTTGATAGCTATTAGATACCAGCGGTTCAAATATTCCTTCAATCGCAGCGGTGTCACTATATATTCTTTAATCTCACCAGAATGAAAATTTTCCTTTTTGAATTTTAGCTTTACGCCGGTATTCATTGCCTTGACTATGGTGTTTATATGGTGAACACCTCTAAGCTCGCTGCTATCGTCTGGAATAATCCACTTTTCAAATTGAGCGTAGTTTTTCAGACCTTCTTCGTAAATTTTGGCCAGCGAACTCAGTTCCGCAAACTTGAAGAATCTGGAAAGCAATCGTTCATCCTCTGCAAGTTCATAACCACGATGCTGGTGACTGTAACTAATATCTAAGCTGTAGTTTTCTTTTAGTGCTTTAAGATCACGCTCCAGCGTGCGCTCTGTAACGTCAAGATCGTGATCCTTCAATAGTTTATCTATAAGTTCCTGCTTTGTGATGTACTGTTTCCGCTTCAAGATATAAAGGATGTTTTCCAGACGTTCGAGTTGTGTATAACCTGCCATAATTTTTGCTTTGATCCAAATATAATCTTCCTAAACGACAGAACGTGTCGGAGCGTGTTTTTTAATTCAATTATTTCGTTTAAGATCAGCATTGTAAGCCCCATTGTCCTGCGGACATTTCCCAAGAGGGGAAAGTTTTTGTACTTCTTTTAATCTTGGAGGTAGCTTTAAAAGGAGAAGCTTTTTTTTCGTTTTTGGTTTCGATTTCGATTTCAGTTTCACTTTCAGCTTATCTAAACCCCACCACCTTCCGCTCCCGCAGGATGGTGGATGGTTCATCCTGATTAAATACATCTGTCAAGACCTGTGGTTCTGTAAAATGACTGTCGTATCCTAGCTTTCGCGAAAGCGTGTTTGCCTTACCCGTATCCAGCTTGCCAAATTCATATGTGGCTATCAACCTTCCTTTCCGCAATAAAGCCTTATCAACATTAGTCAAATCGGTATTGAAGGAACAGATGATCTGAATATTTAAGCAATCAGAAACTAGACCGTCTGACATGTTAAGTATCGTACTGACGGGCGAATTACCATTCTGATTGCGATCAATCACAATATTTTCTGCATCCTCAATTACCAGTATGGAATTCGTGTTTTCCAACATTAGCGGAATAATTTGTGGACTTCCGAGAGAGCTGGCCATGTGGGGAGGTAGGAAGATAACTTTCTTTTGTAACGCTGTTATCAAAGAGCGTATGTAACTGGTTTTTCCAGTACCAGGAAGCCCATGGAGAAGAACAATTCCTTTGTCATTCTCTTTATTTAAGCGATTTAAAATGGTCTCATGTGCTTTTTGAAAATCATCATTGTAATGCTCTTCAATGTTAAATAGGCTTTTTTTAAGTTTAATGTTTTTAGTATGTAGCCTACCACCGTACTCAACAAGAAGATTAATAGTACTCTTCGGCGCATCAAAAACACGTAGTCTTGAAATCTCCTTTTTGTACGCTTCTATAATTGACATATCGGTATGTTGCCACATCAAACTAACTTTGTTTGATTGTTCACAATTACTGATTAGAAGATCCGCTTCCATAAAAAAATAATCTTCTTCATACTTTAGGGTTTCATCCTTTCCACGCATGCATTTTTTGTAATAATGCTTCGAAGATTTCTCCTTTAATTTTGCGGCATAATCATCCCATTTATCAGTGTCCACATTTGTAATGAGTAATAATTGTGGAATATGATTGAAGTAGATCAGATAAAGTGCGCGTTTATCAAGATGCCGCTGATTATCTCGGTGGATTTCATTGGCAAACAACTGCCTGTCTGCTACAAGACCTTTCGTTTCAACTTTCATAAGTTAAGATTTTGAAGCAATACTAATATCTGATTTCGCCAAATCACGTCGAAGTAGTACGCTCAAAATCAGTATGAAGTTTAGATTGTACACTTCGCTATAAACTGCATTAATTTAATTGACTTATCGTCACGGTCATCTTTTATAGGGTCTTATAAAACCACAATATTGAACGAGTTAAGAAATATTTTTGTAATAATCAAATTTATTTTGTGTCCGTCGCATTCTGGCGCTGTCGCCTTTTAGGTTTGTCATGTGTTTGAAATTAAAACATCCGTTACATGGAATCTAATAGGATTTGGGCGAATCCAGGAGGAGGAAGTGTAGCGCTTAGTTTCAATCTCAGGTTCACGAAAAAAGTTATACTGAATCTACTCAAGAATTTGTCATCAAAAAGGGATCATAAGAAACATGCATAAACACAAAACGAGATTAAATGAACATTAAAACAATTACTGACGTACTGGACCTTCTCTAAGGTAAATCAAATCAATTAAGGAGAACATTAGATTAAAGAACTCAACATCACAAATCAAATTCCAACAATGAAGAAAATAGAAATAGAACTAACGGATGAACAATATTCTAGTATCAAGAGCGAAATAGAACGATGTTCTAAATTAAACCTAGAAGAAGCCACTATGACTGGCTTTAGTTTTAAAGTCTGCGATGCATTTCCAGGCATATCGTGGATGGAATTTGAGATGCATAAGAAGATTGACTTAGGTGATGTAAGTTGGAGATTTGTTGATCCTGAATAAATACAATACCAAATAGATGAACATATTGCCTCTATCAAATGGCTTTACAAAAATGGACTAAATGGATAAAAAGCTCAATTCAAGAGAGAAACTAAATCAAAAGATAAAATCGTTAATTGATGGTCTTTCTCAAAACTTAAAAGTGAGTAGCGACATCAAATCAGATGTTGTGAAAGGGCAAAGATTTGAACTGGGAGCTGAAATGCGTGATATAGAAAAGAATCTGGAGTCTCTCATTGAACAACTGGAAAAGATGGCCGATGGAAATTTAAACAATAAGGAGTCAAGGTAAAGCGAACTGCCTCATTTCAAACTAGATAAAAAACCCAAAGAAAAGTGGGAAACGGAAGTGGATAAGAAAGGTGAAGTTCATGCCGTTACAAATATTTTAAGAGGCAAGAATGCCGATTTCGAATCTGTACAAGTTAGTATAGCGTATCAATATGGGGTTGGAGCTGGCTTTTGAAGCGTGAAATACTACTATATTTAATTTATTAAAACCTATCCAATGAAAACAAAACAAGAGTTAGAGGAAATCTAAAACGAGATTAATCGGGAGGTATAAAAATTATCTGATCCAGTTACTAGAGCTACGGCTAAAGTAGATGGAATCGTTGATATCGATCAATATTTGAGTGCGGAGCTTCGTATTATGTGGGTATTGAAGGAAGTCAATTCCTCCGGAGATTCTGAAGAGTGGAATATGATTGACACTTTAAGAAGCTGTAGTGGTAAATCGATTGACCATCAATGGCGTAAAACTTTTGACAATATTCTCTATACTACAAACGGTATTTTAACACAGACCTTATGGGAAGATCAACAAGATCAAGACAAGCATCCTGAAGTCACTAATCAGCTTTCTAAGATCTCATACTGTAATGTAAAAAAGGTACTTGGAGCATCACAAACTAACATGAGTACCTTAGAAAGGTATTACAATGCCAGCGAAAAGCATGTCCTGCGACAAATCAATGAGTTGGAACCTCAAGTCATCATATTTGGTGGAACGTATGATATATTAGAGCCAGGTTTGAATATCATGCATTATAAATCTGTAATGGAAAATGACCTGCCGTGGTATTACTCGCAAGATCAAATAATATTAAATGCTCGTCATCCTCAAAGTACTAGCGGTACTCGCCAAAAATATTGCGACAATATTATTAAGGCCGTCATAAATTGGAAAAACATGAATGGTTAGTCCGTTTTCTCTGATTTTAACTTATAAAAAATACTCGCAACCAACCCAACCGCCACAACTACATCCACAACATTCCACAGGCTTCTGCCTAAAGCTATTTTGAAGAATGGTTGGAACAAGAGTGCCAAAACAATATAAGCGACCATCAAACCTTGATTTTCTTGCTTATGTTCAACATAGGCTAGGTAACCAAAGGCTACCATCGCAACAAAACGGACAGTTTCAAAGTAACTGTACGGCATATCTAGAAGACACAAAAAAAATAAAATCGCTAAAACAATTTTGATGACTTTTTCCATAGTTTCTAAATCTATTGGGTGAGCAAAGTATTTCTATGATTTTCGTGATCCAACAATCCGAATATATCCGTTGCCATCTGTAAGTTTAGACTTGACTCTTTGATCACGTGTACAAATCCTAGCTTGCAAGAATGATGTCCCTTATCTAAGTACGGTAATTCAAATTTCCCTGAGTTGTACGTTTGGAATCCATCATTAGGGTACAACAGCATACTTTGTTGAGCATTCCAGTGGTGGTTGTAAACGTACATTTGTTTTAGATCAGCATCGCTAGGTCTATTGCTATCGATAACTTTCCACTTAGTATCAATAACATATTTCACACCTTCTTTTTCAAGTACAATATCAGGTCGAATGGTTTTCCTTCTCCAGAATAATTGAGATTCTTGCCCCTTTATTTGCCAGCTTCCATCGTTACCCTTTCTCAATATCTGCAATACATATTCTTCCCACAATCTATTCATATCAAACATGATAGCCAGTAGATCTTTGCGTCCAGCTTTGATATCTGGCCGGTAATTAAGTAAAATAAGTTTTGCTATGGACAGTACTTTTTGATACGGTTTATGCTTTCGCGAAAGCACAATACGTTCAAATAGTGTTGCATTTACTTTGACTCTGCTCACCTCCGGAAATAAGGAACGAACCCGACCCATTTTATCTGCAAGATTTGAGTCTGTTGAAATAATGGATATCACGAAAAGAGCTTCGTTTAAAATTTGATGAATAAGGTGGTCTTTAGAATAAATCGTGTGGAGTGTGAAGAACCGTTCTTTATGCACCAGATTCTTACTTAATTGCTGGCTAAAGACTAATGCTCCCTTAAGTGCTCTCTGCTGTCCTTGCTGTTTGCTATATTTTTTAATGAGTCCTCGTCTGATCAGCGCTTCAACCTCGTTTAAGAACAATTCGAAATACAATTCTAAGACGGAATTTGCTCGTAACTTTAAACTTGCAGATCCGCTTTCCTTTGCAGTCAATAAGTGACAGGTCTTGAGCATCGTGAGCAACACATGCTGCCATTCTTGTCTATTCTCATTCTTGCCAGCTTTGGGCAAGACTTCAATCGTTGTTTTTCCGATTTGAATGGCACCAACATAGTTTTTGAAGCGGACGCCGTTATGGATCAAATCAAAAAATGGTGTATTGGGTTCACGTTCATGAAAGCTTAGGAACGATTCATAAATAACTTTGGAGAATTTAGCATTGTAAAATCGCTTGCCTTTAACGTGTGTTATGGACTCATACTCAAAAACTGATATGGAATTTGGCTTTTTACTCATCTACCGTATCTCCCATCAATTGCATTATTGCCTTACTCATTTCAAAATCCTTCTTAATCTCATATCTTACAACGCCGTCGTAATCTGAAGCATAATCGCCATCACTGGTAGCAAATGTCACCTTGCTGTATTGATCTTTATCCATAAAGCCTTCCCCAATAACCATGGCAATCTTCACATAATCATTGAAGAAATATTCTTGCAATAACGGAATGATTTTATTTTTAAAAACCGATTTTAAATTTTTTTCTAAATCAGCGGAATGCTTCAACTTTAAAAAGTAGGAATGTCCTATCTGATGGTCACGATCAATAAGAATGGTGATACGGTTATTGATTATTTTCAAAATTGCTGAAAGCTGATAACCTTCAAAGTCCATTTGATTCAGCTCTTTATCGATCACATCATAATCTGGCAACATTTCTATGAATTCAAATCTCCTGCGCAATGCGCTATCCAGTGCCTCAATAGAACGATCAGCAGTATTCATAGTTCCTATGATGTGTAGATTGCTGGGTACTGAAAATTTAGTTTTAGAATACGGTAAAATGACGCTTAACTCATTCTCTGCTCCAGCTCTTTTATCGGTTTCAATAAGTGTAATGAGTTCGCCAAAGATGGAAGCTACGTTACCACGATTGATTTCGTCTATTATAAGTATATATGGCTGATCAACATCAGTTTCAATGTTAATGGCTGTAGCACTTTTTACAAAGAAGTCCTTTTTTATTAAGGATTGATCCAGTTTATAAAGACTTCGTTGTGTTAAACTGTTTCTATATATTTCTTTTGAAGGGACTTCTTGATCTTTAAATATCCATTCTACTTTTCTAAAATGAGCATATTCTATTTCAGAATTTGGATCATAAAAGTAACCTCCTGTAATCTTTCCTAAAGCTCTAACAATACGATTTCCCTTACTTATAACTATATAATCGTCTTCTTGTAATCCATGTACAAATGTATTCAGCATTTGAGCAGCTGCAATAGATCTATCATTATCACTACTTATTTCTCTTATTTGAGACTGAGATTTTCCTGTTAAGTCAACTTCTCTTATAAAACCAAGAGTAATGAGATTATTATTAATACAATATTCATAAATTATGTCATCTTCTGGATTTGCTGCTTCTCCTAGACTTAGCTTATAGAATAAAGATTGTTCAAAGGTGTTTTCATCCCATGATAACTCTCCATCAGTTTGTAACTCGTCTATACTGCTACTACCTTTTGCTAGTAAGCACATTTTTTTTAAAATACCATCTTCTACTTTGTATTTTAAATCATCAGATTCCATAACGGGCTTTATGCCTTCCACAAAATCCTCATAAGTAAAAGATTGATGGAAAGTGGTAAAGGCAATCTGACCAGTAGTTTTTTCCCAATTAGAAATCAATAATTCTTGATATCGATTCCCTATTTTTTCTCGATCATCTTTATTGATATTATAAAAATCAGGATCTACTAAGGCAACTGCTTTTGCAATAGTTAGATAGGTCTTTCCTGTTCCTGGCGGACCGTATAAAATAGTATTGGGATTGATCATACTGGATTGATTTGAATCAAATAATTTTTGATAAACTTCATTTCTGAATGGAGTATTAAAAACCATTTCTCTAAAAAAAGGATTATCAAACTTTAACCTACTACATTTAATAGTAGCATCTAATTCTTCTTTTACGGCTATAAAATGGTCTTCTAGAACTGTGAAATTTTGTAAATTTTCTAAATAATAATTAAAATAAGTACTTTCTGGATTATCCTTAAAAGCTTCAGAGTTCTCATTGAGTTTATTCTTTGAAATGACGCCGTATATCTTAGAAGTCTTTTCAAAAGATAAATTGAATACATATCGCTGCCCTATATGAAAGTTTAAATTGCCTTGAGCGATATTAAAAACAATTCGTTCATCATTTATGTTTAGCTTAAATTCATCTTTAAGTAATTCTAGATGTTTAAAATAATCTTTAATTTGTTGCTTTGATAACTGACGTAATGCGCTCATTAACTCATCCATGTCTTCTTGAGTATCTGATGGGGTTGCTCCTGAATAATACCACGTTTTCAAATGATCTAATTGTAAAGCTTGATTTGGGTTCAATCGAATCGCTTCTTCAACTATCACATCAAAGGTCACAGATTCTTGTAAATAAGTGAAACCTATCTGACCGATACGTTCTTTATCTTCAAGAAAACCTTTTTCTTTAATACCATCTATTTTGTTTTCTAAAACAAAACTTAACGCACGATCTCCACTTAAGTTTTTAAAGGCTTCTTCAGTAAAATTACCTATTTGCGCATCTCCATAAAAACCGACTATCTTACCTTGTGAATAAAAGATAAGTAGTAGATTATCTTTAATAGTAGGTTCATTTGTAAATTGAGCATAACCATACAGGTAATCTTCATCATTCCAAGGCGCATCAACTTGAAAATTCCAGCTTTCGCCAGGAACATTTCCTTCTTTCACATAACCGTGATTACTTATATCTACACTAGGTTCCTTCCAGTCTTTACTATTCCAAGTCAGGTTTACCAGAATAAGTTGTGGTAATTCTTGCTGATTAGATTTTAAATAAGGTTTTATTTTTTTAGTTAGTTTTTTAAACTCTGTTTTTGAGACTAGAAAATCCTTAGTTTCACTACTCTCTGACCAGTTCAATAGGATTGGGTAAAAACGATTTAAATATTCAAACAATTGATTAGTATCATCATCCTTAACCTGTGCAACAGCAACCTGCTGTCTGGTATCATTGGACTCTAGATTTAAACGACTTACTAATTGATCCAGTGCATTTTTATCTGTTGCGTTTAAATCATCATTATAATTAATATCCAGTTTAACATCAAAACTGTTTTCTCCAGTCTTTACAAAGAATAAAGAAATAGCACGACTAGACAGGTTTGCTCCTTTGCGATTTACTAGACCAGCGGTAGCATAATCATCATTACCTACTAGAATATATCCATCTTCTTTTTTGTACTTTTTAGAATCTCTTTTTCTGGTTAGAAAAGTAAATGATGGATTTACAGCGTGATATGCGATGAGATATTCATACACAGTAAAATGGAAATTTTTAATTTTATTCATTTATTCTTCATTAGTTTAATCAGGTGCATTTCTATTTTTACATTCAGCATAAAGCTCTGTATTACTAAACAAATCCTTACTCATATATCTCTAAAGCAACTTATATCGTTCTATTTCACTACCAGTAAACAATGTGCCGTATTTACTAATCAAACCAAAATCATCCAGCATACTTTCTCTAAAGTAAGGTTCTTTTGCCTTATAAATTGAACTAGCTCTATAACCATTCATAAAATCAACTTTTTTAATATGTCCTAAACGATCTACTTTATGTTGATCGTTTAATTTTATTAATATTAACTCATCATAATCAGCGTCTATTTTTGTGGTACCACCACTTTTATTTTCAGAACTTATAAGCTTTACAGATACAGTTGCTTTATCCTCGCAGGTAATATCAAAGCCTTTATTGGTTTGGTTTTCTTCTACTTTTGGATTCCTTCCTATTTGTTCTAAATAGGAATGGGCAATAGCTTCTCCTATTCTACCCATAATGTTATCATTACCTTGTAATACAGCATCATCATCTGCTGCTTTTCTAAAAGCACTTCGTGCATTTAAATAATCAAGACATAGTTTTTTTCTTTTATTATTCATCCTTAAATAATTTGGATATTTATACAATTATAAGACATAATGATTTATCCTACTTTTTTAAATCAAACTATTGAATTTAAAGATTTCAATTCCTCAAAAAACAATTTAATTATAGATCAACCTCTACTTATAAGTGAATTTTAAGCTAATAAAGGTATTATATTTGCAATTGTATAGTGAATCATACTATATTGCACATTCTATATGACAAGCGTACAGCAACATACCTCACCTAATCTACCTTTACAGGATAATTTTGATCTTATATTAAAATTGTTAGGAAACCATATTGATGATTTTAAAAAATCTATTGATTTAACTGGTTTAATGAGCCAATTAGGTAGTGATACTGAACTAGGTCGTCAAATCAAACAAATGGTTGAAGATCCTTTAAATGGAATCAACGATAATCGGAAGAAAATTGATGCGGTAAACCACGATATTATTAATTTATTTGTCACAAATTATTTGAGAAACTTAGATGATATTGTTGAACAAGCACATTTAAAGGTATTACCTAATTCAAAACTCTATTACAGTATCATTTTAAAAGAGGATACTTTTGAAAACCGTTTAAGAATTAGTCAGTTTACTACAGACTATAATAATTTTGAAATTTCAGACACCTATCCCGTAACTCTTCAAATCACTCCTTTATCTGTAGTATCTAGTGTTGAACATGAGCGACAGGTGATATAATGAAATCTAGTGCTGCACACTTAACTCAAGCGACGCAAAATCGTCAGTTTCATGATGAGCTATGCACTTCTTATCCTGACCATTATTATGATTGGAAAGTAACCGTTTGCTTTTATGAAGCATTACACTACCTCGACTCCTATTGCTGTGAAAAAGGAGAGACATCTTTAAACACACATCGCAAACGAGAAATCCAGCTTAATCCCAGAAACCAATCTGAAGGATTAAAATTATCTAATGGTGCATGGAATTTATACAGCTTCTTACTAGAAGAAAGTAAAAAAGCAAGATATGATGGATTTATAGATTACGATCATTTTATGGAAATGAAAAGAAACGATCATAGCAACTGTATTATTGCCTTACAAAAATTAAAGGAATATTTTAAAAGTAAAGGTGTCATTTTAGACTAAAGCTCACTACTCTATATAGTAATAGACTAAATTATCTGCTTACTTAGTATTTTCTAGTATCAATTTAGAATTCCATTTAATATCTGGATTATCTATAATAAAATTCTTTAATTTTTGAAGCGATTCTTGAAACCATTTTTTTATCTCACTTTCTTCAACCTCAATAAAATTGTAAATCTTACTATTAAAATTAATCATATAACCGTGCTCATTTTTTTCTACCACGTCAAAAATATTAGCCTTTACCGCACGGTCCAAAATGGTTTCACCTAACAGATGATCACTAGCTAACCAGAGTTGTACCTGATATTTTACTTCATGAAAATGAAGTCCGATTAAAATTTCTGCATACTGATCATTTGTCTCAAATACATCTAAGGTTTTAATAGAAATACGCTCACCATACACGATCTTTTGATAACTTTTCACGTTTTGTTTATGAAGCTTTACCTTAGGAAATATCTTCATCATTAAATGATAGCCTGTGCTAAAATGAAGTCTTGCCGTTTCATAAGCAACCTGAAAATTCTTTAATGCAATTACTGCGTCTGTGGTAAACTTAGTTTCTTGTGCCATATGTTGTTGTTTTAAAAATTGATGATAATCTACAACGAGTACATTTTCTGGAAAATGAAGTAATAGAAATACCGCTACTTCATACCAGCGGTATTGTTTAAAATTATTGAGTTGACCTGTCTTAACATCGCTATGTTTTGTAATGTATCGCATTTCCTTTTGTAACCCTTTAGGAAAGGATTGAAGCACTTTTTGATAACGGTTAATTTGCTCATAACCTTCTGTAGAATCTACTTTATTCTCTACAAAGCAAATACAAGAATCGTTTTTAACGACCATATCTACAAAGCAATTAGGATCATCACTTAAGGGATAATACTCTTGTGTAGTAAATTTATATGCTCCTACTGGTAATTCTAAAAATTGCACAGCAAACAAGTTACCTATCTCTGGTACATAATTAAAAATTCCTACCAGACACTCTGTATTAAAATCTTCTAGTGGCGTTCTATTCCCTTTAGATCTATAGTAGAGCTTGTATAAGCTACTTATCATTTACTCCGTTAGTTTTCGTTCGTTTTATTCTTAGTTCTTTTGCGCTTTGTAGTATCGCGCTATTTGCGCGCCAATCTGACGCGTAAAACTTGTTATTTATCTACTTATTCCTTAATCGCGCCATTTGCGCGCCAACTTGGCGCGTAAAACTTGCTATTTATCTACTCATTCCTTAATCGCGCCATATACATAATTGATTGGCGCGTAAATTTCGCTTTTGTATTACTCTAATTTTATCGCGCCATATACGCGCCAAACTGGCGCGATTAATTGTTCAACCTATATTTAGTTCCTCTTCCCGCGCCAATAGTTTCTATAATTCCACTTTCTACCCAATCTTTCAATATGCGCTGGGCAGTCCTTACAGTGAGTAAAGTGTATGATACAAACTCTGATTTCGTTACCAGCTCTTGTTTCCTGAATAATTCAAGATATCCTAACTCTTCTTTATCTAAGCTTTCAATTGCTGGACTAGCCATAACAGATTTTACTCCTTCAGATGTTCTAGGGAAGGTTAATGTTAAAAATGGATTCTTCATTGTATATTTAGGAATAGGCAAATCAAACTCTTTGTTCAAAGATTTAAAGGTTTTCATTCCAAACCCTTTTTCCTCTATATAATCCATTAAACTAAACGCATAAGTAATAATAGGATTTCTACTTAATGAAGGAGCTTCAAAAGTGTTTAATTGTTCTAAACTAATCGCAGGCAGTGGCTCTCCAGGACTAGTAACAATGATTTTATCGTTATCAATTTTAATCTCACACTTAGCTCCTTCTATTTCATAATCTCTATGGACTATTGCATTTACTATAGCTTCACGTAAAACATTAATAGGGAAATCTGGGACATCTTTTCTTTTAAATTCTGAAGTATCTTTTGATAAAGGCAAAACCTTTTTGAGCCATTCTTCTATTTGATCTGGAATTAAAACCAGTGCATCACTAAAATCTTTAGGTTCAATATTATTGTTGCCATAAGTTACATGCGCTTTTAAAACAGCATTTTTAAATCTGGTTCTAGGGTTTGCTCCAAATAGTAAAATACCAAAACCAGTAGGTATGAATTGCTTTTTATCTTCTGACCATTCCATAGCACCAAAATCTGCTAAATATTGTAAGAACGACATATCTTTAAAGTCATAATTTAATTCAGACTCTTTAATAAACTTTTTAAGTGCGCTCTCAGAAAATTTACTGCTATTATAATCAGCAATCGGATTTTCTATAGGGGAACGTAAATCATCTTCTTCACTTTCTTTCTTACGTGTTAATGCTTGGTTTAAAAAATCTTTATTTTCTAATTCAATGACACGTTGTAAATCTCTATCAAACATTTTAACCTCAACGCCATGATTTTCTAAGTGCTTTATTCCTTTCCCATCTACAGTAGGGTCTTTATCTTCTATACCTACAAAAACTTTTTTAATACGTGCATTAGTAGTTCTTCTACAGCAAGGAACCTTAGGATTATTACGTTTAACACATGGTTCTAAAGTTGTAAACAGAATACATTCTTCTAAATTTTCATTGGGGAATTTCCGTTCCAACAAAGTAAACTCTGCATGGTCACCATCTCGTAATTCTCCACGAAAAGCAGTTTCAATTCTACCACCAGGAAACAAAAGCAATGCACCTACTTTGGGTGGCACCTTACCATCTGATCTAGGTTCATTAATACTTTTATTCATGACATCTATAGTCATTTCCATTAATTCCCTAGTTGTGTATTTCTTTTTTGCCATTTCCCTTATTTTACTTTTATTCCTATGCCATTAATTATTTTACAA
Source organism: Nonlabens sp. Ci31 (assembly GCF_012974865.1). Taxonomy (NCBI): domain Bacteria; kingdom Pseudomonadati; phylum Bacteroidota; class Flavobacteriia; order Flavobacteriales; family Flavobacteriaceae; genus Nonlabens; species Nonlabens sp. Ci31. Next base: position 1,810,373 of record NZ_CP043633.1, on the reverse strand, counting down.
AACTACCATAACACAACTCCAGTACTAATTTACTTTATACCAACTTAATTTTCTTCTCCTTTTTTATACCCCACCTCATCCTCTGCAACCTCACCCAGCTTATTATTAATTATATAAGACTTTTTAAGGCCAATCACTTCTCGACTACCGCTCGAAGCTGGTTTAAATATCAATTTGCTTTTATTTTTGATTTTGATTTTATTTCCCCTTTCAAATTCGAGTTCAACTTCAGCTTCTTTATCTCCTCCAACAACTCCACCGCACTCCCATCACTAGCCAACTGCTCCACAAGCTCTCCTTTAAAGGCTTTATGCAATATAGACTGCGGTAATGTGTCAATTTGTTCTTTCAACTGCTCATAACGCTGCTCAATAGCCGTAGCTTTCTCAAACAGGCTTTCCACACGGCGGACGATTTCCTGTTGTTCAAGTAAATCTGGGATATTTATTGTTAGAGATCTTATATCTCCCAACGTCAAACCCGATTTTGTTGCTCCTCTCTTTTTAGACTCGAACTGACCGAACCCTTCTTTAGACATTAAATAATAAGAAATGAATTTTGCATCATTAGAATTATTCGGTCTTGCCAGGCAAACATGTTGGTTAACATACGCTTCGAAAGTAAAATCACCCTGAATTAAGGAAACCATTCCCACATCGCCTGTTATTGATATTAGAATATCATTTACCTTTAAGAGAGTTCTTTTACCCTCATTATTTTCAGGTAATTCTAAAAATTGAAGTTTATTCAATGACAAATCAAGATGAAAAGTCCCAAAATTCATGTTTGTTATTCTAACAAATAATTGAGTGCCAGATGGGCTATAATATTTTGCCCAACCTCTTGATCCACTTGTAATAAAAGAGAACACTTTATTAGAACTTTTCATTTCCCATTCCCCCAACTCCTTCCCAACGCGCCATTCCTCCGTCAACTTCCCAGTCACCGCCTGCGTCAACACCTGCTGCCTGAAATCTTTTAACAATGGCGGAATCCGTTCCATCGCTTGCTGGATCGCGGCATATTGCGTCATCAACGCATCTACCTTGGCCACAATCCGATGCTGCTCGGCTCTTGGTGGTAGTGGGATTCTAAATGCCTTTAATTTCTTCTGATTAATCGACGATTGATTAACTGATCTTTGTGCAACTTCTATGAATTTACCTGAGTACCGTAAATCTCTTAAAACTAGATATATGAATTCTGAATTGACAACATTTGAAGACCGCAACAGCAAAAGATTTATTCCGTGTAATAAAGTTTCTTCATTTTGAAAGAAAGCCGTCTTACCTAAATGTTTATCACTGTTTATGTGGCTAAATAATATATCGCCATCAAGCAGTTCATATTTTTCAATTTCACTCTCATTTGCGTCGACATACTTGACTCTATTGAAGTCGATAGTTTCATTAGCAATTGTTTCAATTCTTGAAATTGGTAACGACCCCTCAAAAAACTCTTCATACTGTTTCAATGATGATCCATTTGACATTCTTTCAATAACTGTGTCTAAATCAGTCTCCACCCAACCCTTCGGTAATATATTTTCCATCAAGCCAATTCCTTTATCATCGCGTTCAATTGTTCTTGAATCGCGCTGAGTTCGCTAAGTGCTTCTTTAGCAATGTCCACAGGTTCGCCCAGATCTTCGGCTTTGCTCACGCTGTCATCTGCAATCAGTCCTAAGTCCAGACTGTCGTTCTTTTTAGCAATGTTTTCTCGGGTGATGTAATTCCACCTCACCCTAGCCCTCTCCAAAGGAGAGGGAACTTTGTTCTCGCTGACGCTCGAACTGACACTGCGATTTGAAATAGAACCGTCGTAGTTTTTCTCTAGATCATCCAGGGTTTTTCCACCCGTATAAGCGGTTACAAACTCTGCGAAAGCGGCTCTGGTAAACGGTGTGCGTTTTCCATAGTTGGGCACATTGGTACGCATGTCGTAAAACCAAATGCCATCTGTATTATTCTTCTCGGTGGTACCTCTGGTAAAAAACAGCACGTTGGTCTTTACGCCTGCGGCGTAAAAGATACCGGTAGGCAATCGCAATATGGTATGCAGGTGACACTTATCCATCAAGTCACGACGTATCTTCTGACCATCGCCATCTTCAAAAAGAACATTATCTGGCAGTACTACCGCAGCACGGGACTTGCCGTTTTTCTTTAAACTTCTATAGATGTGTTGTAAAAAGTTGAGTTGCTTGTTGCTGGTAGGAAAAGTAAAGTCGTCCCGGGTAGGTTTCTCACCGCCTTTTTTAGTGCCAAAAGGAGGATTTGCCAGCACGCCGTCATAGCCGTTCAGGTCTTTACCCATCTCTGTCAAGGTATCGCCCAGGATGATCTCGCTTTCCATACCGTGCAATCGGGCATTCATTAAAGCCAGACGGTGCGCATCGCCTACCAGTTCCACACCACTAAAGGCCTTTTCCTTCTGGAACTTGCGGTCTTTCTCGCTTAGTGCATAATAGTTCTCATGCTTGCTGCGCAAGTACTCGTCTGCCGCGATCATAAAGCCAAAAGTCCCAGCTGCAGGATCGTTCCAGCGTTCGCCCAGTTGAGGCGCTAGTAATTCTGTCATTATATTGATCAGCGGTCGTGGGGTAAAATACTGACCGGCACCACTCTTTTTCTCACCCGCATTTTTCTCCAGCAGGCTTTCATAGATATCGCCCATCACATCGCGGTCGTTCTCTTCATACCAGTCCAGTTTTTCGATCGCCTGTACCAGCGTATTAAAGTTGACCGGTTTTCTCAAACTGGTACTTGCATTGTTATGGATCTCTTTTATGCTGGCACTGGTGGATTCGCTGGAAATAGTGACCAGAAATCGCTTATAACGTTCAAAAGCTTCATTGTTATCATGCTCTTCCACAAAACTGCGCCAGCGGTATTCCTCAGGAATATGATTTTCAAAATCTTTAACCTCACTCAGTTTTAAAAACAAGATATAAGTTAACTCATTAAGATACTGGTGATAAGTCACACCATCATCTCTTAGGACATTACATAGGTTCCATAATTTATTAGCAATTTCGTCTGCGCTCATATTTTTACTTTATCATGCTGCACTTGATTCAGCATTTTGATTTTTTTTTATCTCTTGTTGTGTTCTCGCTTTTTTTGTCTCGCTTTCGTACCGCTCTAAAGCGGGATAAACTTCTTTTGTATTACGCTTTCGCGAAAGCGAAACAAAACAGAAAGCTTAATTATAATAATCTTCATACATTCATTACACCTCTAGAATTTCTTGAAGAGTTTCAGTTATAAAAGCACCACGCTCCAGTGCTGTAGTTTGATTGATGTGACACTCAATAATCTCATTGCTGTTTTCATGATCTAGGATAAAAGAACTCATCTCTTTCAAAGTCTCTTGTAATGCTGCGGTTGCAGTCATGGTATCTGGTACTATTTCCCTATTATTATCGAATACATAAATAATATCTTCAAAATCATGACTGTATCTAGGGTCAGATCCTCTACTTTTAAAAGCTTCCCACTTAGTAGCTAAGAATAAAGAAACTGGCAGTACAGCAATTTCAACACCAGCCACCGTGGTTTTAAAAGCTTTTTCAAACCCTGGTTTTAGCCATGGATTAGTAGGGCCAAAAGCGGTTTCTTCAAATGGAATAAAATCTATCGCAATCCCATGATAGCGGTACCGATACATGTGAACACCTTGAGGATCGGGATAAATACTTTTACTAGCCAGCTGCTCGCGCAATGCTTCCATTTGTGCAAAGGTAGAAACCTGTACACATACATCTACATCTTCTGTCACACGAGGTAAGTCTGCTCCAGGCTCAGTAGCATATATACTTATCACTGCGCCACCTATGTAAACGACTTCTTTGTTGAGATCACCTAGCGCTCTTGCAACGCTAGCCACTACCTCTAGGTTAAGCTGCGAGTCCTGTGCCATGAGTCAGTTGTTTTTTTAATAATTCTATCGCTAGTTGTTGCTCTCTTACTTTTCCTACTCGTATGGCATCTATTAAAGCTAGTGCTTCATATAATTTTTGATCCTGCAAAGCTGCTTGTGGTACGGTTTTATAAAGCGGTTCTATGGACTGTCCTCTCATAGTACCACGAGCATAAGGCCAGACGTAAATCTCTTCTCCTACTATTTTTTCATTTAGTGGTGCAGCGGCATGAGCAGTGGCAATACCTCTAACTATCGCTCCAGGACGTTGCGGAAAAATATACTTCACCCCATGTGCTATTAATTCTAAGAAATTAAGCATATTCACCTTCTTGCCACTAGCATTTAAGAGTCCTGAATATTTAGACCTAGAAATACACTCCGATATCTCAGACTGGCTTATGTGCAAATCTTGAGCAAGTGATTGCTGCAACCAAGGCTGATCACCTAACAGCGCTATCTTTAGCAAAATCAATATATCTTGTGGTTTTAAAATTGTTTTATTTTTCATTTATTGCATATTGCGATATGCAATATAGTGTAATTTTACTACATTATTATTGACGCTTCACAAAATATTGCATATCGCGATATTAGATAATTAAGCGGTATATAAATAGCCATTAATACTATTTATGACTTGCTCTACTTCTTCTTGAAATTGCTTGTTGATTCTTTTAAATCCGCCGTCACTTTTAAAGGGTTCTTTATCAAGATCTTCTTTGGTTAAGACTGTTTCGGCGAGCATTTGTACTTCAAAACGGGTAAGCCATTTGATTTGTATGGCATTAAATTTTTTCATTTGTTTCACTTTCGCAAAAGCAGCCTTGATTCTATCCTCGTGGGATATCAGCGCCTCGCCTAATGCTGCTGTTCTTATATAACTCACAATGTCTGCCGCGATATCTTGATTTTTGGCGCTTTTCCATGCCAGTTGAAGGTGCCTCTCATTGAATCCATCTTGATCTAGCAGGAACTTAAGGCTTTTAAGAGAGTCGCGATCTAGTGCCGCAGGACTTGTGATAATTGTTTTTATAGCCAGTACTTTATTACGATTTGCCGCTATATAATGATTAAAACTTTCTATGTAATCACCAGGCTTCTGGTCATCACCAAATTTTTGGTCCATTTTAATGAACTCATCTTCTTGGTCTGCCACTAGCTGCATTCCTGGTCTGGTAAATTTTTGATCAAGGAATTTCCAAAGATTGCCGTATTCTTCTATAATAGAGGTGACTTCACTGCCTTTGGCATTTTTGAAAATACTTAGAAGTTCATCAGCCGTTTTTCCCTTGGCATTATACTGCAATTCCTCTTCTCGTTCTACCTTTTCAATCTGTCGCTTTTTCACTTGGAATTTTGCAATGATTTTTTGCATCTGTCGTTGGGCACGATCGTCGTTATCGATATGATCCATTTCTTCTGCCAGCTGCTGGAAAGAAATACGAGGATCAGAAACTGGTTTGATTTGAATAAAAGGCTCAATAGCTTCATACAATCGTACCGCATCATAGATTCTAAAGACTTCTTTATTGATCTCATCACATTTTCTAGTCGCGCGACCTACCATTTGCTCATATAAAATACGAGAGCGCACACGTCTTAGAAAAACAAGGTTGGTGATTTTAGGAACATCTATTCCTGTAGTAAGTAAATCCACGGTTACCGCGATGGTTGGGAATTTTTCGTTTTTGAATTGCCGGGTTAATTCTTCAGGTGCGTAGGCTTTTCCAGTGATCTTTTCAATGGTGCCTTGCTCTACGGGTAGACCTATAGCTTTATATTCTTCTATAAAAATAGCCTTTATAAGGTCTGCATGTTCATCTCTGGCTGCAAAAATCAAGGTTTTCTCTTCTCCGGTAGGATCTATTAGATGAACCAGTTGTTTAATTACAGCTCGGTTAAAAGGCTCTGTAATGACCAATTTGTTAAACTGGTCTATATCAAATTTAAGCTCATCTTCCAGAGCAGCTAGTTCTTCAATCTTTCCAGTTTCTGGATTATAGGCTTTAGGTCGCTCCCCCTTTTTCCAGACGATACCTTCTGTATTCAGTTTGGTCTCAATATTATAAGGCGGCTCGTAATCAATTAAATGACCATCGAGAACCGCTTGCCTGTATGAATAGCTAAAAACAGGTTCTCCAAAAATTTGCGTCGTATGCAATGCTGGTGTAGCCGTAAGACCTATGATATAAGCGTTGAAATATTCAATCACTTTTTTATACTGACTTATATAATCGTCTTGATCTTTAAAACTGAGATCATCTTCATCTATTTCTTTATCGAGATTGTAACCGCGGTGCGCCTCATCTATAATGATGCAATCATAAGCATCAATGGGAATAGGATTTTCATTATAAAACAAGCGTTTTACCATACTTTGAACCGTAGCAAAATGCAACCTGGTTTCATGATCAGGAACGGTATCTTTCAATTCTTCTAACTGATACACGTCTGCAAAAGTATTGAGGTTCTCAATTTTGTTATCCTGATAGTTTCCTATGGCTTGTGTAGCAAGCATGCGCCTGTCGGTAAGGAACAAAATGCGCTTAAAACGGTCTGACTTGATCAATCGATAAGACAACCCAATAACGGTTCTCGTTTTTCCTGTTCCAGTGGCCATCACTAATAAAGAACGTTGATCTGCAGGTTGAGCAATGATTTTTTCCTCCACTTTCTTTATGGCTTCAATTTGATAATCTCGAAGTGATAAACCAGTAGCGTCTGCTAGATAATCATAATCGCTTTTTTCCAATCGCTCATTAGACTCATCAATATCTCGTTCGTATACATCTATTAAACCTTGTGGCGAATACCAACCTTTTAAGGCGGCTGCATGGTTGTCTTTTTTTCTAATATCCAGATACCAAATACCACTTTTGGTTTTGAGCTGTTCTAAATATTCTCTTCCGTTGGTACTGAATAGAAAGGGCACTTTATAAGTATTCCATTTACCTAAGAGCAGAATATCTTGAGCATCAGTTGTACATTCTGCATAGATTTTAGATTGCCTTAAATCTGTAGAAATATCGCTTCGATATCTTTTTGCTTCCACAATCCCGTAAAGTGTCGTGCCAATAAACAAAGCATAGTCGGCCCATTTTCCATCACAATACCACTCTGCAATAGCGATGTTGCGGCCTTTTTCTGGTACTGTTTTATGAGTTTTATAATTGAGTAATTCGGTATCCACTTCCCAGCCTGCTTTTTTAAGTGCTGGATCGATCAGCGAGATTCTTGTGTCGTTCTCATCAAGATCTATATTACTAGCACTTTTAAGGGACTGTTTTTTACGTGTTTCTTGAACGGCCTTAGATGTATTAAGTGCTTCAATTTTAGACTTGTAATCTTCTAATTGTTGCTCGAGAGAATCCAACTGACCCTGCAATTCATGTGCTCGATTGTCCACAATTTGCGGCAATTGATATTCTGCCAGCTCTAAAAAATCATTTTCATAGGTTTCATAGAACCATTTGGAGAGTTTAAATGCTTTTTTAAGAACGAACTTGGCTTGTTCAAAAGAACCTGTTCCATCGTGACTCGCTTGATTGCCAGATTTTCGAATGGTATGAAAGATGCTTTCAATTACTTCTGGCAGCATGTTAGCATGCGATAACCTTTTCAATCGCATTATTCGCGTTCCGTCAAAGTCACCCATTTGCTCAAAATCCCAAATAAGAACGCTCATTTTTTCTGCGAGCAATCTCGTTTTAGAAAGTGATGAACTAGGATCCACATGGATCAACTGTTCAGACAACTCTGCAATAACAAACAATTGCTGATAACTGGGTTGTAAAAATTTAAATGCGCTCATTTATTAACGGTTAGCTAATCTTCTGTACTACCTATATCGTAAAATTAAAACACCCCAAACCATTCTTTCACCTATCTAAGTAGGAGAAAGCAATGATTCAGGGGGAATGTGAAGATAAGGAAGGAACTTCAATTTAAGTTAAGGTGTTTTATGAAATTTATATAAGTATTGGTTTTAAGTATTCTGTCTAAAATAAATGCCCTACAAATGGTTTGTAAGGGATCTCTTTTCTACATAGCTAAAAATACGATAGGATAACCATTAATTCTTTGCGGGAATCCGCAATTGGTGTGTTTTATATAGAATATGATATTCTAAAAACCAGAATGCCATATTCTCTAAACCCTTACAATCCGAAACAATCTGCTGCAAAAACCTGAATACTAGTGCTTTTTATATGGAATATGATATTCTAAATATCAAAATACCATATTCTCATAAAAAGGCTGGTTCTCTTCATATGGATTAAAGCCAAGTTGTAAACCTGAATGGATTTTAATTCTAATTCGGTTAAGATACTTGAAACGATCTTCTTTGGAAGTAAATTCGTTTGCTCCCCAATGTATATTTGCCTGTCTTACAAGTAAATTAGTTTCAGGATGTCGGTAAGAAAAGTACACGTACCATCTTTTTGACAATGCTTTTTCTTTTTCTTTTGCGGTTAGTTTACCCCAATTAGTTACATCGACTCCACCAGTATAGATTTTAGGTTTAGAAAACTGTTTCATGGGCAAATCGTGTGCGTTAGCGTGTACGTTACGCAAAATAGTGTAAAAAGAAGACATAAAAAAACGGTTTGTGCGAACACAAACCGTTGGTTTAAAGATACTTACTTTAGTAGCGAGGACTGGACTCGAACCAGCGACCTTCGGGTTATGAGCCCGACGAGCTACCTACTGCTCTACCTCGCGATATAAAAACTGTCTGTCACTTGTTGTAAAAACTTCAGATCATTAGGCTGACGACTTCTTGTTTTATTGGAGTGCAAAAATACATACAATTTCATCCTTATACAAGATAATTCGATAAATAATTTACTGCCCTAATTCTATAGCCTCAAAACCAGCTAATTCCCCTCCTTCAAAAATTACTTTTAGTTCTATAGGATTGCAACATACCTCGCAATCTTCTACATAGGTTTGTGAATATGCGGGGTCTAATAACATAGAGATTTCTTGCCAGCAATGAGGACACATAAAGAAATGCTCTATCATAAGGGAATGTTCAATATTTGTCCAGCCAATTGCAGCAATTGGTATTCCGCTAGTTTGGCGTCGTATTTTGCTAGGTTCTTAATGGTTTCTGCATTGAGCAGATTCACTTGTGCCTGCCGGAATTCGATGCTGGAGACTTGGCCTAATTTAAACTGTTCTTCAGAACGTTCAAAATTGCTTTTATTGGTCAGTACATTTTGTTCTTGCATTCTGTAAATCGCAAGTGCATTGGTATAATTACCCTTTGCATTTGCTACATCACGAGCCACTTCTTGTTCCAATTGATTTTTAAAAAGAGCTTCGGTTTCATAGGAGATCTTTGCATTGCGCAAACTGTTGATAGAACGACCACCGTCAAAAATATCCCAAGTTAAGTTAGCTCCTACCGCAACATTAGAACCTGTTCTCGTAGTGGCAGGAAAAAATGCTGTAGGCGGATTGATCGATTGATTCCATCCATAAGAACCTGTTAAACCTATTCTAGGCAATAAAAGCGCTCGAGATGTTTTAATGTCGTAATCACTGATTTGCAAATTGGATGCTGACTGTAACAAACGCACATTATTATCAGGTACTTTTTCTAGATAACTATCCATAACTAACAGGTTTTGTAATACAACAGTGGTATCTACTACAAAGTTAGCCTGCAGTTCCCTATTGAGCAATAGGTTTAAATCGCGTTTGGTATTGCGCAGTGACTGCTTTGAGTTTAAAATATTAATACTGTCGGTATTGATATCTACACGAGCATTGAGAACCTCTAACTTATTTACCTGCCCATAATCAAATTGATACTGAGCGCGCTGCTCTCGTTTCTTAGAAATTTCTAAACTCTCTTCGAGCACCTTTACATTTTCAGTAAGTCGTGCAATTTCTAGGTACACACTCATCAATTGAACCGTCGTGTTCTCTATAGTAGAACGCGCTTCGAGCTGACTCAACTGGTATTGCTCTTGAAGACGTTTGTAGTTATACAAGCGCCCTAAACCATCAAACAAGGTATAATTAAGCGATAGCCCAGCACTGTATTGAGTGGTTTGCGCGTTGTTAATTTCGATATCCTCTCTAAGGTTTCCGTTTTGATCTAAGGCACCGTTAAAATCGGTATTGGAATCATTTTCATCTCGAGAGGCGCCTGCATTTCCTTGCAGAGATGGCAAGTAGTCAGAGTTCAAAATACCGGAATTATTCTCGGCTATTTTAGTCGTGTTTTCTGCTATTTTGATACCGTAATTATTCTCAAGCATCAACTGTACGGCCTGCTCTCTACTCAATAAGGTATCTATAGATGGTTGCGAGTACGCTTTCGCGAAAGCGAAACACATCAAAATCCCTAAACCATATACCAGCTTATTCATTTTCATAATCTTCTAATGCTTTTTGCTCTTTTGCGACACTTGTCAACGCTGTTTTATCTATGGATTCTCCGGTTTTTAACCAATGTATCCAAACTTTAATATTATTGCCAAAACTGAGGAATAGCGGTAGTAATAGCAGTGTCAACAAAGTCGCCATTCCTATTCCGTAAGAGATAGAAATTGCCATAGGCTTTAAGAATTGCGCCTGTCTACTCTTTTCTAATAGTAAAGGTGCCAGACCGGCAACCGTAGTTAAAGAGGTTAAGAAAATAGCTCTAAACCTGCTTTTCCCCGCTTCAAATAATGCCTCGTCAAATTTTAATCCGTCTTTAATTAAGGAATTGAATTTCCCTATAAGCACCAGCCCATCGTTCACCATAATTCCTATAAGGGCAATGATCCCTAACATGGATAAAATATTAACTGGAAAATCGTGTATCCAGTGTCCCCAAGCTACTGCCGTAAAACTAAACGGAATCAGTAATATCAACATAATCGGTTGCGTACCACTGCGGAAGGTAAAGGCGATCACAAAATAAATAAGGAGCAATACAATTGGAAAAATAAATTGCGCACTGCTGGATATTTTTTCTGCCTCCCGTGCTTGTCCACTCAAATAATTAGGCGAGACGGTAGGGTATTTATTCTGCAGTTCTGGAATGATATTTTGTCGTATGTCGTCTAGAATATCCGTCGCACTTTGATTGGGATCCATCATGTCTGCGCTGATCAATATCTCTCTGCGACCTTCTAAGTGATTGATCACGACATCACCGCGTTCTATAGAGTAACTGGCCACATCACGCAAGGGAACTTTACTGCCAGATGGAGTAGTAATTCTAAACTCGTCCAGATCTTTAATACTGTTGCGATTGTCTCTTTCGTATCGCACCCAAACTCTTATCTCGTCTTGACCTCTTTGAAAACGCTGCGCCTCACGACCAAAAAATGCCGCTCTTACTTGAGCCATTACGGTTCTCGAATTGAGGCCTAAAGCAAATGCGTTATCATTGAGTTTTAATTTGATTTCTTTGATACCAGCAGGGTCGTTATCCTCAATATCTTTTAATAAAGGGTTTTGTTCTAAGATTTCTTTAAAATCTTCTGTAGCTGCTTTTAGTTCGTTGATATCGTTACTTAAAAGGGAAACGGCCACTGGACTACCACCAAAATTACCGCCAGAACCAAAAGTGAGACTTTCTGCTCCAGGAATAATTCCTACCAATTCCCGAAGTCGATTAGCAACAATAGGTGATTTTAATTCTTCTGGTCGGGTTTCTCCAGGAAGTAAATTAATAGAAAGACTGGCAGAAGAAGAGGAGGTTTGAGACTTAATAATGTTTTCAAATAACTGCACCGTATCACCGTATTTCTGGTCGGTCAAGTATTCTTTTGTCAGTTCCCTATTGACCATTTTAGCCTTTTCTTCAATAGAAGAAATAATGGAGTCGGTAATGCGCTCTGCAGTTCCATTAGGCATAGAAAGATTTACAGATACTTGATCACTAGAAATACTTGGAAATAAAGTAACTCCTACAACACCTCCTTTAACAGATCCAATAGTTAAAATTAACGCACCTGCAAAGAATGAAAAAGCAAGCAACTTATATTTTAAGGTAAATCTCAAAGCTGGCGCGTACAATTTATCTCGCATCCAGCTCATAGCTTTATCGCCATAATCGTTTAAGACACGCATCTTTTGAAAGAGTCTTGCGAGACCTTTCTTAGGCCGATCAGATCGTGGCTGTAAGGCTTTAGAATGTGCCAGGTGAGCTGGTAATATGATTAATGCTTCTACTAGGGAAACCAATAAAGTTAAGATCACAATAACAGAAACCTCACTAAAAAATTCCCCTATCCTACCATCTAAAAATAAAAAGGTAGAAAATGCCAGTATCGTAGTAATAATCGCACTTAAGATAGGAGGTATCACTTCCATAGTCCCATCAATTGCAGCCTGAATAGGATCTTTACCATCTTCGTAATGCTGGTAAATATTCTCTGCAATCACAATACCGTCATCTACTAAGATTCCTATAACGATGATCATTCCAAAAAGGGAAAGTACATTGATCGTCACATCAAACTGACCTGCAAAAATGAACATTCCTAAGAAAGCAATAGGCAAACCAAATGCCACCCAAAATGCCAGTCTTGTATTCAAGAAAATGGATAAAAAAAACAACACCAACAACATTCCTATAATAGCATTCTCCGTAAGCAGCGCCGTACGCTGATTTAAGGTTATGGATAGGTCGTTAACAACTTTGAGCTGTACGTTGTTGGAACGTTGGTTATAAACTTCGATATATTCCTTAACCTTATCGGCACTATCGATAAGATCCTCAGCATTTGTGCTGGTTACTGTGATATTAACGGCTCGTTCTTCATTAAAATAAGTAGCGTTAGGCGTTTCAGAAAATCGATCTCTTACTTCAGCTACATCTTTAAGATAAATGATCGTACCATCAGCCTGAGTTCTTACCGGAATATAATCGAGCTCATCTCCGTAATAATTTCGGTTATTAGCGCGTATCAGGTATTCTTCTCTCTCTGTCTTAATATTCCCGCCAGTGGTCAAAATATTAGAAGCAGCAACGGCGTCTGCTACTTCTTGAAAGGTAATATTATAACCTAAAAGGGTGTTTTCATTTAATGCAATCTCGATTTCCTCGGCAGGGTAACCTGTTATCGAGATTTGTGAAATTCCATCTATTGCTCTCAAGTCGTTTTCTACATCTCGAGCCAGTTGTTTGAGCGTTTTAAGCGGTACGTTTTTACCACTCAATGCAAAGGTAATCGTAGGTCTGGACTCTTCTCTTTTTGCTACCACCAGTGGTTCCATACCTATAGGAAACGAAGACACACGATCTACTGCGTTCTTTACTTCCAACAACATGAAATCGATATTATATCCTTTGATGATCTCTACGGTAATGGTTCCAGAATTTTCTCTAGATGCCGAAGTCACTCGATCGATCCCCTCTATACCCTTGAGGTTATCTTCAATTTTAAGTACAACTCCTTCTTCAATCTCTTGAGGAGCGGCTCCTGGATAGATGACGTTAATAGTGATCGTTTTAGAATCTACTAATGGGAAAAAAGAGGATTTTAAGGAAAGAGCTCCTAAAACACCAAAAATAATAAATGCAGCAATAACGACGTTAACTGCCACATGGTGTTTGATAAAATAACCTATAATTTTTCTCATGGCTTATTCTGATTCAGGATTTGAACTGGCTGCTTTTGCTTTATCAGCTTTTGCTTGCTTCTCTGTTTTAACTGCCATACCTTCATAAGCACCAGGAACTGATTTAGCCAGAATAACTGTCCCATCTTCTACTCCTTTAAGCACCACAGTTGCATCAGAAAAATGTATTGGTCTTACACCTGTAAGCACCAATTGACCTTCTTGCACAGTAAATACCTGATTCCCATTTTGAAGCAAGCTTCGATTGATCTCTATCGCATTTTCTATCTTTTGCGCTTGTAAGTTTGCTGTGAGGTACATTCCTTCCTTTAAATAAGGATCGCTCACTTCTATAACGGTAATAATGGTTTGGGAGGCCTGGTCTACTTTTGCATTGATACGGGTAACTTTCCCCTGATAGGATTTTGTATTGGAAATATTTCTCATTTCTACTTCCTTGCCTATTTGTAGTAAATCGGCAAACTCAGCACTTACCGCTACTTGAATCTCATAAATTCCCGTTTGGATAAATTCGCCTAATTGCTGACCGTTGCGCACTAAGGTCCCTTCACTCACCATGGTTTCTGTCAAGACTCCTGTAAACGGTGCTGTAATTCTAAATTTACTTAAACGACTTTCCAGATTTTTAATATTGTAATACGCCGTATAAATATTCCTCCCAGTGATAAAATACTTTTCTTTATCATTTATAGGCTCTGGAAGTTGTGTAACACTACGATCTATATTCCAGTTGTTCAAATAATCCTGCCATTGCTGGAAAGACTCTGGATAGTCCAGCCTTAGATCTGGCATGATGGCTGTAATTTGATTGTTTAAATTACTTCTCGCGCTTTTAACTTGAGCATAAAACTCAGTATTATCAATAGCAATTATGGTTTCGCCTGAATTATATGGCTGTCCAGCTCTAAATAGTTTCCCTGTAGAATTAAAAACCCCTGTTACCTCTGCAAATAATTCCACCCGCTTCTTAGCTTTTAGATTTCCGTTTGCTGGAATAATAATAGGAATGGTGGTATTCTGAATTGTATCTGTAGTTACAATTTTAACATCCTTTTTAATCTTAGGCTTAGGTGCTGTTTTATTATCAATGATGACCTTAGCTCCATAGGAAGCGGCTATAATAATAATTATAGCAAGTACAGAAAGTATAACTTTACGCATGGTATTGATTTAGCGTGACATGATCACACGCCAAAGCTAATTAAGTCTGTATTTTAATCATCATAAAGAATCCTTAAAGCTAACTACTGAATTTTTCGAGCTCTTCAGAGACATTTTCCCATTGCTGCATCCACTTATCTAGTTCTCTTTTCTTAGCTTGATAACCATCAAAGAATCCGTCTTTTTGCGCCAGTTCATCATAGTTTGCTACGAGTTCGGCATCGAGCTTTGCAATATTTTTTTCTAAATCGTTGATCTGCGATTCTGCTTTAGAAAGCCTGTTATGGAGAGACTTTTGTTTTTTCTGATCTTCGTAAGAGAGCTGGCTTTTATCGGCGTCTCTCTTTCCCTTCGACGAGCTCTGGGAGCCACGCGATACTTTAGCCTCCTTAACCACTTCTACCTTTTCTATCGCTCTCATATCTTCTGCTTTTCTCTGACCTAGATAATAATCAATATCACCCAGATAGAGATTTAATTTATGATCGCGAAATTCATAAACCAGCTCTGTTAAGCCTTGTAAGAATTCTCTATCGTGAGATACGACAATCAATGTGCCTTCAAATTTTACCAATGCCGCCTTGAGAACATTCTTAGATTGAATATCCAAGTGGTTGGTAGGCTCATCCATAATCAAGACGTTGAAGGGCTGTAGCAATAACTTACAAAGCGCAAGTCGGTTGCGCTCTCCACCACTCAATACTTTAACTTTTTTCTCTGCTTCATCTCCTCTAAAAAGAAAAGAACCCAGCATATCGCGTACTCTTACTCTATTGCTATCTGTAGCGGCATCCATCATCGTGTCTAGAACAGTCTTCTCCCCGTCCATATATTCCGCTTGATTTTGCGCAAAATATCCTAATTGTACGTTATGCCCCAGATGGACCTGGCCTTGGGCTTTTACGTCTCCTACTATGATTTTGGCAAGGGTAGATTTTCCCATCCCATTTTGACCTACAAAAGCGACCCGTTTACCGCGTTCCAAAGAAAGGTCGATTTGGTTTAGCACATTCTTATCTCCATAAGACTTGCTGACTTGATCCACCTCCAAAACAATTTTACCTGGTTGGATAGACTGCGCAAAATTGATATTCATAGCAGCATTATCGGTTTGCTCGATTTCTACTACATCCATACGGTCCAGCTTTTTTACCAGCGATTGAGCCATAGTAGCTTTACTGGCTTTGGCCTTAAATTTCTGTATCAGCTTCTCGGTTCGTTCAATCTCCTTCTTCTGATTTTTAAAAGTAGCTTCTTGTTGCTCGCGCAACTCTGCGCGTAAGGCTAGAAATTTGGTATACGGCTTTGGGTAATCATAAATGCGACCTAGACTGATTTCAATCGTACGGTTAGTGACGTTATCGAGAAACATTTTATCGTGACTTACAATAACAACCGCACCTGCATAAGTTTGTAAAAAAGATTCCAACCACAAGATAGAGTCTATATCCAGGTGATTAGTAGGCTCATCGAGTAAAAGAACATCGTGCTTTTCTAGGAGCAGCTTAGCCAGTTCGATACGCATGCGCCATCCACCAGAAAGCTCGTCTGTGAGTTTATCAAATTGCTCTGGTTTGAACGCCAGACCTTTTAAAATTTTTTCTGTTTCCCCTTTGTATTGGTACCCACCTATAATTTCATATTCATGATTGAGATCTCCTATATCTTCAATGAGCTTGGAATAAGAATCTGATTCATAATCAGTTCTTGTAGTCAGTTGTTCATTGATGACTTCGATCTGAGCTTCTATTTGTCTCGCTTTCGCAAAAGCGGTATACGCCTCTTCCAAAACCGTGCGGCCTTTTTCGAAATCAATATCCTGTCTTAAAAAGCCAATACTGACTTCTTTCTCTATGGCAATATTGCCTTGATCGTAAGGAATATCTCCCGAGATCACCTTTAAAAGAGTGGATTTTCCAGCACCATTTTTACCGATCAAACCAACACGGTTTCCCGCATTAAGCCTAAAGGTAATTTCTTCAAATAACGGTTCTCCACCGAAACTAACATGTAAATCGTGAACGTTGAGCATAGTCGTTTTGTATCTTTGCAAAGATGCGTAACTGCGCGTTAACACTAAAGCTTTCTTATGATAAAAGGAACAAAATTATACAGCATTTTAACAGGAGCTTGTCCTGTGTGCCACAATGAATCCATGTACACGAGCAGCAACCTCTATAATCCTAGTAAGACACAGGAAATGAACGAGCGATGCCATCACTGTAACACCAAGTACAAGATCGAACCTAGCTTCTTCTATGGCTCCATGTACGTGAGTTATGGCGTCGGAGTTGGAATTGCTATGGTAGCTTTTTTCTTGGGCTATTTTGTATTCGAATTATCTCGATGGACTATCTTTCTAGTGATCACCTCAATTTCTATCGTTAGCCTTCCCATAGTTATACGCTTATCGCGAAATATCTGGATCAATATCTTTATGGATTATGATAAAAAGAGGGCATAGAAGTAAGCAGTAAGCAACATATAAAAGATGTCACCACTTCAGGAGAACTCAGGACTCTTCATTACATCTTTGAATATCAATTTCTGGATCGAGAGGTTTATTTAGGTAAATAGAATCAAACAATTGCTGTGCCGCCCATGGCGCCATAAGAACCGCCCTACTTCCCATACCATTAAAAACCAAATAGTTTTTAAACTGTTGATGTGCTCCTACAAAGGGTCTTCTGTCTTTTGTCGTTGGACGTATACCGTAGTTATGCTCCACAATTTCATAAGGCAACTTTAGAAAACGTTCCAATCTAGAAGTTAAAAATTCCTTTGCCTCATCAGTGGGCGCATCTGAAAGATCGTCATTGTTATAAGTAGCTCCTACCCAAAACAAATCATCTGTATAAGGCATTAAGAATACCGAAGATTTAATGATGTAATCCAGGTGAAGATCTGGAACTTTGATGGTAAAAACCTCGCCTTTATTTCCTTGTAATGGCAGGTTTTTAAAAAACGGATTGGACAACATTTGGAAACCTTCTGCAAAAATAATTTTTGGAGCAACGGTATCTTTATAAACTATATGGTCCTTATGATGACTCAACTCCTTAAAATCAAAAGACTCCATGCGGTAAGACGACTTACTTTGCAAATAGTCTCTAGTTAATTGCATATAACCCAGAGTATCCACCCAACCTGTTCCTGAAACTTTGCCATAATCAAAAGGAGCAAGAATAGCTTGATTTTCATAAGTTACGGCCTCTGGAGACATAAAATCCTTTAAGTCCTCTTTTCCCGACTTCTTGATCCATGTTTTGATTTCGCGCTCGTCATGGAACCTCCTCAATATATCAATCGGATGCAAGAACTTAGCACTTAGCAAAGATTCAATTCTAGGATAAAAATCATTCAATACCTCCAATTGATCGTCAGCTTTCCAAACGCTCGTAAAACGCTTTAAAATAGTTGGATTATAGACGCCAGCCGCCACTGCTGAAGAACCTTTATTAGCGTCGGCAATCATCAACACAGATTTACCCTGCAGCAACCATTGCCAAGCGAGCGCACAACCAGCAATTCCTGATCCTACGATAATGATGTCAACTTTTGTTTTCAAATATGTATATTAAATGTTGATGATGGTGTACCAAATGAAATTAGACTTTAACTATTACACAAATTTAGATATAAAAAAAGCCCCACATGATGTGAGGCTTCGATTTTATTTTGAGGCGAATCTAATTAATAGTTCCACATGTCCAACTCAAAGTTACGTATAATTTCTTTAAGCCTGTCCGACTCTAAAAGTTGCATCATTGAATTATCAGAAATATATCTTTTAATATCTCTATCTCCTTGAACATTATCCATTCTGTAGATCATTGCATTAAATCTTCTAGAATTTAATATGTGATCAAAAGATATAGGACGAGCAGAGTTCAATGTATTAAATGCTTTTGCATTGTGTAACAATAATCTAGCATCTGGATAATAGATCCAAAACAGCTCCACCCCCTTAGGATCATCTGGAAAATTAACATCAGGAGTTACTGGACAAATACCCAATAATCGGTACCTTAAATCACTTTGACGGGTATCAAAATACCACAAACCTCGTATTCTATACTCTTTTACATCATCTGCTCCAATAGTTTTAGTTTCAATGTATTCATCAAAACCAGGGATGTTATACGTAGTATCAATATCTAAAGGGTTGATTCCTTCCTCAGGAATAACACCATTGTCGTTAAGGATATTAATACCTGCGTTAGTGATCTTCTGACTTTTCAAAGTACTTTGTACATCACTAAATTTGCGAGGCTCATTAAAATAAGAATCACCATAGAGTGTAATATCACCCGACATAGCTGCTTTAGTTAATACGTGGTACAAAGAACGACGTTCTTTACCCACATAATTCGTATCCACAGGATAATAAAGCGGGAAATTTACTCGCTCATCAAGATCAATAGTTTCCCATATCGTGCGCTGCCATAAAATTTCACCATCTCCTACAAAGCCATAAGGTAGTGGCCTGTCGTTATCATTTGCCAGTTGAGATTCGGTTTTAGTACCAAACTCCTCTGGACTCTTTGCGTTAAGAATATTGTTTTGCGCAAAAGCAGTTCCGGAAAGAACTACTGCTGCTAATAAAACTATGATCTTATTCATCATTTAAATCTTTTTTAAATTAATCTGTAATCTCCACTGTTACGTCAGAGACACTTTGAACATTTACTCCTGGAAGAACGGCCTTAATTTGTGCGAACTGAACTAGATCTCCTTTACGAGCTTTTCTGAGAACGTTAGTGGCACTTGCGCTTAACTTTGTTCCAGAAACTGGTACCGATGGTTGTCCTGGCACTTTAAATAAGAAACTTGTAACTCTAGGAGTTAAATCAAAATCAAAGTCTAAAAACTCAGCAGAAACCGTAGAGATTGCCAAATTAGCACGTGTTTTTGCTATGTTTTCGTATGCTTTACTTACCATTCCAGTTGGACGAGGTAAATTCTTAATACGGAATTCTTTAAAGTCAGAAACTTTATCACCATTAGGCAAAGTTCCCGTAGCAGTAATGGTAACTGTTTTACCAGCACCTGGCTTCATCATATAACCAGTACTGGCTTTAGAAAGTCCTGCACCAGAAACATTTACTTTATTATCAGGAATACCAGCAAATGCTACAGTCATCGGGTTTTCAACACCTCTGTACACCACATTCATTTTATCAGCAGATATGGTAGCCGAGTTCGGTTTTGGAATTACTGCATATTGAGATTCAATAGGAATCTTAATAATCTTGTCATTCTCTATAAACTCCATGTAACCAGTGATTTCTTTCTCACCAACGCTTCCTGACCCCAATTTTAATGGAATCTGACCATTTTTAATGTCTGCTTTATTAACCTCTTGACCGTTGATCACTACCTTACTAGGTACAGTTGTATCATCATAACGCCCTAAAACTACCGACCCTGTAACCGCTTCTCCGCTAAAAAAAGCAGACTTATCTAAATTGACAATTGCTTTATAGTTGTTCATTGAGGCGATCTGAATCAGCTTACCTTGTAACAATTGACTCATGACATCAGACTGGATATTGCGAACTTCATTTTGCAGCAAAGTCAATTTTGTTTTTGATGCAATTAAAGGATAACCTTTGTAGTTGTACTCTAAATACTCGCGTTTCAAACCCTCACGATCTGACACATCTGATGTATCAAACTTTGAAGTTAAATCAGATTTAACCCCTGGATATCCCTCACCAAGCGCAGCGATCATATCATTTTTATATTGATTCATATTAGACTTAAACTCCTTACCTTCTAGTTTAAGTTTGTCTCCCACAAAAAAAGCATTGTCTAAAACATCAGTTTTATCTTGTGTTTGATAATCTTTTTCAGAACCTTCTTCTATAGTTGAGGTAAGCTTTAATTTAATACTCGCTAAATAATCGTTGTAATCATTACTCAACTTAGAAACCTGTTGTGCTGTTGCAGCAGCAGCCTCATATTGCGCAGCATTAGTTGCTGCCTTTTGATTTAAATCTGCAAGCGCTGCAGAGTTAACCTCAGCTAGAGCTGTATTACTTGTACTTAAGTTTTCTTCAATGAGTCCGAAAGCTTGTAACACTTCTTTACTCATGTTTAACGCTAGCATAGCGATAAAAACCAGGTACATTAGGTTGATCATCTTCTGTCTTGGGGACTGTTTTCCTCCTGCCATAATATTCTAATTAGTTTTGTTAAATTATATAAAGTATGAAACTAATTATCCTTTCATAGCTCCTAGCATGTTACCATACACGCCATTAAGAGAAGACAAGTTATTGGTAAGACCAGCCATTTGTTCTTGAAGTTTTGTTGCATTTTCTGCAATGGCTTCATTGGCTTGGTTTTGGCGTGAAGAACTCTCCACTTGAACCTTATAAAGGCTGTTTAAAGATTCCATTTGAGCAGCTGCAAGAGCCATTTCTTCAGAATATTTCTTAGTAGAAGACATTGCCTCTGCCGTTGGAGCCATTCCTTTTGCAGCACCTTCAAAAGAACGTATGCTGTCTCCTAAACTGTGCATTAATTCCCCATCAAGCTTTGCTTCTTTAAGCATCTCATCTAATTTCTTAGATAATAATCCTTGAGCATCTTCAGGAGCTTCTTTTTTTGATTTTCCACTGACCAATTGTCCACCAGCTAATTCAGGATAAACTAGTGACCAATCTAAATCATCTTCTACCGGCTCAAAAGCAGATACGAAGAAAATCAATGCTTCTGTAATCAAACCTATTGCTAATAAATCACCACCGGTTAATTTATAGAATCCCAGATTAAGTTCCCAATGAAGAATCTTGAAAAGTGCTCCAATAATAACGATTGAGGCTCCGATACCGTAAGCCATGTTAAATAATTTCTTTGTTGCTTTAGACTGTGCCATGTGTTAAGTGTTTAATTTAGTTAAGTTACTTTTTAATATTGGGAAATTTAGTTTGTTGCTGCGTTGAGTGTTAGATCTGTACCCATATAAGACTGTACGGTACGGAAACCTATATAACTTCTTGCGCTGTCTTGGTATTCATAATCACGGGTACTTACTTGAAGGAAATAGGAAACATCTTTCCATGATCCACCACGAACACCTTTACGTTTATTGTTTTTATCATTTACAACAGGACTGATCGTAGACATGAGGTCATATGCCCCAGCTTCATAAGAAGAGTTCACCCATTCCGATACATTACCTGCCATGTTGTATAAATTGTATTCATTAGGCTCGTAAGATTGAGCCTCCACTGTGTATAAAGCTTGATCTGCTGCATAATCTCCTCTGAGTGGCTTAAAGTTAGCAAGAAAACAACCTCTATCGTTTTTTGCATAAGGACCACCCCAAGGGTAAGTCGCTCCTTCTAATCCACCGCGAGCTGCATATTCCCATTCTGCCTCAGTTGGAAGACGGTACTCATTAACACGCTCTACATTTTTTTTCTTGCGATAAGCATTGTGATACAATGTTCTCCATTGACAAAAAGCCTTCGCTTGATTCCAGCTTACTCCTACCACTGGATAATCGCTATATGCTTCATGATAAAAATAATCATTGTGCATAGGCTCATTATAACTGTAGTTGAAGTCGCGAATCCACACCGTAGTATCTGGATATATCTTTACCGGTGTTTGAGAAATAAAGTCTTTTCTAGTTTTATTTACATCCCGATTTCTAGCTGCAGCATTAACATCTAAATCAGTATAGGTAAAGATTATTTTCTCTGTATCTATAGTACGCTCTCCATTATACGCTTGATCAAAAGGAATGTACATCAAATCATATACCTCAGCGTAGAACTCATCTGGAATCTCTTCTGTGTCCCAAATTAAATCTACATCGTTGTTCAACTTACGATCTAATCCGCCGTAAGTATTTTGCACATATTCTTGCCAAGGCGTTAAAACAGCACCATTAGCACCATCTGCATCAAAAAAAGCAAACTCACCAATACCATTATCTCCAGGTAGAGCGCTTTGGCCTTCAGCCATAATAGCTAATTCTGTCCTGAATATAGAATCTCTTGTCCAATGAACAAACTGACGGTATTCAGCATTTGTAATTTCCGTTTCATCCATGTAATAGGATGGAACTGTAACTGTTTTTGTTGGAGCATTACGAGTGGCAGCGATGTCATCATCACTTTTACCCATAATAAACGCTCCACCAGGCACTAACGTCATGCCATATGGTTTTTCAGGATGCCATTTCTTTCCTTTGGTTCCTACTACCATTCCACGATCTCCTTTTCCACAACTTGCAAGAAAGGCAACTACTGCTAAAAGGATAAATAACTTTTTCATAAGGGTAATTATGTTTTCTTTATGAATTAAGGGCGTAAACCTATTTAAAAGATTTCGATTCCACAACTTTTTTTTCTCATTAAATTGAAATACAACAAGCTTTAACTTTATATCTCGTTTTTGCGTCTCGCTTTCAACCACCTATCTGGCAACAATTGATCACATGCCATTTCATAATCACGACGGTCGCAAGGTAATAACGTATGTTGTTTTAGTTTATTATTAACTAAAGAAATAAAAGGCAACTCTATCCACCAGCGCCCGGTGTCAGTAGACTTATAAAAGGTGAGGATTTCATTTTCTACAGGTACTTTGTAGGTCAAACAGTTTTTAGACACATCGATAGGATACTCAAAACTTCGGTAATTGTAACCTTCCATGAAATACCAGATCATTTCTGCTACCAACTGTGAACCAGTATTCTTCTCTTCGTTTATTTCAAAGATACCAAATACTTTTAATCGATCGCTGATACCCGAGTACCTGGACAAACTACATATTTGCTTTCCATCAAGTCCGTTGGGATTCGCTTTCGCAGAAGCGATATCACTCGCCCGTACCACACTCATATCTACTCCAACCACATCTGCATCACGCAAAACAGGCTCTGCCAGTGTAATATCATTATCCAAATGACCCAAACGAACGGCATCAAAATACATTCTGTCCAAAAGATCTATTTCATCTTGCGAATTAAAATAAGTTTGAAACCCAAGATTGCTATAATTAAATAAATTATACGGCTCCACTGTAATCATCTTGCCTATGTAACTTCGGGAAGTCATAGGTAAATCAATGTCTCCTAAATCAAATCTACAATCTACATTGACCACATTAATCATGTGTTGAAATTCATCAAAAGCTCTATAAATAGGATACATCAAATCCTGACTACCTCCTAAAAAGATAGGAATAATGGACTCTCTTAAAAAATATGCTGTCAGCTGGTTGACGACGTAATACGTATCCTCGACAGTAGCCCCCGCCACCACATCTCCTAGATCAGCCAGGTTACTGGTCCAGTTCCCTGGATACAACTCGTAGAGCTTTTCTCGCACCTGATTTAAGGTCTCCACTTGAAACAAAGCATTGGCGTCTCTGCGATTTTCTAAAACACCTATGACAACTAGCTTTACACCACTGAGGTCTGGCAAACCATCGGTAATGGTATGTAAACGAATCGTTTTTGCTATGGTTTGCTTAGGTTGTAACTTAGCATGAGCAACCACAGCATCATTAAGAGGTTTTAGAAATTCTAAAGCCATTGCCATTTATTTTTTAGTCGTTTTCTTTTTAGCAGGCGCTTTTTTCTTAGCAGGCGTTTTCTTTTTAGCAGCGGCCTTTTTCTTTGGTGTTTTTTTAGCTATCAGCTCTTGAGCTTTTTCTAATGTAACCTTTAATGGATCTATCTCTTTGGCAATCTCCACCTTGATTTTACCTTTAATAATATTGTGTCTTCCCCAACGGGCTTTTTCAATACGTATGCCTTCTTCTTCCCAGTCTACAATCAGTTTGTCCTTCTCTTTTTGAATCTTATCCTTAATCAAGGTCTCTATATCCTCATTAGAAAGGTTGTCAAAATCGTATTTTTTATTTACTGAGATAAACATGCCTGCCCATTTGATATAAGGACCAAATCTACCAGCACCTTTGGTAACTGGTTGCTCATCATACATATAAACAGGAGCATCTGCCTTTTCTTTCAACTGGATCAACTCTGCCGCACGCTCAAAAGTAAGCGTCATGGGATCGTCTTCTTTTTCTAGACTTACAAAAGTCTTTTCGTTGAACTTTACATAAGGACCGAAGCGTCCTTGATTGACCTCCACAGGGTGACCGTTATACTCTCCTACTGTTCTCGGCAACTTAAACAGCTCCATTACTTCTTCTAGCGTAATGGTATTCAAATTTTGAGTGGGTAGTAAGCTTGCAAATTCAGGCTTCTCTTCATCTTCCACACTACCTATTTGTGCCATAGCACCAAATCTTCCCAATCGCACACTAATAGGCTTACCACTTTCCGGATGAGTCCCTAAAACACGTTCCCCAACCTCACGCTCTGCATTTTCTGCAACGTCTTGTACGGTAGGATGGAAGCTCTTATAGAAATGCCTCATCATATCGGTCCATTCTTCTTTCCCTTCGGCTATATTATCAAAAGACTCTTCCACGTTTGCTGTGAAATTATAATCTAAAATACTACCAAAGTGCTCTACTAAGAAGTTATTGACCACTCGACCTACGTCGGTAGGAATCATTTTATTTTTATCAGAACCAGTTTTCTCGGTAAGCGTTTTCTCTGCTACTTTATCTTTACTTAAGGTAAGTTGTATATAATCACGCTCTAATCCTTCAGACTGCCCTTTCTCCACATATTTTCTATTCTGTATAGTCGTAATAGTAGGTGCGTAAGTTGATGGACGTCCTATTCCTAATTCTTCCAATTGTTTTACTAAAGAAGCCTCGGTATAACGATACGGAGGTCTTGAAAAACGCTCTGTTGCGGTCATCCTTTTACTTAATAAGTTTTGTCCTATTTTAAGATCTGGAAGTAAGCCTTGCTGTTCTAGGTCCTCATCATCAGTGCTTTCTAGATATACCTTAAGGAATCCTTCAAACTTTACGATCTCTCCACTAGCTGTAAATTTCTTATCGTGGGTATCTGCTGTAATGGTCACATTGGTACGTTCTAATTTGGCATCACTCATCTGACTGGCGATGGCTCTTTTCCATATCAATTCATACAGACGCGTCTGATCGCGATCTGCTCCAGAGCTGTGAATAGCAAAATTAGTTGGACGTATCGCTTCATGTGCTTCTTGAGCACCTTTAGATTTTCCTTTATAATTACGTTCCTGATGGTATTGATCTCCGTAGGCTTTGCTTATTTCCTCTTGAGCTCCTTGCTTTGCTTCGTTACTTAAGTTCACGGAGTCAGTTCTCATATAAGTAATCAGTCCGGCTTCGTAAAGACGTTGTGCCAGTTGCATGGTACGACTTACGTTAAAGAACAATTTACGAGAAGCTTCTTGCTGTAAGGTAGAGGTTGTAAATGGAGGTGCTGGAGACTTTTTTGCTGGCTTTTTAACAAGATCAGCTACTTCAAATTTTGCTCCTTTATTGACGTTAAGAAAATCTTGAGCGGCTTTAAGTGATTTTAAATTACTTGGTAATTTTGCTTTTAGTAAGGAACCATCTGACGTATTAAAATCTGCATCAACTCTAAAGAAGTTTTCAGAATTAAAGTTTAAGATTTCTTCTTCACGCTCTACGATTAATCGCACAGCTACGGATTGTACACGACCTGCACTAGCGCCACCTTTTACCTTACGCCATAAAATAGGCGATATTTCATAACCTACAATACGGTCTAAAATACGACGTGCTTGTTGCGCATTTACCAGGTCGTAATCTATAGAACGCGGATTATCAATGGCATTTTGAACAGCACTTTTAGTAATGGCGTTAAAAACAATTCTCTTGGTCTTTTCTTTTTTAAGATCCAGTTGCTCTGCAAGATGCCATGCAATAGCCTCTCCCTCTCGGTCTTCATCACTAGCCAGCCAGACCATGTCTGAAGCAGCAGCTAATTTTTTAAGCTTTTTAACGAGATCCTTCTTATCGCTACTCACGACATATTTAGGAGCAAAATTCTTATCTACATCCACACCCAATTCCTTTGATGGAAGGTCTGCGATATGTCCAAAACTAGACTCCACTTTAAAGTCCTTTCCTAGAAATTTTTCTATCGTTTTTGCCTTTGCCGGCGACTCTACAATAACCAGATTCTTTGCCATTAAGCTTTGTTTTTTGGATTGCAAAGGTATGCGTTATTTTTTTTAACCCCACAAACTACTGTTAAACAAGTAGTTAAAAAGAAAGGTTTTATTTTAAAACGTTCAGGTCTTGGTTGTTAGATTCCTGCGCTAACGAGTTCAAATGCTACTCCACACATAAAAATCGTTGTTTTAAGGTGGAGAATGGTTGGTATTCCGCTTTCGCGAAAGCGAGATTCCCACAAAAACCGTCCTTTATATATAGCTTAAAACCTATATAAAATCGGTAGCTCAAGAAAGAATTAAAAAATAGGTGTTAAGATCATGCTGACATTGTGTCACAAAACATTCAAAACACATATATTTGCAAGGTTATATTTAAGATGACGCTTGATGGAAAAGATTATTGAAGAAGAAAAACAAGGAACTGCAGTCTTGTTAGAGCATAATGCAAAAAACACCCGTAAACTCTATATAGAAAGTTACGGCTGTCAGATGAACTTTTCTGACAGTGAGATCGTTGCCTCCATTCTTGCAAAAGAAGGATTCAACACCACTAACAATATGGAAGAAGCAGATCTTGTACTGGTGAACACTTGCTCCATACGTGACAAGGCCGAACAAACCGTGCGTAAAAGACTAGAAAAATACAACCGTGTTAAGAATAAGAAGAATCCTAATATGAAAGTAGGTGTTCTAGGTTGTATGGCGGAACGTTTAAAATCTAAATTTCTAGAAGAAGAAAAAATCGTAGATATGGTCGTAGGGCCAGATGCTTATAAAGACCTCCCTAATCTAGTGGCCGAGATCGATGAAGGTCGCGAGGCTGTTAATGTGCTTCTTTCTAAGGATGAAACTTACGGAGACATTGCCCCAGTAAGATTGAACTCTAATGGAGTAACCGCTTTTGTATCCATTACAAGAGGCTGTGATAATATGTGTACATTTTGTGTGGTTCCCTTTACTCGGGGTCGGGAACGCAGCCGTGATCCACATTCTATTCTGGAAGAAGTCAATGATCTGTGGAACAAAGGCTTTAAAGA
Source organism: Nonlabens sp. Ci31 (assembly GCF_012974865.1). NCBI lineage: Bacteria > Pseudomonadati > Bacteroidota > Flavobacteriia > Flavobacteriales > Flavobacteriaceae > Nonlabens > Nonlabens sp. Ci31. The sequence goes on along the minus strand of NZ_CP043633.1, from coordinate 1,782,583 downwards.
GATTACTTTATTGGGCCAGAATGTAGATTCTTTCTTATGGTACGGCGGCGGACTCAAAAAAGATTTTAAGAAAGCCAGTAAGATGGCTAAAGCTACTGCAGTAGATTTTGCTCAATTATTGCATAAAGTAGCTAACGCGCATCCACATTTAAGAGTGCGTTTCTCGACCAGCAATCCCCAAGATATTAGCGATGACGTACTTCATGCTATCGCTGCACATAGAAATATTTGCAACTACATTCACCTACCAGTACAATCTGGAAGTGATCGTATTTTAAAAGAAATGAACCGCTTGCATACTCGTGAAGAATACATGAGATTGATAGATCGTGTGCATGCGATTATACCAGAGTGTGCCGTATCTCAAGATATGATTACCGGCTTCCCAACAGAGACAGAAGAAGACCATGCTGACACTTTGAGCCTTATGGAATATGTGAAATACGACTACGGTTTTATGTTTGCTTATTCAGAGCGCCCAGGAACTATGGCGGCTCGTAAACTGGAAGATGATGTGCCAGAAGAAACTAAAAGCCGCAGACTTAGTGAAATCATCGCTGTTCAAAGAAGAACAGGACATGAAAGAGCGCAATACTTTGTAGGTAAAACAGTAGAATGCCTTATAGAAAAAGAATCTAAGAAATCTGATCAACACTGGGCTGGAAGAAACACCCAAAATTACGTTGCCATTTTTGACAAGGAAGTTTACAAAGTAGGTGAATACGTAATGGTGGAAATTACGGATTGTACGAGCGCCACTTTAATAGGGAAAGCTGTAGGCTACAGCGATATGGAAGGACCTTTAACTTACGATACGGTATAATATGGAAAGTGTACAATCGGTTAAACAGCGTTTTGAGCTTATAGGTAACGACCCTAGTTTTAATAGAGCTATTGAAAAAGCCTTGCAGGTTGCCCCTACTGATATTTCGGTATTGGTTACAGGAGAAAGTGGTGTTGGTAAGGAAAGTATTCCTAAAATTATTCACTCGCAATCCTTTAGAAAACATGCTAAATATATCGCAGTCAACTGTGGTGCAATTCCCGAAGGAACCATAGATTCTGAATTGTTTGGCCATGAGAAAGGAGCTTTTACAGGGGCTACCTCTACTCGATCTGGTTATTTTGAAGTGGCTGACGGAGGAACTATTTTCCTAGATGAAGTTGGGGAACTACCCCTGCCTACTCAGGTGCGTTTGTTACGTGTATTGGAAAACGGAGAATTCCTCAAGGTAGGATCTTCTGGTACACAAAAAACAGATGTACGTATCGTTGCGGCCACCAATGTAAAATTGTTTGAAGCCATAGAGAAGGGGAAATTTAGAGAAGACCTTTATTATCGATTGAGCACGGTAGAAATAGACCTGCCCCCATTACGAGAACGCAAAGGAGATATTCATTTGCTTTTTCGAAAGTTTGCCAGTGACTTTGCTATGAAGTATAAGATGCCAACACTGCGTCTGGATGACAACGCCATTTCTATGCTTACTAATTACCGATGGAGCGGTAACATAAGGCAACTGCGCAACATTGCAGAGCAAATTAGTGTTTTAGAAAAGGAAAGGAACATCACGGCAGCTATGCTACAAAACTATTTACCTGATGCGGGGAAAAACTTACCTGCAGTAATAGGTGAAAAGAAAAGAAGCGACAGCGAGTTTGCCAATGAGCGGGAGATCTTATATAAGGTGTTGTTTGATATGAAAAATGACCTCAACGACCTTAAAAAGCTGACCAATGAACTTATGGAGAGCGGTAGTTCCAAAGACGTAAGAGAAGAAAATCCAGGATTGATCAAACGTATTTATGGCAATCAGGAAAGCAAAGAGCAGGATTATGAAGATGTGATCGATAATGCTTATGACTTCAATCAAGAAGAAGCAGTTTCCCCATCAAACACCCCTAGTGCAGAAACCAATCATTATGTAGAACCCACAACAGCGGTAGGCGATCGTTACGATTTTGCGCAAGAAATAGTGGAAGAGGAATCACTTTCTCTAGCCGACAAGGAAATAGAATTGATAAAAAAGTCGTTAGAAAGACATAAAGGAAAAAGAAAAGCCGCTGCAGATGATCTTGGAATCTCAGAACGTACACTTTACCGTAAAATAAAACAATATGATCTTTAAGAACTTGCGCTTTTTTATAATAGGACTTGCTTTTTTAAGCCTGACCTCCTGTAGCTTTTACAGCTTAAGTGGTGTCACACTGCCCGCAGATGTAAAAACTTTTCAAGTAGATTATTTTGGCTATCAAGCAGTTTTAGTAGAACCTGGAATTGAAAGAGATTTTAAAATTGCTCTAGAAGAATTAATACTGGATCAATCGCGATTAAGTCTCGTTACTAAAAATGGTGACTACCTTTATCAAGGAGAAATTACGAGGTTTTATATTGCTCCAATGACTGCAACAGCAAACAGCACAGCATCACAAAATAGACTGACCATTGAAATCAACCTAAGATTTACAAATAATAAAGTAGAAGAAGAAAGTTTTGAAAAAAAATACAGTTTTTTCTATGACTACAGCGCTAACACTCAATTACAAGGCAGCGCACTAGACACAGCGCTAGAAGTGATTTATGAACAGATCACTCAAGATATCTTTAACGATACACTGGCAAAATGGTAAATGTAGCTTCCATAAATAAAGTGCTGGCACAACCTGAAACCATTCATGTAGATCATCTTACTGCATTAGCAGATGTCGTAAAAGAATATCCCTATTTCCAAGCGGTGCGAAGTATGTATCTCAAAGGATTGAAAAATGAAAGCAGCCCTCTTTATAACAAAGAACTCCAACGAACAGCTGCACATACAACAGATAGATCTGTTTTATTTGATTTTATTACCTCTGAGTCATTTATTCAAAATGAAGTAAGTGATCACATCAAATTACTTCAACAGGAAGAAACAACATCAGACTCTGATGCTATTTCAGGTAGCGCCCTTGTTGAGGAAGATCTCAACGCCAGTAAAAACTTTACTCAAGTTACCGATGCAGATCTTTTTGAAAAGAAAAAAGAAACTTCCATTGAAGAAGAGCCATTAGAATTTGACAAAAATGAAACCTATAGCTTCTCCCAATGGTTGCAATTGACCAGTTTGAAACCTATAGACCGAAAAGAAGTACCTCAACAAAAAAATCCAGCAGTCGTGGACGAAGAAGTCGAGGAAACTCCAAAGGCCAAAGAAGTAATTCAGGAGGTAGATGACCGCGCAAGAAAGATGGCTCGTATCGATCAATTCCTTGCTGAGAAGCCTAAAATAAAACCTCGCAAATCCTCCAGTAATACGGTTAATATTAGCAATCACTATGAAGATCCTAGTCCGTTTATGACAGAAACTTTAGCAAAGGTTTATCTCGCTCAAAAAAACTATTCCAAAGCTCTGAAAGCTTATAAGGTTTTAGTATTGCAACATCCAGAAAAAAGTGGTTTCTTTGCAGACCAAATTCAAGAAATTAAGAATTTACAAAGTAACCCTACACAATGACAACATTTTATATCTTTTTAGCACTCATCGTATTGGTATCATTTTTACTAATCGTGGTGATCATGGTACAAAACCCTAAAGGTGGTGGATTATCATCAAGCTTTGGCGGCGGTGGAACACAACAACTAGGTGGAGTAAAGAAAACTGGTGATTTTTTGGATAAAAGTACTTGGGTTCTTTCTACAGCTCTTTTAGTGCTTATCCTTCTCGCAAGTACAACACTTATTCAAGGGAAAGAGCAAAGTGCTATTGATGTTACAGAACCAACATCAGTTGAGACTCCGGTAAATACGCCAAGTCCAGCAAACACAACAACAGAAGAAACTTCTACTGACAAGTAGTACATTATAAATTGTAACTGACAAAATATCCAGCTCTTAAGGCTGGATATTTTTGTTTGCAGCAGTTTTGTCAGTGAATAACAATTGGCACATTTATGGAACTTGTTTAATAATACTAATCATAAAAACATTTTTTAAAATGGCATTACATATTCAACCTTTATCAGATCGAGTAGTTATTGAACAAACTGCCGCTGAACAAAAAACAGCTTCAGGTCTTTACATTCCTGACACAGCAAAAGAAAAGCCACAACAAGGGAAAGTTGTAGCGGTAGGAAAAGGCAATAAAGATCACGATATGACTGTAAAAGTGGGGGACACTGTTCTTTACGGAAAATACAGCGGTACGGAATTAAAATTAGACGGTAGCGATTATTTGATCATGCGTGAAGAAGATATTCTAGCAATTATATAATTTAATTATTTCATAGTTGGTGTGGTTATTCTTTCGCACCGCAACTATTGCGGTACCAGCTTTTTTTTAAAGCAAAAAGAGAAAGCATAATCACAACATAAAAGATACTAATCATTGAGAGATTAGATAGCAATTGAAATCTCTTTAAAATAAAACAAAATGGCAAAAGACATAAAATTTGATATAGCAGCAAGAGACGGAATCAAACGTGGCGTTGATGCACTTGCAAATGCAGTAAAAGTAACATTAGGACCTAAAGGTCGTAACGTAATCATCGGTAAATCATTTGGTGCTCCTGTAGTAACTAAAGATGGTGTAAGTGTTGCTAAAGAAATTGAGCTTTCAGATGAATTAGAAAACATGGGTGCTCAAATGGTAAAAGAAGTGGCTTCAAGAACAAATGATCTTGCAGGTGATGGAACTACTACGGCAACGGTGCTTGCTCAAGCAATCGTAAAAGAAGGCTTGAAAAACGTAGCTGCTGGTGCCAACCCAATGGACTTAAAGCGCGGTATCGACAAAGCTGTTGAAGCCATCGTTAAGGATCTTGAAAAGCAAGCAAAAAAAGTAGGTGACTCTAGCGAGATGATCAAGCAAGTTGCTTCTATCTCTTCCAACAACGACGAAGTAGTAGGCGATCTTATCGCTAAGGCTTTTGCAAAAGTAGGTAAAGAAGGTGTCATCACTGTAGAAGAAGCAAAAGGGACAGAAACATATGTGGACGTTGTAGAAGGAATGCAGTTCGACCGTGGATATTTATCTCCATACTTCGTTACTAATTCTGAGAAGATGACCACTGAGCTAGAGAATCCTTATATCTTGTTATTTGACAAGAAAATCTCTACTATGAAAGAATTGATGCCCGTTCTAGAGCCAGTTGCTCAAACAGGAAAACCACTTCTTATCATTGCTGAAGATGTAGATGGAGAGGCTCTTGCCACTCTAGTCGTAAATAAATTAAGAGGATCTTTAAAAATAGCCGCTGTTAAGGCTCCAGGTTTTGGAGACCGTAGAAAAGCAATGTTGGAAGACATCGCTATTTTAACTGGTGGTACCGTAATTAGTGAAGAAAGAGGATTTACTCTCGAGAACACTACATTGGAAATGTTAGGAACTTGTGAGAAAGTTGATATCAATAAAGACAACACGACTCTTGTAAATGGAAGCGGTAAAGCTGCTGACATTAAATCTCGTGTAGGACAGATCAAATCTCAAATAGAGAACACGACTTCTGATTACGACAAAGAAAAGCTTCAAGAACGTCTTGCAAAACTTGCTGGTGGTGTAGCTGTACTTTATGTAGGTGCTGCAAGTGAAGTAGAAATGAAAGAAAAGAAAGACCGCGTAGATGACGCTCTTAATGCAACTCGTGCAGCTGTAGAAGAAGGAATCGTCGCTGGTGGTGGTGTTGCTCTTGTACGTGCAAAATCAGTTCTTTCTAAAGTAAAAGCGATCAATGCCGACGAAGAGACTGGAATTGCAATAGTGGCTCGTGCGGTAGAATCTCCATTGAGAACTATAGTAGAAAATGCAGGTGGTGAAGGAAGTGTAGTCGTTTCTAAAGTACTTGAATCAAAAGGGAATTATGGTTATGATGCTAAAAATGATAAGTATGTAGATATGCTTAAAGAAGGTATTATAGATCCTAAAAAAGTAACACGTATCGCGTTAGAAAACGCAGCCTCTGTAGCTGGAATGATTCTTACTACAGAGTGTGCTCTTATAGAAATTAAAGAAGATAACGCTGGAGGCGGTGGCATGCCAGGTGGTATGGGTGGAATGATGTAAATCATCTCTTAAAACCAATTATTAAATCAAGCCATCTCTTAGGAGATGGCTTTTTTGTTTGCTACTAGGAGTTGCTTAAAAACCCACTGTTGATCAAAATATAAATCTGTTCAACCCGTTAACTATCAAAAGCCAACTCTATGAAATACCTCAGCATTCTCTTTCTATTTACTTTATTAATAAGCTGTAAAGAAGAATCCTCAAAGACTCTAGCAGGCGATACCGCTTCTGAAGAAGGTATCACTATTGATACTGAAACACCTATGGAAAAAGACGAGGCTACTGCTAGCGCTATCTATATGTATCTTACAGACATCAAATCCTTCTCTAGCACCGAAGATGGAAACCCAATAGAGGAATTTCAAGCGCTAGCAGAAAAGTCGGCAGCGCAAAAAATAGATATTACCAAAGAGAATTTTGTTGATGCTTTAAAAACAGCTGCCCATTTTAAACATATTTATATCACCGTAGAAAATCATACCGTCATTAAAATAGAGGACCTCACTAATTGTCAATCTTCTAAATCTTGGGCAACTTGTGTTCCTTATGCTTACGGTTACATTAAAAAGGGCGAAATGCTTTATGAAGAAGATTATGCCAACAACATTATAGGTCTACCTGATGATCAACAACGTACTCTGTATTTATTCCACTAGATTTTATATTCCTTAATCATAGAAAGCCTCCTCCTATAGAGGTGGCTTTTTAGCTACTGCTTTCTATTTTGAAATGAAAACAAAAGTTACATCCAGACTCCTTATAGTTCGAGAGAATTGATTCAACCAACCTATTTCACTAGATCGCATCTTTCTCAATTATTAATTATCTATTTTCGTGATCTATCAAAAATAAGGATGAAAAGAATTGTAAGTATAATGATTTTGTTGGGCTCTAGCATTTTTACCAGTGGCCAAAATATTCAAGACCTTATTGATCAAGTGAGTATCAGCGAACTTTCTTCTGGGCTGCATATTTTTTCTGGTGAGACGAGCACTACTGTAAATAATACTACTGTTAGCATTCTCAATCGGGTAAGCAACACAGGTAATGATCTCGCGGCTGATTATCTGGTGGAAGAACTTCAAAACCTAAATAATCTAATGATAACAAATAATGTCTATAGTTCATTAGGCAGAAATGTGATCGCCACACAAACTGGTACTGTAAATCCTAACGACATCTATTTGATCTGTGGTCATTATGATGCCGTAGCAAACTATTGTGCTGATGATAATGCGAGTGGAACAGTTGCTATACTAGAAATTGCAAGAATTCTTTCAGAGCAATGCGTCGATAACACGATTGTTTATGCCTTTTGGGATGAAGAAGAATTAGGTTTACTAGGAGCGAGAAACTATGCAAATGCAGCTGCAGCTAGAGGTGACAATATCAAAGCCGTTCTCAACCTGGACATGATGGGCTATGATGGTGATGGCGATAATGAATTTGATATAGACGTTAGAAATATAGCCAACTCCATAACGATGAAAGATGAGCTGGTTGCTCTTCTCAACACTTACAACTCTAGTATCAACCTCAACGTAAACATAGTTGATCCAGGAACACCTTTTAGTGACCACAAACCATTTTGGGATCAAAATTATACCGCAGTCCTCTTAGGAGAAGCCTGGTCTAAAAACGATCAAAATAGCGCTTACCATACCGCTGCTGATCGGGTCAACCTTATAGACCTATCCTATTATCACGATATGGTAAAAATGTGCATGGCTTATATGGCTACCAAAGCTGGTATTTCCAGTAATGATACTGCTATCACTCAAGCAGGAAATCTGTTACAAGTAAATCAGACTGCTGCTGTATATCAATGGGTTGATTGTAACAATAGAGGGGTCATTACTGGAGAGAACGGTCGCACATTAACTATAAATGCTTTAGGTGACTATGCTGTAGAGGTAACTGTAAATGGATGTACAGAACGCAGCGATTGCTTTACAGTAACCTCGTTGAATAGTGCAGATGTAGTTGCTTCTAACATTAGTGTCTATCCTAATCCTACAACCGACTTCTTAACTATTGAAAGAAAATCGGACCTTCTCGCCTCTTTTTCCGTTTATGATATACGTGGTAAAAAGCTGAAAACGATGAATTCCCGGGATCGTTTAACTAAAATAGAAGTGAGCGCTCTATCCAGCGGATTCTATTTTATAGAGGTTAGAACATCACATTCTAAAGAAATTAAGAGGTTTGTTAAAAAGTAACCTGAACATTTCAACGGGATTTCAAATAGCACTTGCCTTTTAACAAATTTAGTTACTTACAGTTACCTATGTAATGTAGCGCTATATCGCTTTTGCACCATGCCTGCCGGCAGGCACGAAAGAGAAATTTCAATAAACTTAAATCCGCTTTTTGTGATGAATCGAGAAAACTTCTCTCGCGTTAACGCCTTGTTAAGAAATATTGAATTTTATCATAATATATTTATAACATTAATAAAAACTATAAATCAATGCGAACAATTAAAATGTTGATGGTACTGCTTCTTGCGGCAACTGTAACAACTAGCTGCTCTATTTTCCAAGGGAAAAAGAAAGCGCCAGCAAACAAAACAGCTTCAGCTAAGAAGCCTAAAAAGGATGATATCCAGCCTTATGCTAAGGTCATCACTAAAGAGGCTAAGAGTGATGAAGGTCTATTCACCGTACACCAAGTAGAAGATAAATGGTTCTACGAGATTCCAGACAGTCTCTTTAACAGAGAGATGTTGATGGTAACTCGTATCGCAAAGACCGCTGCAGGCTTAGGCTTCGGTGGTGGAAAGCAAAATACTCAAACCTTAAGATGGCAAAAGAATAACAAAGATGTTCTTTTAAGAGTAGTTTCTCACGAAGTAGTGGCAGCAGATTCTTTACCAGTAAGTATTGCGGTAGAAAACTCCAATTTTGAGCCTATTCTTTATTCTTTTCCTGTAAAGGCAATTAAAAAAGACAGCGTTACTAATAATACAGTTATCGATGTTACCGACTTCTTTACTAAAGACGTAAAAGCGATAGGATTCCCACAAAGAGCTAGAACAAGATTTAAGATAAGTAGATTAGACGATTCTAGATCTTACATAGATACACTACGTTCTTACCCTCAAAATATTGAATCTAGACATGTAAAAACTTATTTTTCAAGCAGCCCACCTTCTAATGGAAGTGTTCAATCTATCTCTTTAGAAATGAGTAACTCTATGATTCTTTTGCCTAAAGAGCCTATGAAGAGACGTTACTTTGATCAACGCGTAGGATGGTTTGCTAGAGGACAACAAGATTATGGCCTTAATGATCAAAAAACAAAGACGGTTACTTACTTAGACCGTTGGAGACTTGAAGTAAAAGACGAAGACCTAGCAAAATTTAAAGCTGGCGAACTCGTAGTACCTAAAAAACAAATTGTTTACTACATCGATCCTGCTACACCTGTACAGTGGAGAAAATATATCAAACTAGGTATTGAAGACTGGCAAGTTGCCTTTGAAGCTGCTGGTTTTAAAGAAGCTATAATAGCAAAAGATGCTCCTACAAAAGAAGAGAATCCAGAATGGAGTCCAGAAGATGTGCGTTACTCTACCGTAAGGTATTTAGCCTCTCCTATTCCTAATGCAAATGGACCTCACGTAAGTGACCCAAGATCTGGAGAAATACTTGAAAGTGATATCAACTGGTATCATAATGTAATGACTTTATTACACAACTGGTTCTTTATTCAAACGGCAGCTATAAATCCTGATGCTCGTATGAATAATTTTGATGAAGAAGTAATGGGACGTTTGATACGTTTTGTTAGCTCTCATGAAGTAGGACACACATTAGGACTGCCTCATAATATGGGAAGCTCTATCGCTTATCCAGTAGAAAAATTGAGAGACCCTGCTTTTACTAAAGAATTTGGTACTGCTCCTTCTATCATGGATTATGCGCGTTTTAATTATGTAGCACAACCAGAAGATGGTGATGTAGCTTTAATGCCAGAAGTAGGTCCTTATGACAAATATTCTATTGCCTGGGGTTACAAACCTATTTTAGATAAAACAGCTAAGGAAGAGAAAGAAACTCTAGACGCTTGGATTCTTGAAAAAGCTGGAGATCCAGTTTATAGATTTGGCCGTCAACAATTTGGTGTGATCGATCATACTTCTCAAACAGAAGATTTAGGAGATGATTCTATGCTTGCCAGTGAATATGGTATTAAAAACCTAAAGCGTATCGTTCCTAATTTAGGAAAATGGACAGGTGAAGAAGGAGAAAATTTTGACGAACTGGAAAATATGTACGGTCAACTAGTAGGACAGTTTAATCGTTATATGGGTCATGTTTCTGGAAACATAGGGGGAATTAAAGAAACGTACAAAGCCTACGGTCAAGAAGGTGCTGTTTATGAGCATGCTCCTAAAGACAAGCAGGAACGAGCAATGGCTTTCTTAAACACTCAATTATTTGACACACCAGAATGGTTGATCGATCAAAGCATTTTCAACAGGATTGAACCTGCTGGCGGCATCGAAAGAATACGCAGCATTCAAGTACGTACATTGAACAATGTTCTTGACTTTGGACGTATGGCTCGTCTTATGGAAAATGAAGAAGTAAACGGTAACAGTGCTTACGGATTACTAGACATGATGACCGAATTGAGAAAAGGACTTTTCAAAGAACTTCCAAGAGGTCAGACCATAGATCGTTACCGTCGTAATCTACAGAGAGCTTATGTAGAAAGATTAGCGTTTATAATGACTAATGATTCTCCAAGTGGCCGTTTTGGCGGCACAAGTATTGATGTAGAGCAAAGTGACATCAGACCTATTGTACGTGCCGAACTGGTTACTTTGAAAAGAGATGCCGCTCGTGCAACTAATCGTACTAGTGATAGACTATCAAAAATTCACTTAAGAGATCTAGAGGAAAGAATCGATATGATTCTGGACCCTAAATAAGATTAGTATAATTTTATTCTTAAAAACTGGTTACTCCTTAGTAACCAGTTTTTTTATGCCTGAATTATAAAGAAGAATTAAAAAAGAATAGTAAGATATATCCCGAGAGATAATGGAAATCTCTTTAGGGGGCACTCTTAGTTTTAGAGATAAAATAGAAACCTGGCACTAAAATAAAGAGTAAAATAGGATGTATTAAAAATCTTCTAATGTAGAACAAGGTCATTTTTACCCATTCATCATCTAGAGCAACTAAAATAAAAAAAGCAGCTAATAGAATTATAAAACTAAACAAATGAACCCATAAGGTAGCTTTGACAAACTCTTTGCTTCTGTACAGCAACCAGATCGTAAATACAGTAAATAACAGGTTGATTAAGTAACGGGACACTGTTGAGATAAGATAAAGTCCCTTGTGTAATTCCGGTAACGATTGTAATTGAAAATTGGATTTAAAATAATCTATAAAAGGATCGTAAAACAAGTCGTTTTCTAACAAACGAACTGATGCTAAACCTAGCAGCGATAACGCGATAAGAACTACAGATATGGTTTTATTCAACTTCCTTAGGCTTTACATTTCTAATCCAATAAATCCATAGTAAAACTACCGCTCCGTAAATAACACTAGGGAATATGATTTCATGAGAGAAATCAGCATAAACGGAATAGTCGTAGTAAACGATTCCCAAAACTACCAGCCTGATTAAGTTGACTATATAGATAAATACAATTCCAATTACTAAAAAAGCTAGTGTCTTCTTCCAGCCTCTAGCAAAAGCAACTACAAAAGAAGTAAATAAAATCATCACACTTACCGCATTACAACCTTCAATGACACGATATATTTTGAATTCATCAATAAACATCATTACCGAAGGATGTACCGGAGAATTTAAGGTTTGAGCATTATAGCCCACTAGCTTTAAGAGTTCTTGTGTTTGATAACTTATTTGGGCGGTTATGGGATCTGGATAGAGTTGTTGATCCCATTCTATACTTATAAAAAGATAGTAACCAACAGAAAAAAGGATGTATAACATGGCAAAAATGGATACAAACTTAAAAACTGGATAATACGGCTTTAACGCTTTCAATAGTAATTATTTAAGGCAAAGTTAGTTATTAAAACAAAACCATGAACTAGCTTTGTCTTCTTATTATTTCCCTATGAAAACAGACGCATTAAAACCTCAGGTTATTAGCATTATCAATCAGCCAGGTGTAGTGATTAAAGATAAAATGCAAGCTATTTGCGATTTACTTCAATCGGCTGTAGCTACTTATGACTGGGTAGGTTTTTACATGGCTCATGAAACAGAACCCACTCTACATTTATGGAATCAAGCAGGAGAACCTACAGACCATACGGTCATTCCATTTGGCAAAGGGATTTGTGGTCAAGTAGCGGTGTCTAATGCAAATTTTGTGGTAGATGACGTTCATGCACAAGATAATTACATCGCTTGCAGCATTTACGTGAAAAGTGAGGTCGTTATTCCTATGTTCAAGAATGCTAAAAACATTGGACAGATCGATATAGATAGCAATACTGTAAATGCTTTTAACGCAGAAGACGAGCGTTTTCTAGAGTGGATCAACGAGCTTGTAGCGGCAGAGCTGTAACATACTTCTACTCTCCTACTGCAAAATGTCCATTTTATTCTATTATAGCATATTAATTAATTAAATTGCCCTTATGAATTACTTGCTTTATTTAGATCCTGGACTAGGAATGATGATCGCTCAAGCGGCAATAGCGGCAATAGCTGGATTTGTTTTATTCTACAAAAAAGTCATCACCACTGTAAAAGCTTGGATAGGTTTAAAAAAACAACAAAAAGACAGTAGTTTTGACAGCAACTATGAACAAGATTCTGAAAGCAAATAATGCTTAGGCATCCATCTTCATACCGAGATCCCTCTGGTTTTGTATACAGAGAAAAAGGCGCCTTTTACCGACAGATCAATCCGGTGTATTTTGAAGAGTACCACACTGCAAAAAACGCTGGAATTTATCAAAAGCTTTTTGATAAAAAATGGCTTATACCACATAAAGAAATCAGTGTTGATGAAGAAAAGATTATTATCCTTCCAGAGCAATTGGACTTTATCAGTTATCCTTATGAATGGAGTTTTAGCCAGTACAAACACGCAGCACAACTTACTCTTAGAATTCAAATTTTCCTTCTAGAAAATAACTTTTCCTTAAAAGATGCCAGTGCTTTTAATATTGCCTTTCATAAAGGCAAAGCAGTATTTATAGACACCTTGAGTATCGAGCAGTATAAAGAAAATGCGCCATGGAGAGCGTTAAAGCAATTTAATGAACACTTTTTTGGACCTTTACTTCTCGCTCAAAAATACGGTGGACAGTATTTAAAAACCCTTCAGCATTCTATTAACGGGATGGCTTTAATTGAGGTAAAACGACAGTTGCCTTTTACTTCTAGATTCCACCCTACTATTTACAGTCATATTCATTTGCTTTCAAAATCTGACACTAAGGAAAGTTCTGAAAAAACAGAAAGCAAAGAAGCGCGTCTTTCTAAGTCTTCTCAGATAAAAATGTTGCTAGCCTTAGAACAGCATATCAACACCATGACTTCCAAAGAAAATACAGAGTGGTCTAGTTACTACGATCAGATCAATTATCAAGAAGAGTCCTTTCAAGCAAAAAAGAAACTCGTTAAAGAATGGTGTGCTGCTATAGAAGCTCGTAAAATAATCGACCTAGGCGGAAATGACGGCACATTTGCAAAGGAATTATTAGACCAAGCAGATCAGATCATGGTGAGTGATATAGACCAGCCCGCGATAGATCAATGCTACTTGAACCAATTAAAATCTAAAGAAAATAAGCTTCTACCTATCGTTTGCGATTTGATGCAGCCTTCACCGGCTATAGGGTTCCATCATAAGGAACGGGATTCTTTTACCTCACGAGTAATTGACTTTCAAGCAGACGTGACTATGGCTCTTGCTTTGATCCACCACATCACCTTGACGGGAAATGTTCCCTTTGAAATGAGTGCTGCTTATTTTGCAAAATTGACTCCGTATTTGATCATAGAGTTTCCAGATCGAGAAGATAGCTGGGTCAAATTTATCCTAGATAGCAAGCGAGATGCTCGTCATTTATTTGATGATTATACCATTTCCGCTTTCGCGAAAGCGTACCAAAAAAAATTTAAATTGCTCAAATCAGAAAAAATCGAAGGAACAGAGCGCACCCTATTTCTTTTTGAACGATATGAAGGATAGAATAGCAAAATACCTGTCTAGTGAAGACCACTTTTGGTGGACAGCGACCCTACTTCCAGGTGGTTACGCCATCATTTATCTATACCTTAAAAACTATACGCTAGTCAATTCATGGCAACAACTCAGTAGTTTTATAGCCTGTTTTGTGTTGTTACCGAGCTTGTTGTTTCTATTACTTGATGTTCTATTTAAGAGAAAACTACCTAAAAGAAGGGCACAATTGTACTGGTCCTTTCTGCTGATCAATTTCTCTATTGTCTTCTCACTTTCTATATATTTAGGATGGAGATGGAAAGGATTGTTATTATTTGCTCTATTAGCAATAGCGACTTCCTTTTTTATTGCAAAACACTATAAGAAAATTGTTTTGCTACTCGGCATCATGAGTCTGCTTGCCCTATGCCAATTACTATTTTTTATAAGCACGTCTGTAATTTCTAGTAAAGAATGGATACAACCTATGGCATTTGAATCTAGTGTCTTTCAAAAGAAGCCCAATGTTTATTTGCTACAGCCTGATGGATATGTAGGTGAACAAGCGGCAAATAACAATGTCTATCAATTAGATAACCAAAGCTTTTACGATACTATGAAAGCACAAGGTTTCCAGTTTAATTCTGATTTTAGAAGCAATTATCCTACCACCCTTGCCTCTAACAGTACCTTGTTTACTGCACAGCATCATTACTTGCATTATGGAGCAATGAATAATGAACTGATGAATGCTAGAGACATTATTCTTGGAGATAATCCTGTACTAAACACCTTTGTAAATAACGGGTATGAGACCCATTTAATTTTAGAACATTCGTATCTCATGCTCAATTATCCTGAGGTTTCTTATGATACCAATAATGTGGATCGCAGTGAACTGTCCTCTTTATTGCCCAACTATTTTTTAGGAAAGGACTATAAAAAAGATTTTGAGAGCCAAGTTTTAAAAGCCAATAAAAGTCCTCAATTTTACTTTGTAGAGATTCTTCATCCACGTCATATCTCTTTTAGTAAAGATCGAGAAGACGCGATCGCATTTGAAAAAAACAAATACCGAGAAGAGATCAAGTCCATTTCGTCACAACTTATTGATATGGTTCAATTCATCGAAGTAAATGATCCAGAAGCTATTATTTTGATTGTTGCAGACCATGGAGGCTTTGTAGGTTATACGCATACTGGAGCTGCATACGCGCAACCAGAAAAAAATAGAGCCCTTAAGGAAAGTGTTTTTAATGCATTATACACGGTAAAAGCGTCTCCAGATTTTGATCCGTTTCAGAAAACGGTTAAAAGTACCATAGGAGTTTTTCCGACCTTGTTTGCCTATTTATCGGGCGCACCGCCACCTCGCAGCAGCTCATTTGATAACAGCAGTTATTTACTCATCAAATCTACTGGAAATACCGAACTATACCAGTATTACGACAGTTATGGAAATTCTGTGATAGAGAAGGTAGAGCAACCTTGATTTTAGATCATAAAAAAAGGCTTTTATTGCTGAAGAACTTTTGATTTAGGGCGAGACAATTAAACAAGTTTAGTTTTTATTTAATGATATAAGCACCTTAAAGTTGGTTAAAAATTAGCTTTCGCGAAAGCGGAACCTTAAACAATTTTACAAACTAACTACATTAAGGGATGAAAGAGTATGCGGCACCCTGTTTAGAGCTATTAAATCAATTTAAAGTCACCAAATTTATGCAGCATATTATTACTTAATTAGAGTATTATCCCTATTTTGTAGAAACAATGAGGGATGACCACTTTTAAGTTGTATGAAGTTCTTTACTTTTGATCATAGCAGATAACACGAAATTTATTTTGAAAAAACTCCTTCTTCTAATTTTTATTTACAGTACGGCGCTCTACTCGCAAAAGGAAAGTTCTATATTGATAAATAAAAGTACGTTTTCATCCAATGACGGTTATTTAATTTCGAGACCTTATCATACTATTTATGATAACAGCGGCTGGCTATGGGTTCTCGGAGAGAACAAACTTTCCAACGAATATGTTTTTGGAGAAAAAGAAATTATAATACAGCGATTTGATGGTTCTAATTTTTTTACCTTAAAAATTCCTGAAACCCCAGGAAAAAAAATCAAGGAAGGACACTTTTTCAAACATAAGAAAAAAGGTCTTTATTTGAAATTATACTATAGGGTTGCAAGAGCAGAATTGTTTTTTATCGATACAGAAACCTTAGAAATGAGAGCCGTTGATGCTTACAACGACTTAGATAAAAAGTATATCATTTCTGAAGAATATTATGTGGAGGACGATACCAGACTCATAATCACTTCAAAAAATAAATTTTATAGTGCAGAGATCAATCAGCTAAAAGTAAAACTAATCGATTCCATTCCTTTTGATAAGCCAGTTGCCGAACCTTTTTTGGCATTTACAAGAACAACAGAGGAATACTCAATTGTCAAATTATTGTTTGAAAAGGATGGCCTTTTATTGGATAAAAATGGAAAAATAACAAGTAAACTAACGGAAGCTAATTTTATCGATAAGGATGGGAAGCACTTTTTTCCGAGTACGATACACAATGTATTTAAGGTTAACGATGACTATTACTGCTATTTTGATGATTATAAGAATTTGTTTAGCTACCATAAAAAAGAGAAGCGTTTTGTAGAAATACCATACACAGGAAAAGACAATGAAATAAATAAGTTATTGCACATCACAAAAGATGGTAACCATGCTTTTACCAAGGAAATCGTGAGCGATTATAGCGATTACAAACTTTATGATTTCAATAATTTTCAGGCCGATCTCATCACCAAAATTGAAATTAAGAATTTCTCTGAAGTGTATTTTAAAGAATTTAGCAAAGATCTAGTGGTTACCAATGGAAACAACTTGACCATTTATAATTTAAGAGAAAGCAACATCAAAACCTTTTTAAAAGGCAAAAGTATACGGTCCATAA
The DNA here is from genome assembly GCF_012974865.1 of Nonlabens sp. Ci31. Classification (NCBI taxonomy): domain Bacteria; kingdom Pseudomonadati; phylum Bacteroidota; class Flavobacteriia; order Flavobacteriales; family Flavobacteriaceae; genus Nonlabens; species Nonlabens sp. Ci31. The sequence continues at coordinate 1,765,404 of NZ_CP043633.1, read as the reverse complement.
AAAAGCTAGGTAAAAACTCCTATATAGTCGCAACAGATAGTGAAGGCTTTTTCATCATAGACACTAAAAATAATACGGAGCGTCAAATAAAATTTATGAACAAGGGCGTGGAAGTACCCATCAACTACTCTCGAGATATTTTTATGGAAGATAACAACACGATAATCACAGGAGATATTGATTATCTATACACCATAGACTCAAATTTTAATCTAATTGATCATAAAAAAAGAGCGATTTTAGGAGAGGAAATCATTAAAGTAAAGGACACTATTTTCACGGCAAATCAAAATGGTACTATTTCTAAACAAGGTGTCAATGACGACAAGTATATCTTAATTAAAAATACGGAACCCGTTAAAATAAGAGAATTTGCGACCGATGGCACAACACTCTATGCTACCTCTTCTCAAGGGATTTTTGAATATATAAGTGGCAGTTTTCAAACCTATGAATTTGAAAATGAAGATACGGACAATTTACTATCTATCAACTACTTAGAAAATTACGGAGTTTTGGTTTCTACAAAATTTGGTGAGATATACAAATTTGATACCACCACAAAAAAACTAAATCTTTTCTATGAAGATGAGTTAAATGCATCAATTGTAGGTATGATAGCAGATGATAACAATAATTTATGGCTGAACACCTATGCCGGAATTGTTTCTTTAAATCAGTCGACAAAAGAAATGCTTAGATATACTACAGCAGACGGCGTTTACGAATTGGAAGGTAATAGATTTAGCACCTATAAAGATGATGAAGGGAATATATTAATGGGAAGTTTTAAAGGCCTTAGCTTTTTTAACCCAACTGACTTAGATGAAAATAACTTAGAGGTACAGCCACAATTTACGTCCATATCATTTTTTAATTCAGAAAAGGACAGGTGGGAAATCAATACTTCCCCAAGTTTTTTAAAAAGCGCTAAAGAAATCACATTACCATCAGAGTACAGAAGGTTCTCTACCACTATTTCTGTATTTGGAGAGGCAAATCCTCAGGATATAAAATACAGGTATCGTTTGTTAAGCAATGAAAGTAATTCAGACTGGTTTAACAGCTATCCAGGAAAAGAGTTGTTATATGCAAATCTAGCAGCAGGAACCTATACGTTGCAAATAGAAGCATTAGACGCGTCAAAAAACAAAATAGGAGATGCGATAGAACTCCGAGTGATTTCTGAGGAATTTTTTTACAAATCTTGGTGGTTTATAGGACTGTTAGTGTTGATTACCACAGGAGTTTTAGTCTACGTATTCTATCAATATAAACTGAAGCAAAACTTATTTGCCAAAAATGAAATTTCTTCCAATGAAGCCAAAATAAAAAGCACCATGATGTTAGAGATCCATCATAGAATCAAAAACAATCTTCAAATTGTTTCTGGATTATTGGGATTGCAAATGGCCGACAGCGATAATGAGGAATTAATCCTCAAGTTACAAGACAGTCAGAGCAGAATTGAATCTATTGCCGGTATTCATAACCTTTTATATAATTCTGAGAACTTAGAAGTTATTAGAATGAAAGAAAATGTAGAAAACATTGTAGCCTACTACAAATCTTTATTTCCGACTGAGATAACCTATCATTTAGATATAGACACTTCCATTTTAAGCATAGATGAAATTACACCTCTTTCTCTTTTACTTAATGAATTGATCAACAATTCTCTTAAACACGCTTTCTCAAAAATAGCCCAACCAGAAATTTTTATAGCGTTTAAGAAAAGTGGTAATGAGTATCTATTTACATATTATGATAATGGTAACTTCAAAAAACGAGAAGACCAAAAAGAATCTATGGGAATGAATATTGTCGAGATGATGGGCAGTCAACTCAAGGGAGAAATCAAAATAGAAAACACCACCAATTTTAAATTAACATTAGTTTTTCCAGATGCCGCATAAAATAAAAGTCTATCTCTTAGAAGACGAAATAATAACTCAAGAATTATTAAAGAGAAACTTGGAAAAATTACAATTTGAAGTTTGTGGAATGGCTACAAATGCAGAAACTGCGTTACAAGAAATCCAATTACTACAACCAGATATTGCTATTTTAGACATCAGAGTACATGGAGAAAAAACCGGTGTTTGGTTAGGGAATCAATTAACTATACCTTTCCTATATTTGACTGCCTTTCACGATACAAAAACTATTAAAAATGCAATTACTACAAAACCAAGCAGCTATTTAGTAAAACCTTTTAATACGAATGATCTCTATATTGCTTTAGAGTTAGCAGTCAGTAAAATAATAAGCAGGTCGCAAATAATTGTAAAAGAGGGAGGTAAAAACATCGTGATTTCAACTCAGGATATTTTATTTGCAAAAAAAGAAGATCAGTACCTAACGCTTTATTTGAAATACTCTGAAAAGTTAATTCGTTCTAGTGTTCAAGATTTTTTAGATCAGTTGAATTCTACTTCTTTTTTACAAGTACACCGCTCTTATGTCATCAATAAAAATCACATCACCTCTTTTAATAGTAAAGAAATTACAATTAAAAACAGCAGTATTCCCATATCCAAGCGTTTTGTTAAGGACGTTTTAGAAGAGATTGCCTAATCGAGAATTGCCTATTGCAGTTTAAGTTTTTGAAACACTAACGACCCAAAAAATTTAAAAAATAATCAGATAAATAATGTTTCTCAAATATATTTGAGTGGCACAGAAAGAGCCAAATGCTAGGATAACATATGTAATCCTGTTCGATACCAATTCATTGAACGCAGCCGGAATATTTTGATGATAAATTACCAATAAAAATAGCATCAGAAACCAATTCCCTGCAATGAAAGAACTGTTGATGTATGCATCTCCATAAAATAGGTGAGAGCTATCACTATGCATAAAAAAAGGTGTTCCTTGCTTGAAGACCATTTGTGGGTACAGAGGGAGGAGTTTATACCGAATTCACTTCGGTATACCCACGATGCACTGAATCAACTGAGCTACTTTGATAGAAGCTTTTCTATCATTGCTCTGCTTTTCCATTTTTTAATTTGGTCCTCCAATTAGAACGCTTCTGTACGAGACTCCAAAATCTCGTGCTATTTTAATTCCCAGTCTGTAGCTTTAGAGGTAAAGCCTTTTTACCAAATAAGTGCTTTTTGATACGTTCTTGAATATCGTTGGTAGAACCTATATAAAATCCGTTTCACTCTTTTGAAAATAATATATAAGTATAGAAATTCATAGACATAAAAAAAGGTCTTCATTGCTGAAGACCTTTTGTGGGCGCAGAGGGATTCGAACCCCCGACCCCTTGGGTGTAAACCAAGTGCTCTGAACCAACTGAGCTATGCGCCCTAAAGCGGTTGCAAATATACAACTGTTTTTATTTCTGCAAAGAAATAAAAACAGATTTTTTAAATAATTTCAGCTACTACAAATGTGCTTCCTGTCGCCAAAATGACATCGGCTTTTGAAGCTCTTTTCTGAGCGGCTTTAAAGGCTTGATTTATAGTATCAAAACTCTCAAAATCCAAATGAAACGAATTCAAATGATTCCCTAATACTTCTATTTCCATTCCCCTTGGAATATCTGGCTTAGAGATATAATAAAATGCTGTTTTGGGCAAGAGCTTTATAACACTAGTGGCGTCCTTATCGCTTACCATCCCTAGAATTATATGCAGCTCTTTAAACTTCTCTGCTTTGATTTGATGTATAAGAAGTCGTATTCCAGCGACGTTATGCGCTGTATCTAGTATGGTTTTAGGAGCTTGACTGACAACTTCATACCTGCCTCTTAAATTCGTGTTTCTAACAACGTTGAGCAAGCCGGTTTTCAAAGCATCGGAAGATATAGTAAAACCTTCTTTTCTCAAAAGCTCGGTTACTTTTTGAGCCACTCTAACATTGGATGCTTGATAGTCACCTTTCAGGTCTGTAGCTTGGCGAGCAGTTCTGTGATCGATAAAATAAGCAGGGCTATTTAAAGATGTCGCTTTTTCTTTAAAAAGCTTTTTTAAATGATTCCTTTTTTCTCCAATCACTACTGGAATATTTTTTTTAATGATTCCAGCTTTTTCCGCTGCGATTTTTAAATAGGTATTTCCTAATATGGCGGTGTGATCTTTATCAATATTAGTAATAGCAGTCACAACAGGCGTAATGATATTAGTGGAATCAAGTCGACCTCCTAATCCGGTTTCAATAACCGCGACATCTACCTTTTGTTCTTTAAAATATTGAAAAGCCATTCCTACGGTCATTTCAAAAAAGGACAGTTGATGGTCTTTAAAAAAGGATTTATTTTGACCCACAAAGTCCACTACAAATTGTTCTGAACACATTTCTCCATTTATCCTGATACGCTCTCTGAAATCTTTGAGGTGTGGCGATGTATAAAGTCCTACCTTATAACCAGCTTCTTGTAATACACTAGCAAGCATATGGCTGGTAGAACCTTTGCCATTAGTCCCTGCTAGATGTATCGTTTTATAAAATGTATGTGGATGAGCTAAGTGCTGATCAAGACTGATACTGTTTTTCAGATCTGCTTTATAGGCTATTTTCCCTGCTCTTTGGTACATCGGTAGCTGAGAGAAAAGCCACTCTAAAGTTTCTTTATAAGTAGACAAAGCTATTCTCCTAGTTTAAATATCACCTCAATAAAACCTATTTGTGTTTCTTTTGCTTGAGGAGCAGCGCTAAATTTATAAGTCATAGCACTCTTCTCAGCAGCAATTAGTAAACATGCAGCGCGATTTGTTGTTCCCTTTTTTCCTGGGGTAGCTTTTTTAACTTTCCCTGCTCGATCTACTTCTATTTCAACGATCACTTTACCCGTTTCATCACAAGTGGGAAGTATGCCTCGTCCGGCAAGTTTACCACGACCTTTAAGTCCATATCCTTTACCCCCTTGCCCACTTCCTGGAGCACCATAATAGGTATTAGCATAAGGATCGCCATTGATATCTCCTTTGTTTCCTGGTCCATCCCCTGGTCCTTCACCTGTATTGGTTTGTCCATCCACGGTTTCGGCACCCGTGACACTATTCAAAGCATCGAGTACAGACGAGTCTGGTTTTGGATCAGGCTTCGGCTCTACAGGTTTTGTAGCAGGCTTCGTAGGTTTTGTAGTTGGTTTTACCTCCGGATCAGAGACTACGGAGGGTGCCTCTGTATTATCTTGAGTGACTATATTCTCTACTTGAGGGGTTTCTGGTTGAGTAACTGGCTCTGGATTAGACTGTGGCGCCACTTTAGTCGTCTTTGCTGGTTCTACCGGACCAGACCCTACAGCAGTATTGCCAAAATTGATGGCTATCCCAGATTCTACAGGTGCTTCAATGACATTAATTATGGAGACAAATCTAAATAACAGAATAAGCAAAACCACCAGTAAAACACTGATAGATGCTGAAATTTTTTGTTCTTTTGTCTTCAGGTAACTCATGGCTAATTGTTTTTTACAGCAAGTACAATTTGAATTTTATTCCTATTTGCTATATCCATAACTCTAACCGAATGGCTTACCGCAGCATCTTTATCAGACCGCAGCATGATGGTAGGTTTTTCTTTCCCCAGCAGTACAGATAGGATTCTAGTTTCTAAATCTTCTTCTGTGGCCTGTGTTGCATCCACATAAAAAACACCGTCTTTTGATATGCTTACGGTCACTTTACCTTGAGTTTGCGTTTTCCCGCCAGCGCTAGGAAGCAATAGATCCAAAGCCTCCGGAGTTATCGATGGAGATGTAAGCAAAAAGAATACCAAAAGCAAAAACACGATATCAGTCATGGACGACATCGAGAATTCTGGACTTACCTTATTTCTACCTCTTAAATTCATAATTAAGCTGGTTCATTTAAAAGATCTAAGAAGTCAGATGCATTTTCTTCCATTTGATGCACCACTTTATCTGTTTTAACTACTAAATGGTTGTAACCGATGTAGGCAACGATACCTACTATAAGTCCAGCAACAGTAGTAATCATAGCAGTGTAAATACCACCTGCAAGACTACCCATGTCTGCACTACCTCCAGCGTCTGCTAGAGTTTTAAAAGCGATAACCATTCCTATAACAGTACCTAAAAACCCAATCATAGGGGCTGCACCAGCTATAGTTGCCAGCATGCTTACATTTTTCTCGAGTTTATACACCTCAAGTCTACCCGCATTTTCAATAGCACTATTGATATCTTCAAGAGGAGAACCTATACGGCTTATTCCTTTTTCTGTAAGTCGTGCTACAGGAGAATCTTCCTTTGCACAAAGCATTTTTGCACTGTCTAGACGACCATTAGTAATATGGTCTTTTATCTGTAACATAAAATTGCTGTCAATTTTTGAACTGGCCCTTATCTTCAAAAGACGTTCAAAGTAGATATAAAGAGCAAAAAATAATAGAAGGATCAATACGCCTATAATCACTGTACCAGAAGGACCTCCAGCGGTGATTAGGCCTAATAAAGATTGAGATTCTTCATTTACAAGTGGAGCTGCCTCTATTGTAACTTCTGCGGTTTCTTGAAAAAGTAGGTTCATTAAGGTATGTAATTAATATGGTTGTTAACGCAGTTCCTTAGCATTTCATTGTCTTGAACTGTGAATTTGATTTTTAAAATTCCGCTTTCGCGAAAGCGAGATCACAATAATCTCCTACAATAATACTCTTTTCTTATAAAAATAACACCACACATGCTAAACCTACCAATGTCAAAACAACGGTATACGGAAATGCCATCTTTACCATCTTACCATAAGATAAGTTGATTAAAGGTGCCAGTGCAGAGGTTAGCAAGAACAAAAATGCCGCCTGCCCGTTAGGTGTAGCCACACTAGGTAGGTTGGTACCTGTATTAATAGCTATCGCAAGGTGTTCATATTGTTCTCTTGTGATAGTGCCTGCCTCGTAAGCGGTACTTACCTCGTTGATGTACACCGTCGCCACAAATACGTTGTCAGAAATCATACTTAAAAACCCATTTGCTAGATAGAAAATTGCCGGCTGGCTTGCTGGATCCTGACTCAATGCCCATTCTATAATAGGAGCAAATAAATGCTGATCATGAATCATCGCAACTATCACAAAAAACACTACTAATAGACCCGTAAAAGGAAGTGCTTCTTCAAAAGCTTTACCTAGACTGTGCTCATCAATAATTCCTATAAAAGCCGTTTGAACAACGATCAAAGCTAATCCTATAAATCCTACTGGCGCTACGTGAAGAGCAAGACCCGTAATTAATAAAACAGCAGATATCGCCTGAACTACAAGTGCATATTTCTCTTTATCCGTGCGCTCTTCGTCTCTTTTTTCCATCCATCCCTTAATAATATTTCTTACTACAGGAGGCATTTTCTGACCAAAACCAAAAGTTTTAGTCGTTTCTAGAAATATGGTTGTTAAGATACCCGCTGCTAAAACTGGCATGGTTACCACAGTCATTACCTTAAAGAACTCTATAAAATCCCACCCCATTTTAGAACCTATCAATAGGTTTTGAGGCTCTCCTACAATCGTAGAAACGCCTCCTAGCGCAGTACCTACGACACCGTGCATTATCAAACTACGTAAAAAAGACCGAAATTCCTCTAGGGTTTTACCGCTTAACTGCTCCCTGTCTAAGGTGCTGTCTTTATCGAGATCAAGATCACTAGAATGAATTTTATGGTACACGTTATAAAAGCCTATTCCCACACTTATCAGCACCGCAGTAACTGTTAAAGCATCTAAAAAGGCAGATAATACCGCACTTAATAAAAGAAATACGAGCGATAAAGCTAGTTTAGATTTGATCTTTGTAAACAGTTTTACAAAAATATACATCAGTAACGGCTTCATAAAGTAAATACCCGCGACCATGAAAACAAGAAGAAGAATTACTTCAAGGTTTTGAGACACCTCTGCATATACTCCCCCCGTGATATGATTTCCTAATTCATCTAGCACAGGTTGATGTGTATTCTCGTCAATTTTATACATGGGATGTGTCAACCCCAATGCCAATACTTGTATGGCTAGTAACCCACCAGATTGTAATGGATAACACTTTAAAGCCATAGCTAGACAAAAGATAAATTCCCCTATGAAAATCCATCCCATCACCGTACCACTCAAAGTAAAGTAACCTAGGACATTAAAAATTAAAAAAGAGATCATGGTTAACTTGAACCATTTAGGGCTGTTACCTAAAAAATATTTCATCAAACTAGTTGTTTAAGAGCGATTTCAAATGCAGTAGAACTGATTTGTTTTTTGGAGCTATTGTTATTAAATGTATTTTGGATGGCGTTGCGTATGGTCATACTGGTATCATTAAAGATAGACTCATCTGTCATTTGCACGCGACGTTCCATAAAGTAGGCAAATACTCTTGCCATACCACAGTTAGATATAAAATCAGGTATCAAACTTACCTGCTCATCTGTATGTTCCATTATCGAGCCGAAGAAGATTTCTTTATCGGCAAAAGGTACATTTGCACCGCAAGAAATAACTTCTAAACCAGCAGCAATCATTTGGTTAATTTGATCTTGCGAAATCAATCTAGAGGCTGCACATGGTGCAAAAATTTCTGTCTTTATTTTCCAGATGCGGTCGTTCACTTCTTCAAAGGGAATTAATTCTTTGGACCTTAAGTTGTTTCCATGTTTATGGAGAAACAACTCTGTAATTTCTTCAAAACTAAAACCATCTTCATTGATCAGCCCTCCTACTTGATCTATGATTCCCACTACTTTTGCCCCCATTTGAGAAAGGTAAAAGGCAGCTGCACTTCCTACATTACCAAATCCTTGCACAACAGCACGTTTTCCTTTTACATCTCCTCCATAAATATCATAGAAGTGTTTTACCGCTTCTGCAACTCCATAGCCAGTGATCATATCGGCCACTGTATATTTTCTTGAAACGTCTGGAGAAAATGATGGGTTTTCAATCACTTTAATCACCCCTTGACGCAACTGCCCTATTCGGTTGATCTTATCTGCCTCACTAGGAGCAAAATGCCCGTTAAAAACACCTTCTTGCGGGTGCCATACCCCACAGTCTTCTGTCATGGGAATAACTTCGTGGATTTCATCTACATTAAGGTCTCCACCGGTGCCGTAATAACTTTTCAGTAAAGGAGAAACTGCTTTATACCAGCGTTCTAAAACACCTTTTTTACGAGGGTCTTGTGGGTCAAAATTTATTCCCGATTTGGCACCACCTATTGCTGGGCCAGAAACGGTAAACTTAATTTCCATGGTTTTGGCAAGAGAAAGTACTTCATTTTTATCAAGCCCTTTTCTCATTCGGGTACCGCCACCGGCAGCACCACCACGTAAACTGTTGATGACCGTCCACCCTTCAGCATTAGTCTCTGGATCATTCCAGTGAAAAACAATTTCAGGATCGGCGTTTTCATAACGTTTAAGAAGCTCCTTCATATAACTCGATTAGTTTGCACAAATATAACGTAGCTGCAAGTGGAAATCTACATTTTTAGATTTTCTTAAGGTACATAAATGTGACCGCTGCTGTGATCTCGATCTGCTCCTGTAACACTAGAAAGACAATTGTTCTGATTGCGCAATTTTAAAACGCCTAAAAGCCCAAAGATCAATGCTTCTTTATTTTCTACGATAATAGCGTCTGGAATTATAATTTTAGCGGTGGTATGCTTACTTATGGAATCGATTAAGTAAGTGTTAAAGGCTCCACCACCAGTGATAAACAAATTTTTTTCTGGTTGTAATTGTCTTGCAATTTGCACCGCAACATGTTCTGTAAATGTGGCTATGATATCGCAGGTATCGGCTATCTGATCGAGAATTTGAAAAATAGTAGCATTTACCCACTCGATCCCCAGTGATTTAGGGGCCTTTTGATGGTAATAGTCTAAGGAGTTTAACTGTTCTAGTACTAAATTTTGTACAGTTCCCGCTTTCGCGAAAGCGCCACCTGCATCGTACTCCTTACCCAATTTCAAAGCATAATGGTTGAGAACGACATTTACTGGACAAAGGTCGTAAGCGATACGTTGTGTATTTTGCTCAAAACTCATGTTTGCAAAACCGCCCAGATTTAAACAATAATCATAGGCCCCGAATAACAATCGGTCGCCTATGGGAACTAAAGGAGCTCCCTGACCATGTAGGGCAACATCCTGAACCCTATAATCACAAACCACTCGCTGATTGATAAGTTGGGCCAACTCTGGAAGATTTCCTATTTGAAGTGTGTAGTTCTCTTGAGGTTGATGGAAAATAGTATGTCCATGAGAGCAAACTGCTACTAGCTTATCTATTTTATGGGCATCGATAAAATAGAGGATTTTTTCTGCCAGATATTTGGTGTATTTTAGATTTAGCTTTTCAACTTCTTCCTTACTATAGGTAATCGCTTCAGCAAGCTGTTGCTTTATTTCGCTGGAATATGGGAGCGTTTCTGCCCTGTGAATCTGAAAGCTCCAGGACTCTTTACGTACTAATGCGACGTGTGCGATATCAATGCCGTCCAGCGAGGTGCCAGACATGATTCCTAAAACGTTATAGTACTGATGATTCATAAGTTAAAGGTGTTGAAAATGGTTAATAATAGCATTAGATTTGCAAAACGGAAAAATAACTAAAAAATAAAAGAATACATGGATTTTGGCCTAACAGAAGAGCATCTTATGATTAGAGATGCAGCGAGAGATTTTGCAAAAACAGAACTTTTACCTGGCGTTATAGAAAGAGATAACTTGCAAAAATTCCCAACAGAGCAAGTAAAGAAAATGGGAGAACTTGGTTTTATGGGCATGATGGCATCACCTAAGTACGGTGGCGGCGGTATGGACACTATTTCTTATGTATTAGTAATGGAAGAGCTCTCTAAAATTGATGCGAGTTCTTCGGTAATAGTATCTGTAAATAACTCACTCGTTTGTTGGGGACTTGACACTTACGGGAATGAGGCTCAAAAAGAAAAATACCTTACCAAGCTTACTACAGGAGAATCTATAGGTGCTTTTTGTCTTTCTGAGCCAGAAGCAGGTAGTGATGCCACTTCTCAAAAAACCACTGCAATAGATAAGGGTGACCATTACGTTCTTAATGGTACCAAAAACTGGATCACAAATGGTAATAGTGCAGATTATTATATTGTAATAGCTCAAACCGATAAAGAGAAAAAGCATAAAGGAATCAACGCTTTTATTGTAGAAAAAGGTTGGGACGGTTTTGAAATAGGAGCTAAAGAGGATAAATTAGGGATACGCGGTAGTGATACCCACTCCTTAATTTTCAATGACGTAAAAATTCCTAAGGAAAATAGAATAGGAGAAGATGGATTCGGTTTTAAGTTTGCGATGAAGTCACTTTCTGGAGGCCGTATAGGTATTGCTGCGCAAGCACTAGGTATTGCTTCTGGAGCCTATGAACTAGCCAGAGATTATTCTAAGGTTAGAAAATCTTTTGGTACAGAGATCTGCAATCATCAAGCGATTGCTTTTAAACTCGCAGACATGCATACTAATATCGCTGCTGCTCGTCACTTAGTAATGCAAAGCGCTTGGGATAAAGACCAAGGGCGTAATTATGATATGAGTGGTGCAATGGCAAAGCTTTTTGCTTCCCAAACGGCCATGGACACTTCGGTGGAGGCCGTTCAGGTTTTTGGTGGTAATGGTTTTGTAAAAGAATATCACGTAGAACGATTAATGAGAGATGCCAAAATCACTCAAATCTATGAAGGAACTAGTGAGATTCAAAAAATAGTGATCTCAAGAGGTTTACTTAGAGATTAATTAAGAATCGGAATATATAGTAAAGAGCTGCAATTTATGCAGCTCTTTTTGTTTAGGTACTTTCATAATAAAGTTTATTTTTACTTCCTATGAAAATATTAGTTACTGGCGGTTTAGGTTATATAGGTTCTCACGTTGTTGTTGAGCTTCAAGAACAAGGTTATGAAGTTCTTATTATAGATAATTTATCTAACACTTCTTTAGACGTTTTAAATAAGATTACCTCTATAACTAATATAAAACCAAGCTTTGAAAAGGTAGATGTAAGAGATAAAGAATCTCTTGCCACTTTTTTTGAAAAACATAGAAATGTAAAAGGAATCATTCATTTTGCTGCTTCCAAAGCCGTAGGAGAAAGCGTAGAGAACCCATTGTTATATTATGAAAATAATATCAATGCACTGGTTTATATGCTTCAAAACATCCAAGATAAAGAGACGAGTTTTATTTTTAGTTCTTCCTGTACGGTCTATGGCCAAGCTGATAAATTACCAGTTACAGAAGACGCTCCCATTAAGCCAGCCGAATCTCCTTATGGAAACACGAAGCAAATAGGAGAAGAGATTATAAGAGACACTTGCAAAGTAACACCACATTTAAATGCAATCGCTCTAAGATATTTCAACCCAATAGGGGCTCATAAAAGTGCTAAAATTGGCGAATTGCCATTAGGGATTCCGCAAAACCTAGTTCCTTATATTACCCAGACTGCCATAGGATTAAGAGAACAACTTTCTGTTTACGGAAATGACTACCCTACTCGAGATGGAACTGCGGTAAGAGACTACATTCATGTAGTAGATCTAGCCAAGGCTCATGTGGCGGCTCTTTCTAGACTGCTAGATAAAAAAGGAGAAGAAAACTTTGAAGTCTTTAATGTAGGAACTGGAACCGGTTCTACCGTACTAGAAGTGATCACGGCTTTTGAAAACGCAACTGGACACCCACTCAACTATAAGATTGTAGGACGTCGCGCTGGAGATGTGGTTGAGGCCTATGCGCAAACTGATAGGGTAAAGCAGGTCCTCGGATGGGAATCTACCTATTCATTGGAAGAAGCTCTTGCTAGTTCTTGGGAATGGGAAAAAGCGGTAAGAGGAAAATAATTTAAGGACCCATTTGCGTTCTTAGCCATAAGAAGCATGGATCAAGAATTCTATGATCGTTTAAACTAAACTCTGCCTGATTAAAGAATTAGTTTATTGAGTTACACACTTAGCATCTATTTTATATCTTTATGATAAATTGGTTTAGCTATTACCATTCTTTCTATTGTTTTATGGAATATGCTCTGTTTGGATTGAGATCGATTAATTCTAAAACAGAATTCGTCAAAGTAGCTTTGCACATGCCATTTACTAAAATGTGTAGGTATTGCTCTCAACCAAGATTTTAACTGCATAATTACAACATGTAGTTCTTTAAAATTACTTCCGTTATTACTTAGCTTCTGCTCTATATCATAATTCTTTTTAAGTGGAGCATAACCTCTCCATTTATCGGTAACTATTTTTGCAGAGGGATCTATATGTTCTTCAAATATTGGAGTTAGTGATTTAGCTGAGTAATCATCTATAGACTTCACATAAACTCTTTTGATTTTATGTTCGGCGCTCAGTTCTACCGCTATCACTGCTTTTTTCTTTTTTGAATCGTAACTTCTACCTTGCTTGCCTTGTTCTTTTCCTCCTACGGTAAATTCATCTACAGGAACTATTTCGGTTAGAGGATATTTTTGACTGCTTTTCATTGACTTTCTAACTTTCTGCATGAAATACCAAGCGGTACCTTGACGGATATCAAATCGCTTTCCCATTTGAACGCTGGAAACACTCTTGATACTAGTACTCCTTTCAAACACAACGCAGAATGCCTTTTGCAAACCAAATTTAACCTTATGAAACAAGGTGTTTGCCGTGGCGCTTTCAACGTGATTGCAACTGTAACAATGATATCTATAACCAGATTTATCACAGCCCTTAGTGTGACCACATTTTATACATGTAAAACCATCCTGCCATTTTATTTTTGCTAAATATGCTTTACAAGCATCATCATCTGGCAGTTCTTTCACAAAACTCAGTATATTTTGACCTTTAAAGACTTACATAACCCTTGTTATTAATGATAACAAGATATGGAAACTATATGACTAGCTCAAAAGTTTAATTCTAGCGTTCCGTAGATTATCCTTTTAAAGAACCCATGATCCAACAGCATAAGCAGACTAATTTATTGGTTCTACAGCACTATTGATTCATCAGCATTAATAGTTGACCCTTTTCTTATCGCATCAATTTTTTTAGGATCAGATTGATGACTCTGAGTATCAAAAAAACTTTTGACCTCGTTTAATTACCTCCTTTACTAGCATGTAATTTTTTTCTTATACCATCATGCAGAAGATTTCGTTTACTTTCCTTAATAGCCTTAGCAACTTGTCCTTAAGGTAATCAAAAATGACCTTTAATGGTATAGGCATTTCATTATAGATCTATAATAATAAAGAGCTTCCATATATTTTAAATGGAACTATAGTCATCTCTTGTTGACATGGACATCACTCGTATTTTATGTCTTCAGAAGCTGTAATGTGTATTTTGATCCAGATCACGGGTACCATAAAGGCATTATACCCATGACCTACTCTATATGATTAGCTATCCACTTGCCTAAATAGGTTAAGCAAAGCGTACTAGGAAGTGGCGCTGGTCATTAAAGGTTATAGGATTACGAAGGCTTTTATCCTTAGTTAGGTAGTCTGTTCCTGGCACAAGGCCAGATACCAGGTATTTTTTTGATGTAGATTTAGGGCATAAAAAAACCCTCATCCGTTAGGACAAGGGTTTAAAAGAAGGCGGCGACATACTCTCCCACAAATAGCAGTACCATCTGCGCAAATGGGCTTAACTTCTCTGTTCGGAAAGGTAAGAGGTGAGCCCCATCGCTATAACCACCTTAATGGTTCAGCTGATATAAAATCAACTGTATAAGTTGACATATTGAAAATATAAACAAGTAAATAAAAAAAGGAATGAATACCTAAGCTTACGGGTAATTAGTATCACTCGGCTATGACATTACTGCCTTTACACCTATGACCTATCAACGTGGTAGTCTCCCACGACCCTTTAAAGAAATCTCATCTTGTGATGGGTTTCGCGCTTATATGCTTTCAGCGCTTATCCCTTCCCGACGTAGCTACCCAGCAATGCTCCTGGCGGAACAACTGGTAGACCAGCGGTCAGTCCAACTCGGTCCTCTCGTACTAAAGTCAGATTCACTCAAATTTCTTGCGCCCACTACAGATAGAGACCGAACTGTCTCACGACGTTCTGAACCCAGCTCGCGTGCCACTTTAATGGGCGAACAGCCCAACCCTTGGGACCTTCTCCAGCCCCAGGATGTGACGAGCCGACATCGAGGTGCCAAACCCCCCCGTCGATGTGAGCTCTTGGGGGAGATCAGCCTGTTATCCCCGGCGTACCTTTTATCCTTTGAGCGATGGCCCTTCCATGCGGAACCACCGGATCACTATGCTCTTGTTTCCAACCTGATCGACCTGTATGTCTCTCAGTCAAGCACCCTTATGCCATTGCACTCTACGCACGGTTACCAAGCGTGCTGAGGGTACCTTTAGAAGCCTCCGTTACTCTTTTGGAGGCGACCACCCCAGTCAAACTACCCACCAAGCAATGTCCCTTGTGAAAGGTTAGATTTCAAATAAGCAAAGGGTGGTATTTCAACAATGACTCCATACTACCTAGCGATAATACTTCGATGTCTCCCACCTATCCTACACATTACTTATCCAAAATCAATACTAAGCTATAGTAAAGGTGCACGGGGTCTTTTCGTCCCGTAGCGGGTAATCGGCATCTTCACCGATACTACAATTTCACCGAGCTCATGGCTGAGACAGTATCCAAATCGTTACACCATTCGTGCAGGTCGGAACTTACCCGACAAGGAATTTCGCTACCTTAGGACCGTTATAGTTACGGCCGCCGTTTACCGGGGCTTCAATTGAGATCTTCGCCGAAGCTAAACCCTCCTCTTAACCTTCCGGCACCGGGCAGGTGTCAGGCCCTATACATCATCTTTCGATTTAGCAGAGCCCTGTGTTTTTGATAAACAGTCGCTTGGATCTTTTCACTGCGCCCTATATAAATATAGGGGACCTTTCTCCCGAAGTTACAGGTCAATTTTGCCTAATTCCTTAGCCATGAATCACTCGAGCACCTTAGAATTCTCATCCCAACCACCTGTGTCGGTTTGCGGTACGGGCTGCTTCACTTGTTTTTCTTGGAAGTTGCTCCTCTAGATTATCCAATCAGTCGTAACCTCATGGTACTATCTCAATCTTAAAAATTGATTCAACGTACTATTCCGTCAGTACGCACTAGATTTACACCTCCGTCACTTTTATTGTGAGCAGGTACAGGAATATTAACCTGTTGTCCATCCACTTCCCCCTTCGGGTACGCGTTAGGACCCGACTAACCCTCAGCTGATTAGCATAGCTGAGGAAACCTTGGTCTTTCGGTGAGGGAGTTTCTCGCTCCCTTTATCGTTACTTATGCCTACATTTTCGTTTCTATAAACTCCAACAACTCTCACGAATCATCTTCAACGTCAATAGAATGCTCCCCTACCACTCTTTCGAATTCATAGCTTCGGTAATATGTTTATGCCCGATTATTATCCATGCCGTACCGCTCGACTAGTGAGCTGTTACGCACTCTTTAAATGAATGGCTGCTTCCAAGCCAACATCCTAGCTGTCTATGCAGTACAACCTCGTTTATTCAACTTAACATATATTTTGGGACCTTAGCTGATGATCTGGGTTCTTTCCCTCTCGGACATGGACCTTAGCACCCATGCCCTCACTGCTAACCACTATTTTATAGCATTCGGAGTTTGTCAGGAATTGGTAGGCGATGAAGCCCCCGCATCCAATCAGTAGCTCTACCTCTATAAAACTTAGTTAACGCTGCACCTAAATGCATTTCGGGGAGTACGAGCTATTTCCGAGTTTGATTGGCCTTTCACCCCTACCCACAGGTCATCCGAAGACTTTTCAACGTCAACCGGTTCGGGCCTCCACTGTATGTTACTACAGCTTCACCCTGCCCATGGGTAGATCACACGGTTTCGCGTCTACCACTGCTAACTACACGCCCTATTCAGACTCGCTTTCGCTACGGCTGCGGATCTGAAATCCTTAACCTTGCTAACAACGGTAACTCGTAGGCTCATTATGCAAAAGGCACGCCGTCACCCAATTAATGGGCTCCGACCGCTTGTAAGCGTATGGTTTCAGGATCTATTTCACTCCCTTATTCAGGGTTCTTTTCACCTTTCCCTCACGGTACTAGTTCACTATCGGTCTCTCAGGAGTATTTAGCCTTAGCGGATGGTCCCGCTTGATTCATACAGGGTTTCACGTGCCCCGCACTACTCAGGATACCGTTATCAATAATGCAACTTACCAGTACAGGACTATCACCCTCTTTGGTTCTTTTTTCCAAAAGATTCCTATTCATTGCACATCAAATATTACGGTCCTACAACCCCAACAATGCCGTAACATTATTGGTTTGGGCTATTCCGCGTTCGCTCGCCACTACTAGCGGAATCACTATTGTTTTCTCTTCCTCTGGCTACTTAGATGTTTCAGTTCACCAGGTTTGCTCCCTTGCGGGTGATATATCTTCAATATACCGGGTTGCCCCATTCGGAAATTTGCGGATCAATTCACATGTGCTGATCCCCGCAACTTATCGCAGCTTATCACGTCCTTCATCGCCTCTGAGAGCCAAGGCATTCCCCATACGCCCTTAATTTGCTTATGATATTCAATTTTACTCCACAACGATATGGAGTAAAAACCTATTTTATTTTACTATTATAATGTAGAAATTAATCTACGTTACTCGTTTAATCTTTTCAATATGTCAATGAACGTTTGTGTATTAAATACACCAGTGGAGAATATCGGAGTCGAACCGATGACCTCCTGCGTGCAAGGCAGGCGCTCTAGCCAGCTGAGCTAATCCCCCATTTCAGAAATTTAGAAAATAAATTCAAAATTATGAATATGGAATATAATCCTCAACATCTAAAGTTTCCTTATTATTTTAAATGAACAAATGTGGCAAAACCACATAAAAAGTAGTCTCAGGCAGACTCGAACTGCCGACCTCTACATTATCAGTGTAGCGCTCTAACCAGCTGAGCTATGAGACTCTAAATCATTGAACAAAACCTTGCGGCTTCTCTTAATTGACAATTCCTAATATAAAATAAATAAACACACTAATTAAGTAACCCATTATTACATCACTCTTGTAGTTTCATTATTTCAGAAACTCCAGAAAGGAGGTGTTCCAGCCGCACCTTCCGGTACGGCTACCTTGTTACGACTTAGCCCTAGTTACCGGTTTTACCCTAGGCAGCTCCTTGCGGTCACCGACTTCAGGCACCCCCAGCTTCCATGGCTTGACGGGCGGTGTGTACAAGGCCCGGGAACGTATTCACCGCATCATGGCTGATATGCGATTACTAGCGATTCCAGCTTCACGTAGTCGAGTTGCAGACTACGATCCGAACTGAGATAGGGTTTGAAGATTCGCTCCTTCTCACGAAGTGGCTGCTCTCTGTCCCTACCATTGTAGCACGTGTGTGGCCCAGGACGTAAGGGCCGTGATGATTTGACGTCATCCCCACCTTCCTCACAGTTTGCACTGGCAGTCTCACTAGAGTCCCCGACATGACTCGCTGGCAACTAGCAACAGGGGTTGCGCTCGTTATAGGACTTAACCTGACACCTCACGGCACGAGCTGACGACAACCATGCAGCACCTTGCAAATTGTCCGAAGAAAAGTCTATTTCTAAACCTGTCAATCTGCATTTAAGCCCTGGTAAGGTTCCTCGCGTATCATCGAATTAAACCACATGCTCCACCGCTTGTGCGGGCCCCCGTCAATTCCTTTGAGTTTCATTCTTGCGAACGTACTCCCCAGGTGGGTTACTTATCACTTTCGCTTGGCCACTCAGTACTCAATCGTACCGAACAGCTAGTAACCATCGTTTACGGCGTGGACTACCAGGGTATCTAATCCTGTTCGCTACCCACGCTTTCGTCCATCAGCGTCAATATATTGTTAGTGATCTGCCTTCGCAATCGGTATTCTATGTAATATCTAAGCATTTCACCGCTACACTACATATTCTAACCACTTCACAATAATTCAAGACTAACAGTATCAATGGCAGTGCCGGAGTTAAGCCCCTGCATTTCACCACTGACTTATTAGCCCGCCTACGGACCCTTTAAACCCAATGATTCCGGATAACGCTTGCACCCTCCGTATTACCGCGGCTGCTGGCACGGAGTTAGCCGGTGCTTATTCTTACGGTACCGTCAACTCTCTACACGTAGAGAGGTTTCTTCCCGTACAAAAGTAGTTTACAACCCATAGGGCCGTCTTCCTACACGCGGCATGGCTGGATCAGGCTTGCGCCCATTGTCCAATATTCCTCACTGCTGCCTCCCGTAGGAGTCTGGTCCGTGTCTCAGTACCAGTGTGGGGGATCTCCCTCTCAGGACCCCTACCTATCGTAGCCATGGTGAGCCTTTACCTCACCATCTAGCTAATAGGACGCATACTCATCTATTACCGTAACCTTTAATTACTAAATCATGCGATTCAATAATACTATGAGGTGTTAATCCAAATTTCTTCGGGCTATCCCTCAGTAATAGGTAGATTGTATACGCGTTACGCACCCGTGCGCCGGTCGCCATCATCTAGCAAGCTAGATATGCTGCCCCTCGACTTGCATGTGTTAAGCCTGCCGCTAGCGTTCATCCTGAGCCAGGATCAAACTCTTCATCGTCGAATCTTTTTAAAGATCATTTAATATATGATGCTTTTTTGAAACTACTTAATTAGCATTGTGCTTATCTAAATTTATTATATAACTATAATTACCACCCTAAAGTGATAACTCTAATTTGTGCTGTCAATCAATATCTCAATGAACATCTTCAAAATCTAAAACTAAAATCTTACCATAAATCTTCACGATTTTATTGTTGATTTTTTAGCCTTTTTGAAGAACATTTGCCTCGTTAAACATATACCTGTTTTCCTTAGCGGAGGCAAATATACAGACACTATCTGTTACAAACCAAACTTTTTAATGAGAAAAAATGAAAATAATTTGAAATGAAAAACAAACACCTCATTTACAGTAAACTACTATTTGAAATGATTTGATATACTCTTTACATATAAGCCCCATCTTGAGCTAAACGATCCTCCTCCCTGCAGCCGCGTTATAACCGCTACATAAATACCTCTATCTTAAAAATAGCAAAACAGCCGAAACCATTAATACGTTTAATGATTAGAGATAGGTAAGTAAGGATTCTTCCTCACAACACTGATTCAATAAAGTCAAGGTCATTACAAAAAGATAACTTCTAATAAGGTTTCATAATGTCTACACTCCAAGCATTTTTTAAAAAGCTCCTCAGATACAAATCCTTAAGAACCCAATAGGGTATCTTTTGAGGAACCAATACCCCATGCTATATAAATGATTATCCTGGAAACAATCTATTCATTAACCATTGGACTTGTACTCATATAA